>JBGCFW010000203.1:0-14306 GCA_045107155.1 Ilumatobacter sp. | reverse complement strand
GCGTCGCGCGCCGCTGACCTCTTCCCGCCGATGGACCATCCAGAACTGGGAGTGACTGCCCCGGCGGCCGCGGCTTCGGCGTCCGAGTCCGATCAGGCGGACGGCGGGGACCTCGACCGCGCTGACGGGATGATGGCGCCGGGCGGCGATCGTGACTCGCTGCGCCTGTCGGAGCGCGACGAGGAGTTGATCGCTGCGGCCGCAGCGTCGAATCCGAGCACCGTGGTGTCCGTGCAGTGTGGCTCCGCGGTGATGATGCCGTGGATCGATTCGGTCCCGACGGTGCTCGTCTCGTGGTACTGCGGCGTCGAAGGAGGGCACGCGCTCGCCGATCTCCTCGTCGGTGATGCCGAACCCGGCGGACGACTGCCGTTCGTGATTCCCGCGGACGCAGCGGATCTCGTCCACTTCGACAAAGATGCCACCGAGGAGACGTACGGACTGCTGCACGGGCAGTGGCACCTCGATGCCACGGAACGCCCCGCCGCCCACCCGTTCGGTGCTGGTCTCGGCTTCACCGACTGGCAGATCGGCGGCGCTCTGGCCGTTGACGACGACACCGTTCGAGTCCGCGTGGAGAACACGGGGTCTCGACCGGGATCCACGGTCGTCTTCGTCCACGCTGCGGTTCCGGACTCTTCGGTCGAACGTCCGGCGAGACGTCTTGTCGGGTTCGCTCGTGCGGCTGCGGAGGCGGGCGACTCCGCCGAGATCGACGTCGCCGTCGACTGGAGACAGCTCGACGTCCGACGCGACGGTTCGTGGTGGCGTGAGCCCGGTCGCTGCGAGCTCCACGTCGGGTTCGACGCAACACACCGAGCTCACGTCGTCGAGGTCGATCGGCGCTAGCTTCGGGCCGATGCGCAAGCCCGAGATCACGATCCCCGCCGAGAATCCGCCCTCCGAACTGGTCGTCGACGACCTGACCGTCGGAGACGGCGACGAGGCAGCGGCAGGCCAGCAGGTCAGCGTGCACTACGTCGGAGTCTCGTGGTCGACCGGCGAGCAGTTCGATGCCTCGTGGGACCGCATGGAGCCGTTCTCGTTCGGCCTCGGTCAGGGCCAGGTCATCTCGGGATGGGACGAAGGTGTTCAGGGGATGAAGGTCGGCGGCCGCCGCCAGCTGACGATCCCGCCGGAGATGGGCTACGGCGCCGCAGGAGCCGGAGGCGTGATCGCCCCGAACGAGACGCTCGTCTTCGTGGTCGACTTGCTCGGGGTGCGCTGACCAGCAGGCCGCGATGAGCGAGGCATCCGACGAATGGGCCGAATCGGCGGCCGGCTGGGACGACGATCCGTATGCGCGCGCATATGCCGCTGCCGCGTTCGATTCGCTCCTCGAGACCGGCGTCGACCTGGCCGGAGCGCGAGTGCTCGACTTCGGGGCCGGAACAGGGTTACTCACCGAGCGTCTCGCTCCGATCGTCGAGTCTGTCGTCGGTGTCGACACGTCTCGGGCGATGCTCGAACTCCTCGACCGAAAGTCGAGAGCGCGAGGTTGGGAGAACGTCACCACGGCGTCGCAGCTCGACGAGCGTCATCGCGGGTTCGACCTCGTCGTGGCATCGTCGGTGTGCGCGTTCGTCGATGACTACCCGAGGACTGCTGTCGATCTCGTCGATCGGCTCGTGCCGCGTGGATGGTTCGTGCAGTGGGACTGGGAGCGCGAGGAGGATGCCGAGGGCCACGGCCTGTCTCGAACACAGATCGCCGAAGCACTCCGAGCCGCGGAGTTGGTCGACGTCGCAGTCCGCCAGGGCTTCGAGGCCCGTCTCGAGGACATGGTGATGGCTCCGCTCATGGGAATCGGTCGCCGGCCTCAGTCCTGACCTCCCGCGCGAGATCAGACCACGACGGCCGATTCCGTTTCGACGTCGCTCTGGGTGGAGCGGCGCCGTGACTCGGTGCGCACGATCGCCTCGATTCGACGACCAGGCGACGCTGTACCGTCGCGTCCGGACTTGGCCATCGAGCGATCGGGGGATCGATTCATGTACGCAGCACACCACGCCGTTGAGCACCCGGACCGACCGGCGTTCATCATGGCGTCGACCGGGCACGCGGTCAGCTACGCCGAGTTCGAGGCACGAAGCAATCAGCTCGCGCATCTGCTCGCAGCTCACGGGCTCGGACCGCACGACCACTACTCGGTGTTCATGGAGAACAACGACCGCTACTTCGAGGCGTGCGCCGCCGGCGAACGCTCGGGGATGTACTACACGTGCATCAACTCGTACCTGACCCCCGACGAGATGGCGTACATCGTCGACGACTCGGAGTCGCAGGTGGTGATCACGTCGGCGGCGAAACTCCCCGTCGTGATCGAGGCGCTGCCGAGCCTCGATCGAGTGTCGCTGGTCCTCGTCGTCGGCGGCGTCCCCGACGGCGTCGACGCTCGGGTTCGTGACTACGTCACCGAGACCGCACACCAGCCGACCGGAGCGATCGAACGCGAGCTCCTCGGGGTCGCGATGCTCTACTCGTCGGGCACCACGGGCCAACCGAAGGGGATCATCCGCGAGCTTCCCGAGCAACCGCCCTCCGAGCAGCTGCCGCTGTTCGGGTTCCTCGCGAACCTGTGGCAGTACCGCGACGACATGATCTACCTGTCTCCGGCCCCGCTGTACCACTCGGCGCCGCAAGCTGCGGTCAACCTCACGATCCGACAGGGTGGGACAGCCGTGGTCATGGAGCGGTTCGACCCGCTCGAGTATCTCCAGCTCATCGAGCGACATCGGGTCACGCACAGCCAGCTCGTTCCCACGATGTTCAGCCGGATGCTGAAGCTCCCGGCCGAGGATCGTGAACGATTCGATCTGTCATCGCTCGAGTTCGCGGTGCACGCCGCTGCTCCCTGCCCCGTGCAGGTCAAAGAGCAGATGATCGAGTGGTGGGGACCGATCATCCACGAGTACTACGGCGCGACCGAGGGGCTCGGATTCGCGGCGTGTGACAGCGAGCAGTGGCTGGCCCATCGCGGGACGGTCGGCAAGATCGTGCTCGGCGAGGTGTTCGTGGCCGACGATGACATGAACGAGATGCCCAACGGAACGCCCGGGACGCTGTGGTTCGGGTCGGGCACCGACTTCCAGTATCACAACGATCCGGCCAAGACCGCCGAGGCCACCTCGAGCGATGGAACGATGACCACGGTCAACGATGTCGGCTACGTCGACGACGACGGATTCCTGTATCTCACCGATCGCAAGACGTTCATGATCATCTCGGGTGGCGTGAACATCTATCCGCAGGAGACCGAGAACCTGCTGATCACCCACCCGAAAGTGGCCGATGCGGCGGTGTTCGGGATACCGAACGAAGATCTCGGCGAAGAGGTGAAAGCGGTCGTGCAACCGATGCCAGGTGTCGACGGCGATGAAGCGCTGGCCCGGGAGTTGACCGAGTTCTGTGCGGCGCACCTGGCGCGCCAGAAGGTGCCTCGTTCGATCGACTTCGATGCCGAACTCCCGCGGTTGCCCACCGGCAAGCTCTACAAGCGCGTGCTGCGCGACCGATACTGGGGAGAGGGCGCGAACAAGATCGTCTGAGTGGCGTCGCTGGTACCGGGCTCTTTAGAAGACGGTGTACCCGCCGTCGACGCAGATCTCCTGGCCGGTGTGGTACGTCTGCGTCGGGTCGGCGAGGAACGAGCCGATGGCGCGGAACTCGGCCGGGTCGGCCCAGCGGCGAACCGGGGTACGGCGAATCGTTGCATCCCGAAACCGATCGTTCTCGTAGCCGCCGGACGCGAGGTCGGTGATCGTCCAGCCGGGCACGAGTGAGTTGACGCGGATGCGGTGACGAGCGAGGCCGACGGCGAGCGCTCGAACCAGACCATTGAGTGCGGTCTTGGCCGTGCCGTATGCCTCGTTGTTGGCGGCGCCATGGATCGACGAGGTCGAGGAGACGGCCACCAGACTGCCGCCCGTGCGCTGGTCGACGAGGGCTTTCGCCGCCTCACGTAGACACAGGAACACACCGTCGAGGTTGACGTCCATCACCGAGCGCCACTCGTCGAGCGTGAGTTCCAAGAACGGCGTTCCGGTGCCGCCGACGCCGGCGTTGGCGAACAGGCCGTCGAACGAGTCGTGCTCGCTGCGAGTTCGGGTCACCGTTTCGATCACCTGGGCCTCGTCGGCCACATCGCAGACGTGGGTGGTCACTCGCCCGCCCGATCCGGCATCGGCCATCAGCGCCGCGAGCCCGTCGGCGGCGATGCCGTTCTTCTCGGCGTTGCGACCCCAGATCGACACCGACCCGCCGGCCTGCGCAATGCCTTCAGCCATGCCCAACCCGATCCCGCCGTTGCCGCCCGTGACCACGAAGGTCATGCCCGACAGGTCGATCCGTCCGCTGGGGGCGGGAGGCGGTGCTTCGGTACCTGAGCGCATCGACGCAGTCTCGCGAAGTGTGGTCGTGGTCACCGAGCCCGTCGAGGTTCGCCGACGCTCGCACGGGGAATCGGTGCGCTCATCGGCCACACTGTCTCGATGACGGACGTCATCGAGATCAACGGCATTCGAGCGGTCACGATCGTGGGCGCGCTTCCTCATGAGCGCGAGATTCCCCAGCCGTTGCAGATCGACCTCGCCTTCGAGGTCGACCTCCACGACGCAGGGCGCAGTGACGAGTTGGGTGACACGGTCCACTACGGCCTCGTCGCCGACAGGGTGGTGGCGACGGTCGAGGAGTCGAAGGACGTACTTCTCGAGCGACTTGTCGCACGCATCGCCGACGAGGTGCTCGCGTTCGATCGCGTCGAGGCGGTGACGGCGACGCTCACCAAGCTCCGCCCGCCGATCGCAGTCGATGCCGTCGACACGGCGGTGCGGATCCGTCGCACTCGTGCAGAAGCGCAGATGCCACCGCACACGTTGCACCGGGCGTATGTCGCACTCGGCTCCAACCTCGGCGACCGGCTCGGGTTCCTCCGTCACGGCGTCGGCGCACTCGGCAACGTCACCGCGATGTCCGATGTGTACGAGACCGACCCGGTCGGAGGCCCCGACGACCAGGGGCCGTACCTGAACATGGTGGTGGAGGTCGAGACATCGCTCGACCCGTTCGCTCTGCTTCGTCGCTGCCAGCGCATCGAAGCGGAGGCGATGCGCCAGCGATTGGTGCACTGGGGACCGAGGACGCTCGACGTTGACATCATCCTCTTCGATGACGTCGAGATGCGCAGCGATGACCTCACCATTCCGCATCCGCGTTTCGCCGAGCGCCGGTTCGTCCTGGCGCCGCTCGCCGATATCGCACCCGAACGGTGCCCGGAGGGCTGGGAACAGCGACTTCCCGACGGTGGTGTCCGCTCGGTCGGGCCGCTGTCGGCAAGCTGATGGGCGCCCGACCCGCAGACGCCGTGCGTCGATTCGACGACGCGGAACGGCTCACCTCCACTGACGCGGCGGGGGTGGTTGCCGCGAAACGCGGGCGAACGGTGTCGGTGTGCATTCCGTGCCGCGACGAGGCCGCGACGGTCGGCTCGCTCGTCAGCCTGATTCGTGCGGAGCTGATGGTGCGCGACGCCGTCGTTGATGAGCTCATCGTGCTCGACGACCGCAGCACCGATGACACAGCAGTCGTCGCTGCGCACGCGGGCGCGAGAGTCGTCGGGATCGGCGACGTGCACGCGGAGCACGGCGACGGTCACGGCAAGGGAAACGCGCTCTGGGCGTCGCTGCTGGTGAGCCGTGGCGACATCGTCGTCTGGCTCGACGGCGACGTCACCAGCTTCGAACCGGATTGGGTACTGCGCCTCGTGGCGCCATTGCTCGACGATGACTCCGTGGCGCTGGTGAAGGCGCTGTACCACCGGCCCACGCGGTTCGGTGGTGGCGGGCGAACCACCGAGCTCGTCGCCCGCCCCCTCATGTCTCGCTTCTTTCCTCAACTGACGGGGCTCGCCCAGCCACTCTCGGGGGAGTACGCAGGCCGCCGGTCCGTGTTGGAGCAACTCGACTTCGTGCAGGGTTGGGGCGTCGAGATGGGCCTTTTGATCGATATCGAGCGGCGTCTCGGTGCGTCGGCCATCGGTCAGGTCGACCTGGGAAGCCGACTGCATCGTCACCGCACGCTGCAATCGCTGTCGGTGCAGGCCGCCGAGGTGATGGGCACCGTCCTCGATCGAGCAGGTGTTCCGGGTGCCGCCGTGGGCGATGCGGAGCTCCAGCGAGCCGACGGATCGAGCGTGCCGCTCAATCTGGCCGATCGCCCGCCGGTCGCCTCACTTCGGACTCGCCGGGACGTCGCATCATGACCGCAGTGCCGACCCGCCTGCTCATCGTCCGTCACGGCGAGTCGACATGGAATGCGGTCCGCCGCTGGCAGGGCCAGGCCGACCCGCCGCTCTCCGAGCGCGGCGAGAACCAGGCCCGTCGAGCGGCGACCGTCGCGGGCGACCACGGAACCTTCACCCATGTCGTCACCTCCAGCCTCGAGCGTGCTCGTCGAACCGGGGAGCTGATCGCGCAGGGTCTGGGGATCGAACTCGGCCCGGCCTTCGATGGCCTGTCAGAGCGAGCGGCCGGCGCCTGGGAAGGTCTCACACGGGTGGAGATCGAGGAGCAGTACCCCGGATACCTCGAACGCGGTGATCGACCGCCGGGCTACGAAGACGACGAACACGTCCTCGGACGCGTCCGTGCGGTGCTGGGGTCGCTCGCCGTCGATCACCCGGCGGCGGAGATCCTCGTGGTCTCGCACGGGGGCGTGGTGCATGCCCTCGAGCGGGCGGCGTTCGGTGACAGTGGTTGGGAGCGCCTCGACAACCTGACCGGTCGATGGTTCGAGGCGACCGCGGACTCGCTGGTGCCCGCGGGAGAACGCGTGGCGTTGGTGCCCGACGGCGGTCCTGCGATTCCTCCGCCCGACCCCGGCTACGCCTGATCAGACGCCGCGAGCGGCTTGCACGCGGCGGATCTTCGCGGGGTAGTGCGCGCGGCCGTACTCCGGCCGTTGGTCGACCACGATGTCGAGCAGCTCGTCGTGTTGGGCGGTCTCTTTCCACGGCAGCGCGATGTAGATCGGGAGTCCGAAGACGCGGAGCCGATCCAGGTTCGAGTACACGATCTTCTGATACTCGTACCGCTGCTGCCAGGGCCAGTTCGACGGAGCGAACCCGGTTCCGGGGTCGACGATGCACCGACTTCGAAGCCCGAAGCGGTCGGCATCGGTGAGGCGGGCTTCGAAGAAGTCGAGCATCACCTGGACGGGGTCGGACGTGACGAAGTCCATCTCGCGCGGGTTCGGACCCGACAAGAACGGGACCACGATCGGGACATCGAAGTCGGCGGCGACCCGCCACATCTCGTCGGTCTGCATCCCATCGGCCGCGTTGATCACCGTCGCGCCGGCCTGCAGCGAACGACGCACGACCTCGGGTCGCCACGAGTCGATCGAGACGTCGACGCCGAGCGCTGCGAGCGCGGGGATGAGGTGCTCGACGCGCGCCCACTCCTCGGTCCAGTCGACCACGTCCGCGAAGTCGGTGGAGCCCTGCCCGCCGAGATCGATCGCGTCCGCACCATCAGCCAGCAGTTGTCGTGCTCGTGTCACCGCGTCTTCGGGTGTGGTTGCGATCGAGTCGAGAGAGAGCGAGTCGGGGCTGGCGTTCACGACGCCGAAGATGATCACGTCGGTGAGGCTATTGGTGCCGCGGCCCGGCACCGGTCGGCCTGAGCGACCCGGCGCGGTGCCGGCGCTCGGCCGTCGGATCAGAAGCTGGTGGCGCTGCAACTGGCCGACGAACACCCCGGCTGCCATGCCGCAGCGGACAACGAGGCGAGGGCGGTCCCCGGTGCTGGCGGACGAAGCGTGAGCGATCCGCGGTCGCGGACCCAATTGATCGGCGCCGACGGAGCCGGGGCCGGCTGCGGCGCCGCCGTGCTCGGTGGCGTTGGGTTCGGAGTGGGTGCCGGCGGTGCAGGGGACGTGCCGGGAGGGGTCGTCGGCACCGGGCTCGGTGTCGTCGGGCTGGGAGAAACCGGGTTCGGTGTCACGGTGCCTGGCACCGCACCGTTCGTCGGCGGTGTCGAGTTCGATGGCGGCGTCGCCGGTGCTGGGGGTGTCGAGTTCGTCGGCGGTGTCGTGGGTGCCGGTGTGTTGCCACGGCTCGGAGCGACGAAGGTGAAGGCATCCCGGAGCGTCAGTTCGTGCCTCGCCGATGTCGTGAACCGGATGGTCACGTCGGTGATGGTCTCGGTGGACACCGCCGGGGTACGCACCGTCAGCTGCGTGCCGGTGTTGATGTGGGCGGCCACGACGGCGAGTTCGTCGAACCAGACGTAGACGGGCACGTTGGTCGGGAACTCGCCGTCGATGACCACGAAGTCGCCGCCGAGCGTCGACCCTGCTCGAGGGCTCATCGACGTGAGGCGGTAGTCGCCGTCCGCATCGGGTGCGGGCGCCGGCGTGGTGTTCGGCGGCGTCGGGGCGCCAGGCGGCGTCAGCGCCGGACTCGGTGTTGTCGGGGTCGTCGGTGCCGGCGCGGGCGTCGGGGTCGGGGTGGTCGGGGTCGAGGTGGCCGGTGCCGAGGTGCCCGGCGTGCTTGGTGATGGTGTCGGCGTCGTGATGGGCGTCTGGGGTACCTCGGGGCCGATCGGTGCCGGACCGTTGGCGGGCGGCGGCGTCGTGGTCGGGACGGTCGGCCCGACCGGCGACGGCACGACGGTCGTCGGTGCGACCGGGTTGTTCGCGGTTGGCGGCGCGGGGGTCGGCGAGGTCGCAGGCGGAGCAGCCGGCGTTTGGTTCGCCGGGGGAGCGGTGGCCGGAGGGGTTGAGCTCGGAGGGTTGTTCGTGATCGGAGCGGTCGACTCGTCGGCGACGGTCAGGTACACCACCTGCGGCTCGCCGACCGCTTGGCCGTCGGCGCTGAGCAGTTCGGTGACGACCGCATACTGCCCAGCGGGCATGGCGAGCTGGGACACGATCGTGACACCGGCTTCGAGGCCCCCGGCCAGCGGGAGCATCGGGAACGAACCAGACGCATCGGTGACCGCGTCGATGCTGCCGACCGGGCCACTGATCCGGGCCGTGAGGTCGCCGACGGCGGCAACGGCTCCCTGGTCGACGGTGGCGACGCTCAAGCGAATGTGGCTGGCGTCGTCGGCGTTGCGTGCCGACACGTCGATGGAGAGGTTTGCTGCCGTGTCGGGCCGGAGTGCGTCGGCGCCGCGCAGGGCAACCGAGACCGCTGTCGCGGTGCTTGCGCCGACCGCAGCTGCGGCATCGAGTCGTGTGCCGGCGACGGCCTGGGCGCCGGTGTTCTGGAGGTGGCTGCGCACGTCACCGGGGCTCACTGTCTCGGTGGCGAGCACGAGAGCGGCGGCGCCGGCGACGACCGGTGTCGCCATCGAGGTCCCGGAGCGCCACTCGTGGCGGCTGTTCAGCGCGGTCGAGAGCATGCCCTCGCCTGGGGCCCAGATCGACACGGGCCCGCCAAAGTTGGAGAAGAACGATCGGCCGTCGTTGTTGTTGCTCGAACCGACGTTGATGACGCCTGAGTAGAACTCCGAGAGCGAAGAGGGCCAGACCGGCTGGTTGGTGATGTCGACGCCGTTGTTCCCGGCGGCGGCCACGACGACCACGCCCGACTGGACGGCGCGGGCCACCGACGACTCGATGGCGGTCACCGCGCCGCGGGGGACGCCGGGGTTCGTGCCGAGCGACAGGTTGATCACGTCGGCACCGTTGGCGGTCGCGTAGTCGATGGCACCGGTGAGTGCAGCGGTGCTGATGAGACCGTCGGGGCGGGCAATCTTGATCGGCATGATCAGTGCATCGGGGGCGACACCGACCACGCCGATTCCGTTGTCGCCGGCTGCGATCAGCCCGGCGCCGTGTGTGCCGTGACCGGCATCGCTGCTCGAGCCGTCGGGGGAGGGGTTGGCGTCGCCGGCCCCGAAGTCCCAACCGGCGCAGTCGTCGATGAAACCGTTTGCGTCATCGTCGATCCCGTTGCCGCAGAGCTCGTCGGCGTTGGTGTGGAACCGGCCCGCGAGGTCAGGGTGATCGAGCTGGACCCCCGAGTCGATCACGGCCACGACGACGCCGGCGCCGCGCGACGCGTTCCATGCGTTGGGGGCGTCGATGGCGGCGCCCGGTGTGCCGGCGCGACCGTTTGCCTGCGCCGCGGCGCCGGTGTTGTCGAGCGCCCACTGGAGACGTTGCATCGGGTCGTCGGAGAATCCGAACGTGACGTCGTCGTGCACCTCGCTGACGCCTGACACGTCGGCCAGGTCGTCGCCGGAGTCTTCGGTCACCACCGAGATCAGGCCCGGAGACACGATGGTCACGTCGACGGTGCCCTCGAGGTCCTCGATGCGCTCGACCACTCGCCGATCGAGCTCCGACGACACGACGCCGCTCGAGCTGTCGGCGTCGTCCACAGCACGGTCGACCGCGACAGGTGCGGCATCGAAGGCGTGGAGACCGTTCTCGGTGTACACATAGAGCGCGGGCGATCCGTCGACGATGCCCTCGGTGTCCTTCACGAGGAAGGCGATCGTCGCGTCCGCGTGTCGGGCGAGCGCATCCGCTTCGAGTTGTGAGGCTGGGGCGACGATCCGCAGTGACTCCGCCGGGACCTCGACCGACACGACCCCGTCGGCGGTGAACAGCCGGTCGACGCCGCTGAGTTCGAGGGTCGCATCTGCGGGCCCCGAAGGACTGCCCGTGGTGGTGACCACGTAGTGGTTGAAGCCGTCGTCGTACTGGAGGACGTGCGTGTTCGGCCCCAGGGTGGGAGCGCCCTGGAGGGCAGCCAACTCGACGTCTGCGGTGGTCGCACTCGACCGGTCCGAGTCTGCACTGCCTGCGCACGCCGAGGCGACGAGCGCGATCACGGTCGCGAAGGCAGCGATCGGCGTGGGGCGGAGGGATGCAGCGGTCATGGTGGAAGGCGATTCGTTGAGAGAAGTGTGCGGCGAGCCGCTCCCCGCAGCCGATGCGGGGAGTGATTGCTTAGGCACTGAGAGCGAGTATGGGGAGTGCGCTCGGTGGCGTCAACGAGGTGGATCAACTCTTGAGTCGACCTTGGGAGGAGCCAGAGGAACACCACGCTGTGCGCGCTTCGACGGGACCGTACGGCGCGGGCGATGATGGGCGGATGACGATCTACGACGAGGAACACGAACTGTTCCGAGAGAGCTTCCGGGCGTTCGCCCAGGCCGAGATGGCGCCGAACGTCGAAGCGTGGGAACGCGACGGCATCATGGAGCGCTCCGTGTACGTGGAGGCCGGCAAGCACGGCTTCATCGGGATGGCGGTGCCCGAGCAATACGGGGGTGGCGGCTCGAAGGACTTCCGGTTCAACGCCGTGCTCAACGAGGAGTGCGCCAACCTCGGGCTCGGCGGTGGTGGCCTCGGAATGATGCTCCACAACGACATCACCACGCCGTATTTCATCGAGTACTGCACCGATGAGCAGGCCGAACGTTGGCTTCCGGGCATCGCCTCGGGCGAGTTGATCACGGCGATCGCGATGACCGAGCCCGGCACCGGCTCGGATCTGCAGTCGATCGCGACCACGGCGGTGCGCGACGGCGACGAATGGGTGGTCAACGGCGCCAAGACGTTCATCACCAACGGGATCAACTCAGATCTGGTGATCGTCGTCTGCAAGACCGGCGATCCGTCCGATGGCAAGGGAGCGATGTCGCTCCTCGTCGTCGAGCGAGGCATGGAGGGTTTCGAGCGCGGACGAAACCTGGACAAGATCGGACAGCACTCAGCCGACACCGCCGAGCTCTTCTTCGCCGACGTCCGAGTTCCGGCCGGCAACGTGCTCGGTGACATCGGTCAAGCGTTCGAGTACCTCAGCTTCAACCTCGCCCAGGAGCGGCTGGCCATCGGGTTGTACGGCGTCGCAGCGTCCAGAGCCGCGCTCGACTGGACCGTCGAGTACGTGAACGAGCGGACGGCGTTCGGAAAGCCGATCGCCTCGTTCCAGAACACGAAGTTCGAACTGGCCGACGTCGCGACCGAGGTCGCGGTCACGCAGCCATTCATCGACCAGTGCGTGATGAAGCTCAATGCCGGTGAGCTCACGCCGGCGGTGGCCGCGCAGTCGAAGCTCTGGGGAAGCGAGCTGCAGCTGCGGACGACCAATCGATGCCTGCAGCTGTTCGGTGGATACGGCTACATGACCGAGTATCCGATCGGTCGGGCCTACGCCGATGCGCGAATCTCGACGATCTACGGCGGTACGTCCGAGATCATGAAGACGATCATCTCCAAGGATGTGCTTGCATGAGCGGCTTTCCGCTCCCGCACACATCGCATGACCTCACCGGTCAGGTCGCGTTGGTCACAGGGGCCACGTCGGGCCTCGGCCATCGCTTTGCTCGGGTGCTCGCGGCATCCGGTGCGAAGGTCGTCGCCGCCGGACGCCGACGCGAACGCCTCGACGCGCTCGTCGCCGAGATCGAGGCCGCAGGAGGCGCTGCAGCCGGCGTCGAGATCGACATGACCGACACCGAATCGATCGTCAGCGGGTTCGAGCAGGCGACCGCCGCATTCGGAACGATCACGATCCTGGTCAACAACGCCGGCGTCCCTGACGCGCAGCGGGCGCACAAGATGCCGATGGATCTCGTGGACCGGGTGTTCGACACGAATCTGCGCGGCCCGTGGGTGCTGTCGTGTGCGATGGCGCGGCGGCTGATCGACGAGAAGATCCCCGGCCGCCAGGTCAACATCTCGAGTATCGCGGCCACCAACTACGACGGTCACGGTGCGGCGCTCTACTCGGTGACGAAGGCGGGCATCTCACGGATGACCGAAGCGCTCGCGGTCGAGTGGTCGCGAAACCACATCAACGTCAACGCGATCGCTCCGGGTGCCTTCCACTCCGAGATGATGGACGGCATGCTCGAACGCATGGGTGACTTCTCCGGCGCCATGCCGCGCAAGCGTTTGGGTGATCCGGCTCAGCTCGACTCGACGTTGCTCTACCTGTGTTCGCCAGCGTCTGATGCGGTCACGGGGACCATCATCAAGGTCGACGACGGCCAGAGCGCCCGTTGACCCCGTTGCGGGACCAGCGCTCGCGTTGCGCCATGATCGCGACATGACCGACACTCCGACGCCCAGCACGTCCCGTGGCCCGATCGAGGGCTGTATCGCACGGTGGCATCAACACATGCGAGGTGAGCTCGACGGCGGGCTCGATGCGATCCTGCACCCCGATGTCGTCTTCTTGTCCCCGATCGTGTTCACGCCTCAGCGAGGCATCGACATCACGAAGGCCTACCTCGGCGCAGCAGGCAACACCCTCGGCGGCGACCCGCCCGCCGATGCATCGCCCGACGCGGCGGCGCCCGAGCAGCAGGGTGGCTTCGGCTACACCAAGAAGATCCTCGACGGCCATCACGCGGTGCTCGAGTTCGAGACCCAGATCGACGGCAAGTACGTGAACGGCATCGACCTCATCAGTTGCGACGACGACGGCATGATCACCGAGTTCAAGGTGATGATCCGCCCGCTACAGGCGATCAACCTCGTGCACGCTCAGATGAAGGCGATGCTCGAGCAGATGTCCGCCGGCTGACACGAGCTCAGGCGTCGCTTGTGGCGTTTCCGGGCGTCACTGCATCGGTGCTCTCGCCGTGTGGGTACTCGCCTTGCACGTTGACGGTCACACCGACGCGCCCGATCATCCGGCTGACATCGGAGAGCCCGGCCCACGCGATCAGCAGCTCCTGATTCGATGGGCTGAGCCGGGCGCATCCCTTCGACTGCGGGGTCGTCGGTACGTTGTTTGCGCCGTGGATCGCCTGCCCGCCGTCGAAGTAGAGCGGCTTGTACATGTTGCCGTTCAACGGGTTGTCGCCCTCGACCGGATACGTGGTGCTGTTGTGCCAACCGCCGTTGCCGAGCGCGGGGTTGAAGCGGAAGATCTGTGATCGGTTCTGGTCGCGAGTCTCGAAGCCCGAACTGCCGGTCGATGTCGGAAAGACGAAGTCGAGGGTGGTCTCGCCCTGACCGAGGAACATCACTTGGCACGTGCGGTCGATGAGAATCCATCGATCGGACTCGAGTGCGGGGGTGATCGGGGCCGCGAGGCGCTCGGCGGCGAACAGGAGTGCCTCTTCGTCGCCGCCCGGCTCCATGTCGGTGAGCGACGCCGGTAGCCAGAGGCCAAGGCGTGCGGCACACAGGTGGCGGCGGGTCACCGGACCTGAGACCCCATCGACGAGGAGCTCGCGCATTCCGAGCGGAGCGAGCAGCTCGTTCAGCTTCTCCTGCTGAGCGGTGACCGCGACGATGGTCTCCTCGGCGATGACGGCTTCGTTCCGGCCGCGCTC
>JBGCFW010000202.1:0-4939 GCA_045107155.1 Ilumatobacter sp. | reverse complement strand
GATTCCGCCGTCTTCGGCGATGATCTGAGTATCGGGGTACTCTCGCTTCCATTCCGACCACGTCGAGCGCACGACGGTCGTCTCCTCCAGCACCACGCCAGCGTCCTGCAATGGACCCGACACGGCCTCGCCGGTGAAGGTGTCGAACACCGACTGCGAGAGCAGATCGAACATCACCTTGTTGGATCGACTGAGCAGGCCGGAGGTGCGCACGACCGGCACCTGGTCAGCGCCTGCGGTCGGAGAGCCATCAGCCTGATCGGTGAAGTACGCCTGAGCTGATCCGCACAGCGTGCAGTACGGGATGGCGAGGCGCCGATCTCCCAACGTGAGATTGAACATCTCATGGATCTCGGCGATGTTCAGCGGAATCGCAAGCGCCTCACCGTTGACCACGATGCCGAACACCGTGCGCTCATCGGGGTACCAGTTTCCGCTCACCGCATCGGTCGTGGCCGGGTCGTCGAGCGCCGGGATACACCCACCCGGGCAACCGTTCGGGTCGCCGAGTTCACGATCGTCGATGAACACGCCGCCCCAACTGAGGTATCGCCAGTCGATGTTCGCATCGGCATCATCGAAGAACGGCGTCCACTTCGTTTCCAGCTGCTTGAAGATGCCGCCTTTGTCCTCGCGATATCCGTCGTAGTCGGAGGTGTCCCAGGCAATCAGGTGGTTGGTGACACTGGACCACGGGCTGCGCTCGAACTCCGGGTCGTCAGCGATCGACACGCCGGTCAACGTCTCGAACGATTCGACGAGCCGTGCGCCGTCGTCACCTCCGAAGAACCGCAACAGATCGGACACGAACCAGCCGTGGCGGGCATCCCCTGACGCAGTGAGGGCATCGACTGCCGTCGGGTCGAGGGCGCCGCCGTTGATGCCCTCGACGATCCGGTCGATCGCACTCGATGCGTCGGCGTTGACCGCACTGAACTCTGGTGCGGCGGGCGGGTCGGGGAACACGTAGCGGGCGGGGCGAACTCCCGTCCCGGCTTCAGCACCCTCGGCCGTCACTTCCGGTGACGGTGCCGCGTTGTCCGCCACGTCCGGGTCGGCATCGGACGTGCTGCATGCAGCCAGACCGACAGCGGCGATGACGGCAGCGGCAAGGATCGACCTGGTGGAGCGAGATTGCCTCATGCTGCGAGCGTAGAAACCCCGCTGCAACAGGATGCGAACAGCCCACGCAACAACTCCGAAACTGCTCACCCTTGCGGCCCACGAGCGTGTGACTCGCCGCACGATCAGGCACCATGGGGACATGGCAGATACACAGGTCCCCACCGACGCCGAACTCCACGAGCGCCTCACCCCACTCCAGTACGAAGTCACCCAGAGGGCTGGTACTGAGCGCGCCTTCTCCGGTGCGTACCACGACACCAAGGATCCGGGCGTGTACCACTGCATCGTGTGTGACGTGGCGCTGTTCGAGTCCGACACGAAGTACGACTCGGGCTCGGGCTGGCCATCGTTCACAGAAGCAATGGATCCAGCGCTCGTCACGCTGAAGCAGGACGTGTCGCACGGCATGGTCCGCACCGAAGCGGTGTGCGCCAACTGTGGCGCCCACCTCGGCCACGTGTTCCCTGACGGCCCTGGCCCCACCGGCGACCGCTTCTGCATGAATTCGGCGTCGCTCGACCTGAAGCCCGCCGACGACAACGCCTGAGCGTCACCGTCTCAGCGCAGTCGTCGCTGTGGTGAGATGAGATGTGGTGAGTCTGCGTCGGTGTCAGACCGACCCGGGCTCATCGAGTGCAACGGGTGTCATCCACACCCGATTCCCGCCAGCGCTCCGGCGCGTCGACTTGTAGAACAGTCGGCATGACTCACAACGCCTCGGCACTGCGCTCCACATTCCTCCGCCTCCACAGCGAGCCTGGCAGTGCACCGACGCCAGGCATCCTCGTGATGCCGAATCCGTGGGATGTCGGGTCCGCAAAGCTGCTCGCTCAGCTCGGCGCCACGGCTCTGGCCACCACGAGCGCCGGACACGCCGGTTCGCAGGGGCGACTCGACCAGAACGTGCAACGCGACGAACTCCTCGCCCACGTCGAAGTCATGACCGCCGCTGTTGACCTGCCGTTCAACGTCGACAGCGAGGACTGTTTCGGCGCCGACCCGGAAGGCGTTGCCGAGACCGCAGCGCTGCTCGCCGACACCGGTGCGGCCGGGTTCTCGATCGAGGACTTCGATCCCCGCACCGAAACCATCCGGCCGATCGCTGACGCCGCGGCACGCGTCGAGGCAGCCAAGCAGGCCGGTGGCGACCTGGTGCTCACCGCCCGGGCCGAGAATCACCTGTACGGAGTGATCGACCTCGACGACACGATCCGTCGCCTCGAGGCGTACCGGGACGCTGGCGCCGACGTCGTGTATGCACCCGGGCTCCGGTCACCAGCGGAGATCGAACGCGCCGTTGCTGTTGGTGTGCCGGTCAACGTGCTCGCGATCCCAGGCACGCCAACGATTCCTGAACTCGCTGCGCTCGGCGTGGCCCGCGTGTCGGTGGGCAGTCTGTTCGCGTGGGCCGCGTACGGCGCCCTCGTCGACGCCGCAACCGAACTGTTCGGAGCGGGCACCAGCAGCTACACCGAGGGTCTGCTCGACCCGACGCTGCGCGACGCGGCCTGGAGCTGATCCGGCGCTCGATCTGTTGTCGTTCTCGTCGCGTTTGTGTCCGGTTGGCGGGCACGATCGCGACGAGAACGTCGGCGTTGCATAACGTCGAGCCGTGATCATCGACTGGGGCCCCGACGAACGCAAGCTGACCGATTCCGTGAGCGTGCTGTGCGGCGCGAACAAGGGCGGCTATCCGTCGGGCAACTCGCTGCTCGTGCGCGGTGCGGGCGAGTCGATTCTGATCGACCCGTCGGTTGACGTGGTGTCGCGCGGCGGTGTTCCGGCTCCGGTCGACGCTGTGGTGAACAGCCACAGTCACGAGGACCACATGGCGGGCAACGGACTGTTCGCCGACGCTCGGCTGCACGTCCACCATGAGGACCTCCCTGGGGTCACTTCGATGGATGGGCTGATGGCCGTCTACGGACTCGACGGTGAGGCTCGGGCCGACTTCGAACAGACGGTGCTCACCGAGTTCAACTACACGCCACGTGCTGATGCGGAAGGATTCTCCGATGGGCACGTGTTCGATCTGGGCGGCGGGGTCGCGGTCGAAGCGGTGCATCTGCCCGGCCACACTCGCGGACACTCCGGGTTTCGGATCGACGACGTGTTCTTCTTGTCCGATATCGATCTCACCGGGTTCGGCCCGTACTACGGCGACGTGTGGAGCGACCTCGACGACTTCGAGGAGAGCCTGATCAAGGTGCGCGAGGAGGAGGCCGAGTTCTACGTGACCTTCCATCACAAAGGAGTGATCGAAGGGCGCGACACGTTCGTCGAGCTGCTCGACGGCTTCCACTCGGTGATCGGGCGCCGCCACAACACGATGCTCGAGTTCCTCTCCGAGCTGCGCACGATTGCCGAGATGGTCGCGCACCGTTTCATCTACCGACCGCACGTGGAGATGGCGTTCGTCGATTCCGTCGAACAGCGCAGTTCGCAGATGCACGTTGCCCGCATGCTCCGCCAGGGCGCCGCCACCGAAGTCGAGCCCGGCCGCTACCGCGCGACCTGACGGCCCACGCCCGCACCCAAGTGAGCCTCCGGAACCCCGGCGTTCCGAAACCTCACCTCGACCAGACCAAGCCGCACCCAAGTGAGCAACCGGCACCCCCACATCCCCGAAGCTCACGTGGGCCGGGCCGCCCGCGCCCACGCCACCGCCACCTTCGCCTCCGACAGTCAGCTTGCTGAGGGCGCTCAGGGGCGGGGAGGGCAAGGCGCGTGACGCCGACGGTGCCCCAGGGCACCGAGAAGTTCACGGAACGCAGCCATCGCCGCTCCTGTGCGTCCTCAGGCGAGGAGGTCTCGGGTGACGTGATGCCACAGGCGCGTGGTGAGCGACAGCGACTCAACGTCGATCCGTTCGTCATGGCCGTGGAAGCGGGCCCCGAACTCGCCGGCGTCGAGCCCCGGGCTGAACAGGCCCGCCCCGTAGGCAACCGCTCCCATCTCGCGATAGATCCTCGCATCGGTGAAGCCGACGACCAACTGCGGCGTGAGCCGAGCGGTCGGGAACGGAACGTTGATCGCCCGGGCGAGGGCGTCCCACAGCGGTGTGTCCACACGGGAGGTCGATGCCGGATCGTTCATGATGACATCGACCTCGACGTGATCGGCCAAGTCACCGAGCGCTGCACGCAGGTGAGCGTCGACCTCTTCGGCACCGTCGCCCGGCAGCGTGCGGATGTCGACGTTGATCTCCACGTGGTCGGGGATGATGTTGGTCTTCATGTGGCCCCCATCGACCAGGTTCGGCGAGAACGTGGTGTGGGTACACGCGTGCAGATGAGCAGCCGCGGGAACACTTGGCAGGTCGTCGAGGAGAGCGTCGATGGCGGACTCATCGAGGAGCGCCGCGCGCATCTCGTCGGGAAGCCCGAGGGTGTCGACGCGCCTCCGCCACCGTTCGGTGAAACGGGTTGCGGGCCGGTAGTCGGCCAACCGCTGGACCACACCGGCTGCCTTGATCAGTGCATTGTCCTTGCGGAACGGCATCGAACCATGTCCTGGCGTGCCACGAACGGTCAACTTGCGCCAGGCAACCCCCTTCTCGGCGACGTTCACGCCAACGTACGGTGCGTCGGCCGGCCCGCTGTGCAGGCCGCCGTTCTCGGTGAGCACGTAGTCAGCTCGGATGGCGTCGGGATGGTTGTCGGCCATCCACCGAGCGCCGTGCTCGCTGCCTGACTCCTCGTCAGCGACCCCGAAGAAGATCAGGTCACCCTTGGGGCGGAACGCGCCGCGAGCGACGTCGTCAGCGACGTCACGAAATGCAACCGCCATCGACGACGTGAGGTTCAACATGTCG
>JBGCFW010000201.1:0-8326 GCA_045107155.1 Ilumatobacter sp. | reverse complement strand
GAACAGCGGGTCACGATCGTTGGAGCCACGAGCGGCGACACGGGGTCGGCGGCGATCGACGGCGTGTCCGGATGCGACAACGTCGACATCGTCATCCTGTATCCACTCGGTCGAACCAGCGACGTCCAGCGTCGGCAGATGACGACGGTCGACGCACCGAATGCACACGCTGTGGCGGTCGAAGGAACGTTCGACGACTGCCAGGACCTCGTGAAGGCGATGTTCAACGACGCCGATTTCCGAGCCCGCAACAATCTGTCGGCGGTCAATTCGATCAACTGGGCCAGGGACATGGCGCAGACCGGCTACTACGTGGTCGCCGCCGAGACCTTCGCCGAGCCCGCATCGTTCGTCGTGCCGACCGGCAACTTCGGCAACGTGCTCGCCGGATGGATCGCCCGGGAGATGGGGGCACCGATCAATGACTTCGTGCTCGCGTCGAACCGCAACGACATCCTCACACGCTTCGTGAACGACGCAGACATGAGCGCGCGACCGGTCGAGCCGAGCCTCAGCCCGTCGATGGACATTCAGGTGTCGTCGAACTTCGAGCGGCTGCTGTTCGAGATGAACGGACGTGACGGCGGGATGACCGACGAGCAGCTCACCCGCTTCCGCTCGACCGGCCGCCTCGATGTGGAGCCGGATCAGCGCTCGGCGTTCATCGATGGATCGTTTCGCGCCGCGGCGTTCGATGACGACGCCACGCTCGCCGAGATCGCACGCCTGCGGGCCGCGACCGGGATGACCGTCGATCCGCACACCGCCTGTGGCACGGCGGCTGCACGGCTGTTCGGGGGTCCGCAGGGCCCATCGGGACCGATGGTCACGCTTGCGACAGCGCATCCGGCGAAGTTCCCAGACGCCGTCGAACAGGCCACAGGGGAACGGCCGGTACTGCCGGATCATCTGGCCGATCTGTTCGATCGTGACGAGCGGACACAGACCGTCGCCAACGATCTCGGCGCCGTCCAGGCGCTCGTCGAGTCACTCACCCGGTAGTCGACGAGGGGCCGACCACCAGACGCAACGGTCGATGATGTTGCAAACGAGTGTCAGGCCGAACTAACGTTCATGTCGTTCGGTTTTGACCGGACCGCACCTCGAAGTCTCGAAGCGTGCGAATTCTCAGGGGGTTCCCCTCCGGCGCGTGCCGTCTTTTCGGCCTCGCGCCACGGCGCTGTCCTCTGAACCCGACCTCACCGTCGATCTCCACCGACGGTGAAAGAGAGGCACACGATGGCCGCAGAGGCACTCGAACAGTCCGCGCTGGAAGGCAAGGACAAGGATCAACTCCTCCAGATCGCCAAGGCGCTCGGCGTCAAGGGCGTTTCCAAGCTCAAGAAGGCCGACCTCGTCGGCAAGATCATCGACGCGACCGGCGGCGCCGACGCACCGTCGAACGGCTCGAACGGTGCAGCCGACCCGGTCGTCCCCGAGGCAGAAGCCGACGGCGCAGCCCGGAGCGACGAGCCGGCCGCTACATCCGAGCCCGAGACGCCCGTCGAGGCGGCACCGTCGACCGAAGCGCCTCCCGCCGAGGAGCCGCTGGCTGACTGGGAAAAGGCGCTCCACGACGACGGCGTTTCGACAGAGACCACCGAGGTCCCCGCACCCGACGCAGACTCCCCAGACTCGGGCCGCAACCGCTCCGGGCGTGACGAGAACGGGCGCCGTCGCAACGAGCAGGCCAAGCAGGGCGGCTCTGACGGCGAGTCGAAGCCGAACGACGGCCAGTCGAAGAACTCCGACGGTCAGCGCGACCGCAAGAGCGACGACGGCCAGGGTCGCAACCGCAACAACCAGGACCGCAACAACGGGGGCGGCAACCGCAACGGTGGCAACAACAACCCGGGCGGCAACGGTCAGGGCGCCAACACTCGCAATCGCGACGAAGAAGGTGGCGGCAACAAGCGTCGTCGCCGACGTCGCAAGGGCGGCAACCGAGGCCAGGAAGGCCCCCAGGGCGACGACGTCGATCTGCTCGAGAACGACAACGACACACAGTCGAACGAACCCGTCGAGGTGTCGGGTTACCTCGACATTCGTGACGAGGGCTATGGCTTCTTGCGGATCGACGGCTATCTGCCGAGCAAGCAGGACGCCTACATCTCGGTGCGGCTCTCTCGCCAATTCGGGTTGCGCAAGGGTGATCAGGTCACCGGCATGGCGCGTCCCGCACGCGGGAACGAGAAGAACCCGCAACTCATCGAAGTGCGGTCGGTCAACGGCGGAGACCCGGAGAAGGCGAAGAAGCGTCCGCGTTTCGAGAACCTGACGGCGCTGTTCCCCGACGAGAAGCTTCGGCTCGAGGATCCGTCCGACCCGTCGAACATGACGGCGCGCATCATCGACCTCATCAGCCCGATCGGCAAGGGTCAGCGCGGCATCATCGTGTCACCGCCCAAGGCGGGCAAGACGACGATCATGAAGACGATCGCCAAGATGATCGAGAAGAACAACCCCGAGGTCAAGCTCATCATGCTGCTCGTCGACGAGCGCCCCGAGGAAGTCACCGACATCCAGCGCAGCGTGCGCGGCGAAGTCATCTCCTCGACGTTCGACCGCCCGAGTGACGAGCACGCCGCAATCGCCGAGATGACGATCGCCAAGGCGCGCCGCATGGTCGAAGACGGAACCGACGTGGTGATCATGCTCGACGGCATCACCCGCCTGGTTCGGGCGTACAACCTCGCGGCACCCTCCAGCGGCAAGATCCTCTCGGGCGGTATCGACGCCGGCGCGCTCTACCCGCCCAAGAAGTTCTTCGGCGCCGCGCGCAACGTCGAAGAAGGCGGCTCGCTCACCATCCTCGCAACGGCGCTCGTCGACACGAACAGCCGGATGGACGAGGCGATCTTCGAAGAGTTCAAGGGAACCGGCAACATGGAGCTGCGCCTCGATCGAAAGGTCGCCGAGCGCCGCATCTATCCGGCGATCGACGTCGACGCATCGTCGACGCGGCACGAGGAGTTGCTCTTCGATCGCGGTGAGCTGCAGATGGTCTGGAAGCTGCGCCGAGTGCTCAGCGGTCTTGCCGCTGACGGCAACGCCGCTCCCGGGCTCGAACTCCTGATGGACCGTTTGAAGACTTTCAAGTCGAACAGCGAGTTCCTGAGCGAGATCGCCAAACAACCGGGGATGTGACCGATCGCCATGGCTCGAACCCGTCGCGATCGTCGACGGGAACAAGCCGGGACGCGAACCGGTTGGACACCGATAGCGTCGCTTGGCGCTGATCTCGACGACGACACCGACACGCACAGCCAGTGCGGCGATCAGGAGTCAGCCGTCACCACCGAGGATCGAAAGAGGAACCACTATGAAGACCGATATCCACCCGACCTACACCGACACGTCTGTCAAGTGCTCGTGCGGTAACACGTTCACCACCCGCTCCACCGTCGAGGGCGACCTCTCGGTCGAGCTCTGCAACGAGTGCCACCCCTTCTTCACCGGCAAGCAGAAGCTGGTCGACTCCGGTGGCCGTGTCGAGCGCTTCAACAAGCGCTACGGCCGCCGCGAAGGCGCGCCCTCCCAGATGGAGGAGTGAGCTGACGGCCGCTCGTCGGCCGCTCGTCACGAATCGTCCGATGCCGCCTGAAAGGGCGGCATCGTCGCGTCCGAACCAGTGACGCGCGTCACTCAAGGTGGGTTCAAGGAATCGTCAGGGATTCCCGATGAGGTCGTATGGCTTCGTTGCGCCACAGGTCGATCACCCCGGAGTCTCGGTGCCGGCGCTGAACGAGGCCAACGTCCGCCACCTGCTCCGTCGTACCGAGGTCGTGGATCGCCCGGATCGGGTTGCTCGGCTGATGTCGCTCGGTTCGATGTCGGCTGCCGTCGACGACGTGATGAACGTCTCGAGTTCGCCGGTTCCGGCCTCGTACAGCGGCGTCGACTCCAATTGGCGACGCGGTGTCCGGCTGGCCGAACACTGGCTGGGTCAGATGGCCACCGCCACCCGACCGTTCGGGGAACGGATGGCGCTGTTCTGGCACGGTCACATCGTGTCGTCGATGGCGAAGGTCGGCTTCGCGCCGATGGCCGAACAGATCGACCTCTACCGACGCACGGGGCTCGGCCCTCGGAACAGCGGCGGCAACATCGCCACACTCATCAAGACGGCGTCGGTGCAGCCGGCGATGCTCGAGTACCTCGACAACGACCGCAACAAGGCCACGTCGCCGAACCAGAACTTCGCCCGCGAGCTGATGGAGCTGTTCGTGCTCGGGGTGGGCAACTACACCGAAGCCGACGTGGAGGCGGCGACTGCGGCATGGACCGGGCACGGTCGTGACGGAGCGACCAAGACGTACCGGTTCCGCCCGAATCGCCACGAGGCGTCCCCACAGCGGTTCCTCGGCCGCACGATCAACGCCGGCACCCCGAGTGCGGCCGGCAACGAGACGATCGACGTGATGCTCGGTACGGGGACTCCGGGTGCCGGCACCGTGTCGGCTGGAGCGAACGCCGGCCGTCCGGCTCCCCACGTCGCGGCGGAGTTCCTGTCGCGCAAGCTGTGGCAGGAATTTGGTGAAGCTGAGAGCGGCCGCGTCCCGAGCGGCGTGCTGCGTGCGATGACCGGCGCACTGCTGAGTTCGAACTTCGACATCAGGCCATGGGTCCGCGCCATGTTGCTCCACGACGACTTCTACGCGTCGGCGACGCGCACCGGCCTCGTCCGGCAGCCGGCCGAATACGTCGTGGCGCTCCTGGTCGCGACCGGCGTGCCGGCGTACGGCGGCCGCAAGAACACCATCCCGTTCTGGTTGATGGAAGAAGCGGGGCAGCGCTTGCTGTTCCCGCCGAACGTCAGCGGCTGGCGGCCGAACCGCTACTGGGTCAACGCGTCCACGATGACCGCTCGACAGGCGATGGTGAGCCACTTCCTGTGGCATCTCAAGCGCGACACCTACGACGGCGCCGATGCGCATCTGCAGTTCGAGCGCGGGCGCATCAGCCGTCGTGAGGTCGAAACGCTCGGTGCTGACCGCCTCGTCGATCGCTTCACGGATCTGTGCGGTCTCGACCCGGCTGCTCAGACCGGGCGTCGAATCGTCGATCACGTCAATCATCCATCGATCGAGAGATGGATGCGCCTCGACGTGCCGCAACTCCTCCTCGCCGCCCCTGAGATGCACATCGCGTGAGGACCTGATCATGCTCGACCCCGACATCTCGACCCACGACGCGCTTGGGCACCTCTCCGTGTCCGAGCCCGACGATCCGGCGTCGCTCGACCGTCGTCGCTTTCTCCAGCTCGTCGGAATGGGCATGGGAGCGGGCACCCTGGCCGGCCCGGGCACATCGCTGCTCGACAGCCTGACCGGGAGCCATGATGCCGCCTGGGCCGCTGGTCCACTCGATGACCACCAGGGCATCGTTGTGGTGATCGGGCTCTACGGTGGCAACGACGGCCTGAACACGGTGGTTCGTACCAACGACGGGAAGTACCGGGATCAGCGAGGCAACCTCGCCATCGATCCCGGCGACACGCTGCGGCTGGATGGTTCCAGTGGCCTCAACCCGGGTCTCCCGGTGCTCAAGAAGTTCTGGGACGGTGGCAAGCTCGCGATCGTCGAAGGAGTCGGCCACACGACCGGTCAACTCAGCCATTTCGCCTCGATGGCCACCTGGATGTCCGGCATGCTCACGGGCCTGCCGACGAGCGGCTGGGTCGGCCGTTGGCTCGACAACGAGTTCAACGGTCGCAAAGAACTGTTCGGTGCCGCTGAGATCGGCTCGTCGGTGCCGCTGCACATGGTCGGAGAGCGCACGAGCGCAACGACGGTCGGGCTCACCCAACCGAGCTTCGGCGTCCCCCGTCACTGGCGTGTCGCCGGTGACCGCGCACTTCACTCGACGGTCCGCACGATGGCGCGAGACCACGCGCCCACCTCGCTGCTGGGTGCCATCGGGCAGGCGCAGGTCGATCAACTCGACGTCGCCCGGTCGTTCAGTTCGGTGCTGCCGGATCAGCGCGACGGCGATTCGAAGATCGAGGCACAGCTCGGCGTCGCCGCGCGATTGATCAACGCGAACCTGGGCTTCCGTGTGCTGTCGACCGGCTTCGGGAGCTTCGACAGCCACGCCGGGCAGCCGAGTCAACACGCGACTCGATTGCGCGAACTCAACGCCGGGATCACCAAGTTCTTCGCGACGCTGGACCCCCGGTGGGCCGGGCGCGTGACCGTCATGACCTTCTCCGAGTTCGGTCGGACACCGCACGGCAATGCCGGGCAGGGAACCGACCACGGAACATCTGCGCCGCAGTTCGTCCTGGGCGCCGGAGTCCGCGGCGGCTTCTACGGGCAGCGTCCTTCCCTCGCCGGAATCGAACGCTGGGGACGCATGGACACCCACGTGGACGCCCGCTCGTACTACGCGTCGATCATCGACGGGTGGCTCGGTGGCGGCTCGACCGACGTGCTCCGCGGCAACTTCGAGAACCTCCGCCTCTTCCGGACCGCACCGAGCAGAACGGGCAGCGTTCCGGTGAAACTCGGATCCTCCGCTGCTGTCACCGCCACCGCTCCGTCGGCGTTCGAGGCCGTGACGCCCGAACGAATCTTCGACTCGCGAACCGGGCTCGGAGGGCCGAGAGGTCGGATCGGGCCGGGTGAGACCATCCGGGTCGCTGTCTCCGGCGCCGGGCCGGTGCCAGCCGATGCAACGGCCGTGGCCGTGAACGTCACCGCCGTGTACCCGACCGCCGACTCCTACCTGACCGTGTACCCGACCGGAGAGGAGCTGCCGGATTCGTCCACGCTCAATCCACGTCCGGGCATCGTGACGCCGAACAGCACCATCGTCGGAGTCGGATCGGACGGCACCATCTCGATCTTCAACCGCCACGGCCACGCCGACGTCCTCGTCGACGTGATGGGTGTCTTCGTCCCAGGCGGCGGCGAACGTGGTCGGTTCCAGCCGTTGTCGCCGAGTCGTCTGCTCGACACCCGCGACGGTAACGGTGTGGCCAAGCGACGCATTCGCCAGCGCAGCTCGACCTCACTCCAAGTCACCGGTCGGGGCGGCGTTCCGTCCTCCGGGGTCGATGCGGTGGTCGTGAACCTGCTCGCGATCCGCCCGAACGGCGAAGGCTGGGTCGTCGGTTGGCCCTCGGGCGAACCGATGCCGGTCGTGTCGAACGTCCAGTACCAGACCGGTCGCACGGTGCCGACGCTCGCCGTGGTCAAGGTCGGGCAGGGCGGCCGCATCGATCTGATGGCCAGCGACGGTGACCTCGACATGGTCGTGGACGTCGTCGGCTTCTTCGGCACACAGGGGTCCCTGATGCAGGCAGTCGATCCGCAACGATTGCTCGACACGCGCTCGGGCAACGGCGCGCCACGCCGCCGGGTCGGACGAGGCGGCGAGATCACGCTGCAGGTCGTCGGGCGTGGGGGAGTACCGGACGGTGCAACCGCCGCAGCGTTGAACGTCACCGCGGTCGCGCCGACCGAGGACACGTATCTCACGGTGTATCCGGGCGGCGAGCGGCGTCGTTCGACGTCGAGCCTGAACCCCGATCGGGGCCAGGTCTCCGCGAACCTGGTGGTCTCGAAGATCGGCGGCGACGGCACCGTGAAGATCTACAGCAACCGCGGCGACGTCGACCTCGTCGCCGACCTGACCGCCTACTTCGTCTGACGTCGACCGGCACGCCGGTCGTGCGCCGATTGTGGGTCGCGACTGGTCGTCGTAGGGTTCGGCGCCGTGAACGATCAGGGCGATCCGGCAGCAGGCGAACGACGCCGACGGCTCCTCGGCGTGAAGCTGCGCGCACTCGTGGCCGACCACGTCGGTGCCGAGGTCGTCGCCGAACCGGTCAGCGCCGGGATCAGCGCAGCGCTGAGCCTCGATGGCGGCAGTTGGATCCTCGTCGATGGACCCGCGGATCGAGCACTGGGCGCATCGGTGGCGTGGGCGCTGCGGCACGGGCCGGCATCGCTCGATCTCGTCGTCGAAGTCGACGGGGGCCGTCTCGCACGGCGGGCCGAGGCTTTCGATATGCCGATCAGAGTCTGGTTTCCCGAGGGCCGGACCCTTCTGCCGGTCATTCCGACGCCGACCACGGCCCCGGCCCAGCCGCCGGCGGATCACCTGGCACTGCTGGAGTTGATCGAGTCGGCGGGCGCCGAACCGCACGTCGAGCGTGGCGTGGTGACGGGCGAGGTCCGCGGACTCGAAGTGTGCCGCGTGGTCGACGAACCGACCACCGGCAATTTCATCGAACCCGGGTCCTCGAACCCGCTCCCCGACCCGTCGTCACCGTCCCGAGACGATGAGGTGCTCCTCGAGGTCGGCGTGGGTGCGAACGACC
>JBGCFW010000200.1:0-9282 GCA_045107155.1 Ilumatobacter sp. | reverse complement strand
GCCGGCCATTCGACCGACCTTCACCACCGGTACGCCGACCGAGTAGGTCAGCACGATCGCCATCTGGAGGATGACGCGCAGCTTCTCGCGGATGTTGTCGGCGGAGAACTCCTCGCAGCTCTCGGCGCAATCGCCGGCCGGCAGGAGGAAGGCGTTGCCAGCGGCGACGCGTGCGAGGTCGTTCTGCAGCGAACGTGCCTCCTCGGCGAAGATCAGCGGAGGGAGCTCCGCCACGGTCTTGAGCGCGCTGTCGAGCGCGGCCGGGTCGGGCCACTTCGGCTGCTGTCCGGCCACTCGCTGGTTCCAAGAACTCGGTGACCACTGCTCTCGCGTCATCACGTCACGCTATCGACCCGATCCACAGGCCACCCGAGCCGGTTTGGGCCGGCACGGTGGGCCGAAAAAGCGGGGAGCCGCCGGACGAATCCGGCGGCTCCCTCGGTTCTCGGCGCGTCCGGGAGGATCAGACGGCGAGGATACGTTCTGCGTCGTCGCGCAGGCCTGCGACGGCCCGGCTGACGAGGCGGCGGGCGGCTTCGGCGGTCACACCGAGCTGCTCGCCAACTTCGCGGAAGCTCTTGCGCTCACCGTCGACGAGCCCGAAGCGGGCCTCGACGGCGAATCGTGCACGAGCATCGAGCGTGTCGAGGAGTTCGTCGAGCAGGTCGCTTTCGACGAGTGCCATCACGGCGTCTTCGGGGGTGGTGTCACCGTTCGCCATCAGGTCGCCCAGCGTGGCGTCGCCGTCGTCGCCGACGGTCTTGTCGAGGCTCACCGGGGTGGTGAGGCGGTGCAGCTCGGCGTTCTGCTGATCGAGCGTCTCGCCGTCACCCGACGCCTGACGCAGCGCGGCGCGGAGGCTGGCCGAGCGGTCGCCCGGGATGCGGATCAAGCTGGCCTTCTGGTCGAGCGCACGCCCGATGGCCTGGCGGATCCAGAAGGTGGCGTAGGTCGAGAACTTGAAGCCGCGGCGCCAGTCGAACTTGTCGACGGCGTGCTCGAGGCCCAGGTTGCCTTCCTGGATGAGATCGAGGAGATCCATGCCCTGGGGCAGCGGGTAACGGCGTGCGATCGACACGACGAGGCGGAGGTTCGAGCGAATGAACCGATCCTTGGCCTTGGCGGCTTCGCGCACCTGGCGCTTGAGTGCCACGCCACGCTTGCCGGCGTCGAGCTGTTCTTGGGCTTCGCGGCCTGCCTCGATGACGCGTGAGAGTTCACGCTCGTCCTCTGCGGTGAGCAGCGGGACCTTGCCGATGTCGTTGAGGTACAAACCGATGGAGTCATTCATGATGCTGTGTTCAACCATTCCTGGGGTTGTTGATTCCGGCGAGCGGTGTGCCATTGGGCACAAGCCTCGGCGCTCGACCCTTGACCGCTGTGGGGGCGGGGTGGTGATCGGGCAGCGGATGCCGACGGCGAAGTGGGTTTTCGTGTAAAACCCGGCTCAAACCGATATGGGGGGTTATTTGGGGGACGATTGACCGTAACAGACGTGTCAACCCCCTGTCCCGTCGGTTGGGCCCCTGGACGTCGATCGTCGGCTGGAGATGCCTACAGTTGCCGCTGGTGCCCGCGAATCTCGATGTCTCCTCGCCTGCGCGCCGTCGGATCGGGCTCTTCGGGGGCACGTTCGATCCGCCGCACGTCGGCCATCTGGTCACGGCGATCAACGTCGGCCACGTGCTCCACCTCGACCAGGTGGTGATGATGGTCGCCAACGTACCGTGGCAGAAGGACGGCACCCGTCGGATCACCCCCGCCGAGCAGCGCCTGGAGATGGTCGCAGCGGCCGTGGCCGAGGTGCCGGGGCTGGTCCCGGGACGCCACGAACTGGACCTCGGCGGCAACAGTTACACCGCCGACACCCTCAGAGTCCTCGCCGAGGCCGAGCCGGACGCCGACCTCTTCACCATCGTGGGAGATGACGCTGCGGCCGGCCTCCACACCTGGGAACGAAGCGACGAGGTCGTCTCGCGTTCGCAGCTGGTGGTCGTGGACCGTCCGGGTGCGCCGGTCGAGCTCGACCCATCGGTCGACTGGATCCGGGTCGAGGTGCCGCGCCTCGAGGTGTCGTCGACCGATCTGCGCGAACGGTTCTGTGATGGCCGTCCGCTCGACTTCCTCATCACCGCCGCGACGCTCGACGTGATCGAGCGCCTCGGGCTGTACCGGGACGAATTCTGTGCGGAGGAAGCGTGACTGCCGACCCGTTCGCTCGGCGCCGTGCCACGCGGGCCGGCGCGGTCCTCGCCGGACTCGGAGCGATCGTCTTGATCGTCGTGGCAGTCGTCGCCGTGTCGACGCTGCGCAACTCGCGAGAGGGAGTCGCCCCGGAGATCGACGAGCGGACGGTGGTCGAGTTCCCGGACACACCAAATGCCGCCGTTGCGGTCGTCGACGACCTGGATCGTCTGACCGCGTTGGCGATCGCGGTGCTCGACCCATCGGGCACCGGCGGGAGTCTGGTGACGGTGCCGGTCAACGTCGATCGCACGAGCGGCTTCGGCGGCGTTCGCGAGCCGGTGAGTCGCCGACCGTTCCGCCCCGGTAACGACGACGACGCGTTGGCGCTGATCGCGGAGCTCGAACCCGTGCTCTCGATCACCATCGAACGCGCGCTCGTGTTGGGCCCGGACGACCTCTTCGAACTCCTGTCGCCGTACACGCCGCTCCAGGTCGACGTTCCTCAGCGCGTCGAGGACTCCGATACGCCCGGCTCCGGCTTCGTGGTCGGCGCAGGAGATCGGACGGTCGATGCCGAGCAGCTCGTCGGAGCGCTCACGGCCATCAGTATCGACGAGTCGTCGTACGAGCAGCACGACGTCGACGTGGCGATGTGGCGCGGTGTCGCCGCCACGCTCCGGGGGAGCGACGTTGTGGTCGAGCGCGATGATGACGGTCGGCCCCTTCCTCCCGCCGACGCCGACGAGCTCCTCGACCGGCTGCTCGCGGGGCGCCTGGGCGTACGCGACATGGCGATCGACCCGGTGTCTGCGGCATCGGCCGACAACGACTCGGGTGCGGACTTCGTCCTCATCGATCGCCTCGACACGATTCTGGTCTTCGGTGCGGTCTCGCCGGGACTCGTCTCGACACCTGGCGAAGCACTCACTCTCCAACTCGTGGTCGGATTCGACGACGACGATGTCAGCGCGCTGGGCGTCGACGCGGACGGGACCCAGCTGACGAAGGCTTCCGTGACCCGTCGGCTGATCGGCGACATCCTGTTCGGCGGAGCCGACGTCCGGTCCGTCGACCTCGCCGAATCGCCGTCGAGCGTGCCGGAGACGACGACCCTCGTACTCGCTGATGCAGGGATCGAGGACGCCGCTCGGGCGATCTCGGAGCTCTACTTCGAGGACGCTGAGGTGCGCGTGCCTGCCCGAGTGATCGACGGCGTCGACGTGCAGGTGATCCTGGGTCTCGACTTTCTCGACAAGCGAGCGGAGCAGTTGGCGTTCGACCTGGCGGTCGCCGACGACCTCACCGAAGTCGACGGTGAGAGCCCCGGTGCAGACTTCGACGCCTCGGAGTTGAGCGTCGAAGAGGCCTCGGCCGACGACCAGACCGGTACCGTCGACGAAGATGGCTGAGCACGAAACCACCGCCGAGCAAACGATCGACGACGACGGTCGGTCGCTGGCGCTGCTCGCCGCCCGAACCGCCGACGAAAAGAAGGGCGATGACGTCGTCGTCCTCGAGGTGGGCGACGTCCTCGCGATTGCCGGGTACTTCGTCATCGTGAGCGCACCGAACGGTCGTCTCGTCGAAGCCCTCGCCGACGACATCGAGACGGTCGCGAAGGCCGAACTCGGCCGGCCACCCGTTCGTACCGAGGGGCATCGCGAGAAGCAGTGGGTGCTGATCGACTACGGCGACGTGGTGGTTCACGTGTTCCACAAGGAGATGCGCGACTTCTACGAGATCGAGCGCCTGTACGGCGACGTGCCTCGGGTGCCCTGGGCGGTCGAGGACTGATCGCATGGGCGCGGCGTCCGGTCGGTGAGCGACCGAGAAGCGCCGCGTGTGCCGATCGAACGTCGGCGATGGCCCGGTTTGAAGTCCGGTGCCGTCCGGTATCATCTGCGATCGCAGAAATGCGGGGCCTTAGCTCAGTTGGTAGAGCGCTTCCATGGCATGGAAGAGGTCAGGAGTTCAATTCTCCTAGGCTCCACCATAGAGGTCTTACTCAAACCATGGTCCTTGTCCAGGGCACGTTTGAGTAAGACCTCTTTGCGTTTTCGGCTGTTGCATGGTGCTGTGTGGTCGATCGGGCTGCCGCTGCGGTGGGCTGCCGCAGGCCTCGGCTGGCGCAGGCGCGGGTCGATACCTGACGAACGCGTCAGACGTCGTTCGCGAGCTCGGCGATCCACTCGCGTTTGACCGCACGCCACGCCTCGTCGGTGTGTTGACGCCGCCAGTACGGCGAGATCGACGCACTGCCGACGTCGACGCCGCGGTCGGACGCCAGGTGCTTGCGTACCGCCCGAACCTCGCTGGCCTCGCCGTGGACGAACACGTCGAACGTCCCGGCCGGCAGCGTGGCATCTGCAACGGCGTCTGCCAGCAGGGCCGCCGGCTCGGCGGCCCCTTCCCGGTACACCCAGCTCACATCGACATCGCCGACACTCGGGAAGTCGATCTCGGAACCGGGACGCTCGACGACGACGAAGACGCTCGCCCGTTCGTCGCGGCTCAAGCTCTCGAGCGTCGCTCCGATCGCGCCGAAGGCGCTCTCGGCGCCGACGAGGAGATGCCAATCGACATCGGGTGACGGTCGGTACGACCCACCGGGGCCCTCGAACTGCAGGCGATCGCCGGGCCGTGCGCGTTCGGCCCAGCTCCCCGCGTACCCATCCGGGCCGTGGGTGACGAAGTCGATGACGAGACGTTGCTCGATGCGATCCCATCGTCGAACGGTGAACCGGCGCGGGCGCGGGCGCTCGTCTCCTGACACCTTCTCGAGGTCCGTTGCGTCGAACGGGACAGCGATGGGCGAGTTGACCGGTAGGAACCGTGCGTTGATGTACGCGTCGGTCGACTTCGGCTCGTCGAAGTCGCTGAGGTCGCCTCCGGGGAGGGGGATGCGAACGATCTCAGGGCTCAAGCGCTCGGTTCGTGATACTTCGGCGTACATGTTCGAAGAGAATAGGGGCACCTAACGATCGATCGGTGGGCGAGGATCGAGTTCTCGCGAACGCCCGGTGCGAGTCGTGTTCCGTCGGAACGGATTGACCTAGGGTCTCGCCGCATGACGCCGCACAAGATCGCCACCTGGTCCGAACTCGCCGACCGAGACCCGGTCGGTGCGCTCGTCTCGAACGTCGACCTGGTGATCGTCCGTTTCGACGACAATCACTCGGTGCTGTACGGGCGGTGTTTGCATCGCGGCGCCTTGATGGCCGACGGGTCGATCGTCGGAGACGATCTGATCTGCGGACTCCACGGGTGGGACTACGGGTTTCGGACCGGAATCTCGGCGTACAACAACAGCGAGCGTCTCGCGAAGTTCTCGTCGTGGATCGACGGCGACGACCTGTTCGTCGACCTCGACGAGATCCTGGCATGGGAAGCAGACAACCCCCAGCCGTACGATCGCGATGCCTATCAGGGCGCCTATCAGGACACTCACGGCACCGACGACGAACCGCATGTCGGTCTCATCCGGCAGCTCGCGTCCGACGGGCTGAGCAAGCTCGGCCACCATGGTCCCACGACGGCGATGGGCGTCTCGAGAGAGCAGCTCCCGAAGTGGGACGACATTCAGGTGATCACCGCACAGCTGGCGCGGCGTCCGCTGCTCGACGACGTCGAGGTGACGAGCGGCGTGCAGATCGGCCCGAACGCAGCGAAGCCGCTTCAGCTCGACATCCCGCTCTTCGTGTCGGACATGAGCTTCGGTGCGCTGTCAGAGGAGGCCAAGGTCGCGCTGTCTCGCGGCGCGGAACTGGCCGGCACCGGAATCTGTTCGGGTGAGGGTGGGATGCTGGCCGAGGAGCACGCCGAGAACTCTCGGTACTTCTACGAATTGGCGTCCGGACGTTTCGGTTGGGACCTCGACAAGGTCAAGGACGTCCAGGCGTTCCACTTCAAGTTCGGACAGGGAGCGAAGACCGGAACCGGCGGTCACCTCCCCGGTCACAAGGTCGTGGGCAAGATCGCAGAGGTCCGCGGGCTCCCCGAGGGTGAGGATGCGATCTCGCCGGCGACGTTCCCCGATCTCGCCGACGAGTCGGAGTTCCGAGACCTCGCCGACGAGGTGCGTGAAGCGTCGGGCGGGATTCCGATCGGCGCGAAGCTGTCGGCGCAACACATCGAGGCCGACATCGACGCTGCGCTCCGCGTCGGCGTCGACTACATCATCCTCGACGGTCGAGGCGGCGGAACCGGTGCTGCGCCGAAAGTGTTCCGCGATCACATCTCTGTTCCCACGATCCCAGCGCTCGCCCGCGCCCGGCACCACCTCGATCAACTCGATCGGCGCGACGTCACGCTCGTCATCACCGGAGGGCTTCGTACGCACACCGACTTCGTCAAGGCGCTCGCGCTCGGCGCCGATGCTGTGGCGATCTCCAACTCGGCACTCCAGGCGATCGGCTGCCTCGGGATGCGTGCGTGCAACACCGACAACTGTCCCGTCGGCATCGCGACGCAGAAGAAGGATCTCCGCAACCGACTCGTCGTCGAGGATGCCGCACGCCGGCTCGAGCGGTTCCTCACGGCGACGGTCGAACTCATGGGCGTGCTCGCTCGCGCCTGCGGCCATTCGGACCTCGGCTCGTTCGGACTCGACGACCTCACGACCTTCGACCGCGAAATGGCTCACTTGACAGGTGTCGCCTACGGCGGCCGCATCCTCTGAACCAGCGGACCTCGAGCTCGGTCACGAACTCAGTCCCTGCCGCTCACCCGTCGTTCAGGGCGTGATGGGGAGTGGGATGGTCGGTCGGACCCACGTCTCGACGCGGGTCGTCGCGACAGGTCCGCCCGTCCAACGATTGGCGATGCGTTCCATCGTCTCGGCATCGCCCGCCGGATGGTGGCCCGTCGTGCTGAGCGGCTCGCGACCCGTTCGCAACGGGCCCGCCGATCGCCAGATGGCGTCGCTGCGAAGCTGTACCTCGGCATCGATCGCGAGTTCCGTCGCCTCGGCGAGTTCGGACTCGATGGCCTCGGCGAACGGGGCTTCGGCGTCCGGGAACTCCGACGAAGTCGTCAAGAAGTCGTACTCCTCGACAGGCGTTTCCATGTCACCGGACTGGATCGCCAACTCGAGGTGACCGTCGACCTCGTCTGCAGTGGCCACCGCGTCGGCGGGAGTGACGCGCTGAGGAAGAATCGGGCGCTTGGTGGGGGCCACGACATGCGGGGCGATCACTTCGGGCCGTCGAATCTGATGCGCTCGTCTCGGTGCGACGCCCGAGTCGAAACTCAAGGACGCGTGCGGCACCGGGTCGGCTGGCGGCGAGGCCGCCGCCTCGTCACCAACTGAGCTGTCGTCGACCGTTTCCTCGACGTGTGCTTCTGAAATATGTGGCTGCATGCCCTCCCCGATCGCTCGTCCACTGCGTCGTCGAGTCGAAGAACTCGGCGTCGATTCGTGTTGATCGACAGTCCGGTGCAGCCCTGATCGCGCACGGGTCGTGCGGTCAGTCACCGCCGTCTTGAGGCCAGCGCACTCAGGTCAGGACACGGCATCGACGAGGTCCGCGAAGGCATCCTCGACGTGTTGGCGGAATTCCGCCGGTTCCGTGATCGCGGCGGGGTCGCAGAAGATCCCAATGTCGAAGCTGCCGTTGACCGAGAGCGCGGTGATGTTCGCCCCGGTACCGGCGACCGGCCCCATCGCGATGATCGCTTTCACCTCGGCGCCCGAGACGAACACGGGGAAGGGAGCGCCCCGAAGGTTCGACGTCGCGAAGTCGATGCGTGCGGCGGCGGCACGCGCCGTGGAGGTGATGAGCGAGGTCGGCAACAGGTTCGCGATACCCGACAGGCCCGTCATGCCACCCGTCCGCTGGGCCTGCTCCTTGGCGTCCTCGACCGCTGCCATGATCGCCTTGATCCGCTGCTTCGGCTTCATCTTGCCGGCAGGCAACTTGACGGGCACGGGAGTGAAGCTGTTCCCGCCCGCCTTCGAGTCGGTTCGTGTGCTCAACACGAAGCTCGAGTTGACGGTGTCGATCTTGTAGCCGTGAGCCTTGTGGTAGCGATAGGCCCCCTCGGCGAGGCCTGCGAGAAAGGCATCGTTGACGGTGCCACCGGCAGACTTGCCGATCTTCTTGACGTCATCGAGGTCGAGTCGCACCCACTCGAAGTGGCGATGGCGCGACCGTCCGGTCCACAACGGCGAACCCGATGGGGGCGCCTCATCGTCGGACTCCGACGGCCGCAGCTGTTCGACCGCGCCCTTCACGGTTTCGACCACGGTGCCGACCGTGTCGCCGATCCGGCTCGGGTCGGCGCCCCACATGCCGATCTCGCCGAGCACTCGCCGGCCGATACCGAACTGGCGGCGCGCCACGTGCGAGGCCGACGCCTGGATCGTGGCGCGCGGGTCGGCGGCGAGATCCCCACCCACTTCCTTGAAGTCGGTCTGGGCGACCGCCTGTTCGATGATCCCCTCGAGGTCGACGTCATCCGGCGCCGGCTCGTCGGCTGACAGCTGCTGGTACAGCTCCGCCATACGGAGCTGGCCGATCCCATCGCTGACCGAGTGGTGGATGATCGTGTACAGCGCACCGCGTCCGCCTTCGAGCCCGCCGATCGCGACGAACTTCCAGAGGGGACGCGTCCGGTCGAGCGGTTCGGAGTAGAGCCGTGCGGCCAGGTCGAACAGTTGGCGCTCGGTGCCCGGCTCGGGCAGCACGATCTCGCGCAAGTGCGCGTCGAGATCGAACTCGGCATCAGGGACCCACGCAGGCGTCGAGAGCTTGGCGAAGCCAGGAACCACGCGCTGATACAGGCGTGGCGTCTTCGCGATGCCGGCGCGCAGCGTCTGGCGGAAGCGGTCCATGTCGACCGGCCGATCGAGGATCACCACCGAGGCGCCGCTCGGGTTGAGCCATGGGTCCTTCTCGATGTTCCACATGAGCGCTTCGTGTTCGCTCATACGGAGGGAGGCTTCGTTGTCTCGTTCTCGTCGTGCCATCGGTTCGTTCTTTGCTGGGAGTCGGGCGGAGAAGTTCGTCGTGTGATCCTGGGTCGCCCCGGAGATCAGGTGTCGGTGCCGGGGCGGCGGGTGGCTTCGGCCCGGGGATCGCCGCTGTAACCGGGCGG
>JBGCFW010000020.1:0-3690 GCA_045107155.1 Ilumatobacter sp. | reverse complement strand
GCCCTTGCGCGCATAGTCGGCGCGGTCCTTCATCATCTGCTCGGGAGCGACGTAAAACGGCATGCTCACGACTGGCCCCCCGTTTCGGTCGAAGCATCGCCGAGCCCGTCGATGATGCGGTGATAGCGATCGCTCAGCTCGGCGTCGTCGAGTGCGGTCCAACCGTCGAGATCGATTGCAGCGACCACCGGGTAGATGCCGCGGCGCATGTCCGGGCCGCCGGTCGCCGAGTCGGCATCGGCGGCCTCCCAGAGGGATCGCAGCGCCAGGTCGATCGCCCCATCGCGATCGAGGTCGGCGCGGTAGCCGACCTTGATCACGGTGCCAGCGTGGAGGCTGCCGGAACCCGTGGCGACGTAGTCTTTCTCTTCGTAGCGGCCACCGGTGGCGTCGAAGTCCCACAGTCGACCGGTGGAGCGGAGCAGGTCGTAGCCAGCGAAGATCGGCACGACGACCATTCCCTGCATGGCGGCGGGCAAGTTGCCCCGGACCATCGCCGAGAGCTGGTTTGCCTTGCCGTCGAGGCTCAGCGCCGAGCCCTCGACCTTCTCGTAGTGCTCGAGCTGCAGTTGGAAGAGCTTGACCATCTCCATCGCCGGACCTGCCGAGCCGGCGATCGCGACTCCACTGTGCCGATCTGCCTGGACGACCTTCTCCATCGTGCGGTGGGAGATGATGTTCCCCGAGGTTGCGCGGCGATCGCCGGCCATCACGACGCCGCCGTCGTAGCGCAGCGCGACACATGTGGTCGCATGGGGCACCGACAACATGGCGGCACTGTCAGCGGAGCCGCCGACCACTGCGGCGGGGTCGAGACCGATCCGCTTCAGGAGCTCCGGAAAACTCGCGCCCGGGTCCTCACCAGGTGAGAAGAACGGCATTGCCACCGTTCACTCTCCACCCTTCTGCACGTAGGACTTCACGAAGTCCTCGGCGTTGGTCTCCAACACGTCGTCGATCTCGTCGAGGAGATCGTCGATGTCGGCCTTCAACTTGTCGCCGCTCTCGGTGACGGGCTCGGCGGCATCGTCGACGTGCTCGCTCTCGTGGCGGTCTGATGTCGGCTTGGACTTCTGTTGGCGCTCGGCCATGCGGTGGTCTCCTGTTGGGGGATCAGTTCGACTCGCCGAGCCGGTCGAGCAGTTCTCGTGCCGTCTCGCTGGTGTCGATCAAAGTAGCAACGTGATCGCGGGTGCCACGCAGTGGTTCCATCATCGGCACTCGCCGCAAGGGGTCGCGGCCGATGTCGAAGACCAGCGAATCCCAGTTTGCCGCAACGATGTCGTCGGGGAATTTCTCGAGGCAGCGGCCACGGAAGTACGCGCGCGTGCTGTTCGGGGGTTTGGTCATGGCGGCGCTGCACTCGGCGGCGGAGACGATCGTGTCGAGGCCGACTCGGTCGGCGAGGCACTTGTCGGGTCGCATGTCGTGGTACTGCAGGTCGATCGCTTTCAGCCGCGGTGCTCCGGCCTCGATGCCGTGACGCTCCGAGTAGCCGCGAACCAGCCGTTGCTTCGCGACCCAGTCGACCTGATGGGCAACTCGGTCGGGGTCGGCCTCCAGCCCGGTGAGGATGGTTTCCCAGCGCGTGAGCACGTCATCGCCCACCTCGGCATCGACCGACTCGAGACCGTGTGACTGCTCGTACTTTCGGGCGCGTTCCAAGAGCCCCCACTGGATGTCGAGCGCAGTTGCGCGTCGCCCGTCAGCGAGTTGGACGGTCTGTGTGAGTGTCGGGTCGTGGCTCACCTGGCGAATCGCCGGCACCGGGTGAGCGAGCATCCACTCGTCGCCGAGTTCGTCGTCTTCGATCATCGACAAGATGATCGAGGTGGTCCCGACCTTCAGGTAGGTGGCCACTTCGCTCATGTTGGCGTCGCCGACGATGACGTGCAGGCGTCGGTACTTCTGCGGATCGGCGTGCGGCTCGTCTCGTGTGTTGACGATCGGTCGCTTCAGCGTGGTCTCGAGGCCGATCTCCTCTTCGAAGAAGTCGGCGCGCTGACTGAGTTGGAACCCGATGTCGGTCGGGTCGCGTCCCGGCAGCTCGCAACCGACCTTGCCGGCGCCCGTGAACACCTGGCGTGTGACGAAATGCGGAGTGATCTGGCGAGTGAGGCGGCCGAACGGCAGAGCGCGCGAGAGCAGGTAGTTCTCGTGGCAGCCGTAGCTGTTCCCCTTGCCGTCGGAGTTGTTCTTGTGGACGATGATCTCGGCGCCGTCGGGAAGCAGCGATCGGGCAGCGACCATGGCGCGACGGATGATCTCGTCAGCGGCGCGGTCCCACACGACGGCTTCGCGTGCGGTGCGTACCTCGGGGATCGAGATCTCGGGGTGCGCGTGGTCGACGTAGAACCGAGCGCCGTTCGTGAGTACCGCATTGACCAGCGTGGTCTCGACCTCAGGTGCGAGCGCGTGTTCTGGGGTGAATCCGCGAGCATCGTTGGTGGGCTGCTCGTCCTCGAAGTCCCAACCGATGCGGGCGCGGTCGCGGGCAGTTGCTGCGAGGTACGCGTTGATCAACTGAGACGACGCCGTGACCGGGTTGTCATCGCCGCCACGCACGACGATCCCGTACTCGGTCTCGATTCCGCAGACCTTTGGCAGTGCCATGTTGTCAACCTAATCCAGGGCCGGCGTCGGGACCCTTCGGTTCACACTCCCGAAACGGACGGATCGGTCACACCACGTCGAACGTGAGACCCGCGTGTTCGACCAGAGCGTCGATGAACGCGTCGCCGAGTGCTGTCGCCGGCGTCCAGAACCCGCCGGACGCTTCGCTCTCCATGAGGGTCGTGGCCGCTTCGGCGAGAATCTTTGCCGTCGAGCCGTAGCCGGGGTCTCGGTCGCCGGTCACCTTGACCGTGATCTCATCGCCTGCGGCGGTGGTCCCGTGGAAACGGAGGTCGTAGAACCCGTTCTCCTGGGCTTCGGGCGAGGGCCCTTCGCCCGGCTCGGGAAGCGCGACGCCCATCACCTTGCGCATTGGACCGAATGCCGCGGCGCCCATGAAGCCGCCCATCGCTCCGGCGATGCCGAAGGCCTTGGCGCGCCCGCCCAGGCCGTCGCCCGTCATCATCGACTCGCCATAGGTGAAATCCGGTCCCCACTCGTGGTCGAGCAGGGAGTGGGTGCGAAAGACGACGCGAGTGTTGGTCGCAGCCATCACGAACGGTGCCACCCACGACTGGTGTCCTTCGTCGTACTCCGGAAGGGTCACGTTCGGCTGCTTCGGGCCTTCGCGGTCGCCGGGCTCGGCGAGTGCGTACGGGTTCCCGAGGACCTTCCGGAGCTCGGGGTCGGCCGACACCTCCTCCATCATGTTCATCATCGAGGCGATCGTGCCGCCGCTCGCGCCGCCCTTGGCTGCCTTGACGGCCATCGAGATCGAGGTGCACGGTGCGCCGAAGCGCTCCTGCGCCTCACGCTGCAGAAACCAGACGCCCATGTCGGACGGCACCGAGTCGAACCCGCACGCGTGAACGACGCGAGCGCCGGTCTCGACCGTGCGATCTTGGTACCGGTCGATCATCTTCTGCATCCACTGCGGTTCGCCCGTGAGATCGACGTAATCGATGCCTGCCTCGGCCACGGCTGCGACGAGCTTGGAGCCGTAGAGCGCGTAGGGGCCGACGGTCGAGATCACGAGGGTGGTGTGTGCGCACACCTCGGCGAGCGCGGCCGGCTCGT
>JBGCFW010000002.1:0-7915 GCA_045107155.1 Ilumatobacter sp. | reverse complement strand
CGAGCTCATCCAGGAACGCCTCGGCTGGGAGCCGTCCACATCACTTCGTGATGGCCTCGAGATCACCTACGCATGGGTGCTCGATCAGGTCAAGGCAAACTCGACCGCGGTCGCCTGACCGGGCAACCGCTCTGACGCCGTCCATCTCTCTCGGTACCACCCCCGCTTCGTCGTGACCGACCCCGCCGCGCCTCAGACCGCATCGGTCAACGCGCTCGTCGTGTCGCCGCCGTCGTCGGTGTGGGGCGCCCAGCTGTACCTGCTCGATCAGTTGCCGGCCTTGAACGAACGCGGCGTCGAGTTGACGTTGGCGAGTCCGCTCGATTCGCCATTCGCGCAGGAGTGGCGTGATCGCGGTCATCGCGTGGTCGATCTGCCGCTCGAGCTCCACGAGGGTCTGCGAGAGCCGGGGAGCGTGCGTCGCTCGTCACCGCGACGAATGTTCGCAGCGGTCGCAGGCGCAGTTCGTGGCACGCGACACCTCGTTGGCGTCGCGAAGGACTTCGATCTGATGTATTCGTTCGCGTTGCGCTCGCATGTCGAGGTCACCGTCGCCGGTCGATTCGCGCGAACCCCGGTCGCGCTCGACCTGGTGAACATCGTTCGTCCCGGGATGGGGCGGCGCGTCCTGCGCGCCGCCTCGCGGTTCGCAACGCTCACCGTGGCGAACTCGCGTGCCTCGGCCGCGGTGCTGCCCGACTCGGCGCCCGTTCAGATCATCCACCCGGGTATCGATCTCGATCGGTTCGGTGCGGGAGATCGCGACGAGGCGCTGCGAAGCGAACTCCAGGGCGGCGTCGACCGCCCGCTCGTCGCGATCGTCGGGCGTCTCGACGTCCGCAAGGGCATCCAGGTCTTGGTCGACGCCATGACCCGTCTCACCGGGCCGGGCTCGAATGCGCGACTCGTGGTCGTCGGCGAAGCCGGCACCGGCCCTCAAGAGTTTGCCGACGAGCTCCGACGACGTTCTGACGAGTTGCTCGGAGATCGGGTCACGTTCCTCGGACGTCGCAGCGACATCCCCGAGATCATGCGCGCCGTCGACGTGCTCGTCGTGGCGTCGGTGGCCGAACCGTTCGGGCTCACCGCGCTCGAAGCGCAGGCCTGCCGAACCGCCGTGGTCGGTACGAATTCGGGCGGACTCGTCGAGTTCGTCGAAGACGGCGTCACGGGCGTGCTCGTGGAGCCCGAGGACGCAGCCGCGATGGCGGCCGGCCTCGAACGGATCCTGGGTGATGACGAACTGCGTCACTCGATCGTCGAAGAGGCCTATCGCCTGGCGGTGCCCGATCGGGGCATCGACGCGCAGGCCGATGAGCTCGCCGACATGTACCGACGAGTCGCCGGTCGTACCGGTGACACCTCGGTCGAGGTCGGCATCAACACGAACAACAGCAGGGAGGAACTGCGATGAAGGTCGGCATTCTGGCCGGTGGACTCGGAAGTCGTCTGTCCGAAGAAACCACGATCAAGCCCAAGCCGATGGGCGAGGGCGGCGACGACCCGGTCCTGTGGCACATCATGAAGTACTACGCCCAGTTCGGTCACGACGAGTTCGCCGTGGCCCTGGGGTACAAGGGCGAGTACATCAAGCGGTGGTTCGCCGATCAGGCGACGCTGGGCGGTGACCTCACCATCAAGCCCAAGACGGGCGAGGTGTCGTCGTCCGGGTCGAACGTCGAGGACGACTGGACCGTGAAGCTCATCGAAACCGGGCGTGAGACCAACACGGGCGGCCGGATCAAGAGGATCCTTCCGCACCTGGGCCCGGGCACCTGCATGATCACATGGGGCGACGGTGTGTCCGACATCGATCTCGACGCACTGGTCGACTTCCACAAGTCGCACGGCAAGCTCTGCACGCTCACCGCCGTGCATCCGCCGGCGCGCTTCGGCCACATCGAGATCGAAGGCAACGCGATCACCGAGTTCACCGAGAAGCCGCAGGCAGCCGAGGGCTGGATCAACGGCGCATTCTTCGTGATGGAACAGGAAGTCGCCGACTACATCGAAGACGACGACACGCTCTTCGAGCGTGAGCCCCTCGAGAACCTCGCCAAGGACGGCCAGCTCATGGCCTACCAGCACGAGGGTTTCTGGGCCTGCATGGACACCGTGCGTGACAAGGTGATGTTGGAGAAGCTCTGGAGTTCGGGCTCCGCCCCCTGGAAGGTCTGGTCATGAAGGTTCTCGTCACAGGTCACGACGGCTACATCGGAACGGTTCTCGTCCCCATGCTCCAAGAGCGTGGGCACGACGTCGTGGGCATGGATTCCATGCTCTTCGAGCGGTGCGTGTTCGGCCAGAAGACGTCGAAGCCGAATCGAGAGTTCCGCATCGACGTACGCGACGCCAAGCCCGAGCATCTCGAGGGCCTCGACGCCGTCATTCACCTTGCGGGGATGAGCAACGACCCGGCTGGCGACCTCAACCCCGAAGCCACCTACGAGGTCAACCACCGCGCATCGACTCGCCTCGCCGAGATCGCAAAGGAAGCCGGCGTCGGCCGATTCCTGTTCTCGTCGTCGTGTTCCACGTACGGCGCCCACGGAGACGACTTCCTCACCGAATCGGCGGAGTTCCTTCCGGTCACGCCCTACGGCGAGTCGAAGGTGTTCGTCGAGCAGGATCTGGCGAAACTCGCCGATGACAGCTTCACGCCGACCTACCTGCGCAACGCGACGGCCTACGGTGTGTCCGAGCGGTTGCGCGGTGACCTCGTCGTGAACAACCTCACCGGGTTCGCGGTCACCACCGGCAAGGTGTTCTTGAAGAGCGACGGTTCGTCGTGGCGTCCGCTGGTCCACATCGAAGACATCTCGCGGGCGTTCTGTGTGCTGATGGAGGCCGATCGTGACGCCGTTCACGACGAAGCGTTCAACGTCGGTCACACCCGTGAGAACTACAAGATCAGCGATGTCGCGGAGATCGTCGGTGAGGTCACCGGCGCGGAAGTGACGATGTCCGACGAGGCCTTCAACGACATCCGCAACTACCGCGTCAACTGCGACAAGCTCGTCAACGCCTTTCCCGAGGCCGAGCCGCGGTGGACCGTGCGTCGCGGCGCCGAGACGTTGCTCGAGGCGATGAAGGCGAACTCACTCACGCTCGACGACCTCGAGGGCTCGACCTACATGCGCCTGCGCGAACTGCAGGCGAACATGGAGAGCGGTGCGCTGTCGAAGAACCTGCACTGGACCAACGGAGACGACTCGTGAGCACGATCACCGAATGCCGAGGATGCGGATCCCCGGACCTCAAGGAGTTCCTCGACCTGGGAGAAACTCCCCTGGCCGACGCGCTCGCCGATGCCGAGACCGTCGCCAACCCTGACGTCGAGGAGCGCTTCCCCCTCAAGGTCGCGTTCTGCCCCGTGTGCGCTCTGGTGCAGATCACCGAGAACGTCGAGCCGACGAAACTCTTCGTCGACAACTACCACTACTTCTCGTCGTTCTCCGATCATCTGCTGCGCCACAGCCGCGAGCACGCGATGAACCTCGTCGAGAGTCGCGGCCTCGACGCCGATTCGCTCGTCGTCGAACTCGCGAGCAATGACGGCTACTTGCTCAAGAACTTCGTCGAAGCGGGTGTCCCGGTCGTGGGGTACGAACCATCACCGGGCCCGGCGCAAGCCGCCCGTGACATCGGCGTGACGACGCGCGAGGAGTTCTTCGGGCTCGAGGCTGCGACGAAGCTGCGTTCGGAGGGCAAGGCCGCCGACGTGATCATCGCGAACAACGTGTTCGCGCACATCCCGCTGCCGAACGACTTCATGGCCGGTATCGCGCATCTGCTCGCCGACGACGGGCTGGTCACGATCGAGAACCCGAACGTGTGGGATCTCGTCGAACGCTGCGCCTTCGACACGATCTACCACGAGCACTTCTTCTACCACTCGTGTGTGTCGATCAAGGCGTTCGCCGAGCGCCACGGTCTGTTCCTCAACGACATCGATTACTTCGAGGACCTGCACGGCGGCACGCTGCGCTGGCACCTCGGCAAGCACGACGAGCCGACCGAACGCCTCATCGAGCGGTTGGTCGCCGAGCGTGCTGCTGGTCTCGACGACTTCGCGTTCTTCGCTGACTTCGGCTCGAAGGTCGACACGCTGCGCGCCGACCTGATGAAGATGCTGCGGGAACTGAAGGCCGAAGGCAAGACGATCGCTGCGTACGGCGCTGCTGCCAAGGGCGCCACGATGCTCAACGCCACCGGCATCACCACCGATCTCGTCGACTACGTCGTCGACCGGAACGTGCACAAGCAGGGCAAGTTCATGCCGGGGACGCACCAGGAGATCTTCGACGTCGACATCCTCACCGGCGACAACCCGCCTGACGTCGTGCTCGTGCTCGCGTGGAACTTCGCCGCCGAGATCATGGCGCAGCAAGCCGACTACACCGCCGCCGGCGGCAAGTTCATCATCCCCGTTCCTTCGCCCGAACTGATCTGAGAATCGGAGCTCACATGACCATCGAAGCAGGAGGCCGCACCCTCGAACAGCGCCTCGACGCACCGTGCCCAGCGTGCGGTGCCACCGACCTGACCGTCTTCTTCGAAGAGGGCAACGTCCCCACGAACAGCTGCCTGCTGCTCGACGACCCGTCGGAGGCCGCTCAGTTCCCGCGTGGCGAGCTGAGCATCGCGTTCTGCGACAACTGCGGGTTCGTCACCAACACCGCGTTCACGCCTGGGCAGGCCGAGTACTCCCAGCGCTACGAAGAGACTCAGGGCTTCTCGAAGCTGTTCATGGCGTTCGCCCAGGAGCTGGCCGAACGGTGGGTCAACGACTACGACCTCGCCAACCGCACAGTTCTCGAGATCGGCTGTGGCAAAGGTGAGTTCCTCGTCGAGATGGCCAAGGCCGGCGCGGGCGACTGCATCGGGATCGACCCCGGCGTGCACGCCGAGCGGTGGGCCGACGACGAGCACGGCTCGAAGATCGAGTGGATCGCGGACTTCTACGACGAGCGCTACAGCCACATCGATGCCGATGTGGTGGTCTGCCGCCACACGCTCGAGCACATCCCGAACGTGGCCGACTTCATGACGACGATCCGCAAGGCCATCGGGGATCGCCCCGACACCGTCGTGCTGTTCGAGCTGCCCGACGTTCGTCGCGTCCTCGAAGAGGCAGCGTTCTGGGACATGTACTACGAGCACTGCTCGTACTTCAGCCTCGGATCGCTCGCCCGACTGTTCCGTCGGACCGGCTTCGAAGTGGTCGAGCTGTCGCTCGAGTACGACGATCAATACCTGCTCATCGGTGCACGACCTTCCACCACTCCCGCCGCCGGCGAGCCGCTGCCGGAAGAAGACGATCTCGACGCGCTTCGCGCCGGCGTCGCGTCGTTCCGCACAGCGTACGACGAACTCGTCACGGGCTGGCGCAGCCGCATCGAGGAACTCAAGGAACAGGACGGCACGGCCGTGATCTGGGGCTCGGGTTCCAAGGGGGTGTCGTTCATCTCGAACCTTTCGCTCGGCGAGGAGCTGTCGGCCGCGGTCGACATCAACCCGCACAAGTGGGGCAAGTACATGGTCGGTTCGAACCACGAGATCGTGGCGCCGGACAAGCTCAAGGAGCTGCAACCCGATCTCGTGGTCGCGATGAACCCGATCTACCTCGACGAGATCGGCAGCGACCTTCGAGAACTGGGGATCGACACCGATCTCCGCGCGCTGTAGGAACTCCACGTGGACACCTGCCCCGTCTGTTCGTCGGGCGACCGTGAGGTCGTGCTGTCGCTGCCTGCTCTGCCTGTGTTGATCAATGCCCAGGTCCGCCCTGAGGGCGCCCTCGACGTGGTGCGCGGCGACATGGACCTCGCCGTGTGCACGGCGTGCGGCCATCTGTACAACGTGGCGTTCGACGAGTCGCTGCTCGACTACGACGCGGCATATGAGAACACGCTCCACTTCTCCGGGCACTTCCAGAAGTTCGCTGCGGGGTTGCGCGACCGTCTCGTGGGCGACCACTCACTCGGCGGTGCGACCGTTGCCGAGCTGGGTTCAGGGCCGGGACACTTCTTGTCGATGCTGTGTGATGCGGGAGTGGCCCGCGGGATCGGCTACGACCCGAGCTACGACGCCGATCGTCTGGGCGCGCCCGAGCACCAGGGGGTCTCGATCTCGACAGATCTATTCCCCGCCGACGGTTCGTTGCAGGTCGCACTGGCATTTTCCCAGCACGTGCTCGAGCATCTCCACGACCCGGTCGCGGCGCTCGCCGCGCAGCGTTCCGCGGTCACCGAAGCGGGCGGAGTGGTGTACAGCGAAGTGCCGAACGGCAGCTTGATGCTCGGTCAGTGTGCTTTGTGGGATCTCATCTACGAGCACCTGTCGTACTTCGTGCCGACGTCGCTCGACCTGGCCTGCCGTCGAGCAGGCCTGTCCATCGACACGATGGACACGGCCTTCGGGGATCAGTTCCTGTGGTGTGAAGCGGAGGTCACCGAGCCCGACCCCACGGCAACGCCAAGCGCTGATGCCGTGGCGAGCGCTGTCGAAGCGGCGCGAGCGTTCGGCGTCGCCGCGACCGCTCGGATCGCCGAGGCTCGCCAGGATCTTGCCCGGTTCGCCGCCGCGGGTCCCGTCGCCCTGTGGGGTGCGGGTTCGAAGGGCATGACCTACCTGAATCTGATGACCGACCCCGACACCGGCGCGGCCGCGTCGGTCGCCGCCGTGGTCGACATCAACCCACGCAAGGCGGGCTGGGGCGTGCCCGGCACGTCGCTGACCATCACCGAGCCGGAGTCGCTCACCGCGATCTCGCCCACGACGGTGCTCATCGCCAACCCGGTGTATGCGGACGAAATCTCCGCCACCCTGGTGGGCCTCGGCGTGGAAGCCGACGTGTTGCCGCTCTGGAAGGACTGACCATGACGCTGATCAACGAGAAGCACGGATACATCTACATCCACGTCTACAAGGTGGCGGGCCAGACCGTGAAGCTCGCGCTCCGCCAGCACGACTTCCGTCGGATCCCGCTCATTCGCGACCAGATCGCCAAGGCCGTCGAGATGCCCCAGGCGTACACGTTCCGCTCCATCGAGGCCCACTCGACGGCCGCTCAGGTCCGCGACTACCTCGGCCAGGAGACCTGGGACTCGATGTTCAGCTTCTCCTTCGTGCGGAATCCGTGGGACTGGCAGGTGTCGCTGTACCACTTCATCCAGATCAACAAGTTCAACTACCAGCGGCGAATGGTGTCGGAGATGACATTCGACGAGTACATCCGCTGGCGTGTCGAGGAAGACGTCCACCTCCAGAAGGACTTCATCTACGACCGTCATGGGAATCAGCTGGTCGACTTCGTCGGCAAGATCGAGAACCTGAATGACGACTTCGCCACCATCACGAAGCGAATCGGGATCGATGCATCGCTCGGTCACGAGAACTCCAGCAAGCATGACGCGTGGCGCAGTTACTACACCGATGAGACCGCCTCGCTGATCGCCGAGGCGTACGCCGACGACATCGAGGCGTTCGGCTACTCGTTCGAGTGAGCCGTCGCTCCACGTTGGTCACATGGCACGTCACGATCCGCAGTACCTGAAGCGAGCGGTCCGCGCGACCGTTCGCGAGGCGGTGTGGTCGACCGTGCTGCGCCACGAGCAGGGCGATCGCCGCAACATCTTGCTGTTCGCGACCCGGCGTGGTGGTTCGACGTTCGCGATGGAGTTGATCGGTGCGAATCGGGGTATCCGTCCGCTGAATCAGCCGCTTGAGACGCAGAGCCGCAATCTGACGTTCGCCCAGGCGTTGGAGATCCCACGATTCCGCCAGGGGCAGATCACCTCGCTCGACGAGCACGATGCCGACCGCGTCCGCGATCTCGTCGAGCGGATCTTCGCGGGCGACGTGGTGATCAATGCGCCCACGAAGTTCTGGCGCCCGGACGTCGACCTCACGT
>JBGCFW010000199.1:0-4267 GCA_045107155.1 Ilumatobacter sp. | reverse complement strand
GCCGGCGCCGTGGGCGGGTCGGTGCGCGTCAGAGAGACGGCGCGATGGCGTCGCCGGGCAGCGGGCCGTCTGCATGGAGCGCCGACTGGTACCGGCGCATACCGGCGAGCCAGCGATCGCGATCGGTGCCCTTTCGCTCGGCGTAGGTCGCGACCTCCGGGTGTGGAAGCACGAGGAAGCGCTCGTCGCGCATCGCCTCGAGGCACAACTGTGCGACGTCGTCGGGCTCGATGACGCCGTCACCGCCGGCGACACCTCCGTCGAAATCGTCGGGGTCCTCCGCGCCGAACTCCTTGGCGACGTTCTGGGGGCTGTTCTTCACGATGTTGGTGCGAACGGCTTGCGGGCACAGGACCGAGACACGGATGCCCTGATGATGGTGGGTGATCGACAGCCACTCGCCGATCGACACCGCCGCTGCCTTGGTGACCGAATAGGCGAGTGACCCGATCTGGGTGAGGAGTCCGGCGGCCGACGCGGTGTTGAGCAGGTAGCCGCCACCGTTCGCGATCATCGAGGGCACGACAGCACGAGCTGCGTAGATGTGGGCCATGCAGTGGACGTCCCACATCTTCTGGATCGCCTCGTTGGAATCCTCGAGTCCGGCGACGGTGACGTAGCCGGCGTTCGAGATGAACGCATCGATGGGGCCGTGAGCTGTCTCGGTCTCCTCGACGAGGGCGACGATCGCTTCCTCGTCGCTGACGTCCACGCCGACGCCTGTGGCCGACGTGCCGATCTCGTTCGCAACGCGTATTGCCTCGTCGGTGTTGAGGTCTGCCACGACGACGTGACGGGCGCCATCGGCGTGGGCTGCCTTGGCGATGGCTTCGCCGATTCCCGAACCGCCACCCGTCACCACGACCACTCGATCTTTCAGTTCCATGTGCTCACCGTCGCAGATTGCGCCTGTCGGAGACGAACGCGCTCGATCAGGCGTCGAGTGCGTCGATGAGCCGATCGATGTCGTCGATCGACGTGTGCAGGTGCGGCGAGACCCGGATGCCGTGCTCGCGATGGTCGACGTCGATGCCGTGGCGTTGCACGGTGGCGACGACCCTCGCGTCCGAACGAACGATCGCGGTACCGCTGCGCCGTGCGCGGTCGTGAGGACTCGTGATCTGTTCGCCGAGTCGGTCGATGAGATGGTCGAGCAGTCCGAGGTTGTGATCGCGAATCGCGTCGACGCCGATCGCATCGATCGACGAGATCGAGTGTGCGGCCACGAGGAACGGCAGCACGGTCGGGCTGCCGCCCCAGAACCTGAGCGCATCGGGCGCGTCGCGATAGTCGTGGATGTCGAACTCGAACGGTTCCTCATGTGACCACCAGCCGACATCGGTCGGAACGCTCGTCTCGGTCGCCGATTCCGATGCCCACAGCCATCCTGCGCCCGGGCCCCCGCTCAGCCACTTGACGCATGATCCGACGATCACGTCGACGTCCCACGACGCCACGTCGATGGGCAGGATGCCGATCGACTGCGCGACGTCGACGATCGTGAACACACCGGCATCTCGCAGTGGCGCGGCGATCTCTGCGACGGGCACCGAGACTCCCGTGTTGGAGTGCACATGGGTGATCACTGCGACGTCGACGCCTCCGCCATACCGCGACCACACGGCCGGGTCGCGAACGTCCGCGCCTGTGGGCACGAACCGGACCTCGTAGCCCGAGCGTTCACAGACGAAGCCGAGCGACGGGAAGGCGTCCTCGCTGATGAGGATCGTCGGTCGATCGAAACGGTGCCGCTGCGCGTCGAGCACCTTGGTGAGACCGCTCGACACGTTGCTCTGGGGGCAGATCTGCTCGCCTGTGGTCGAGAGCAGCCCGGCGAGTGCGCGTCGGAAGTGATCGATGCCGTCCAGCCACCTCGGCCAGGCGTCGGCCGTGTGGTGCTCCCAGGTGTCGAAGTACTCCTGTGCGACGTGGCGACTCCCGGCGATCGGAAGGCCGACCGAGTGGCTGAGGAGGTACACGCCGTCGTGTTCGACGAACGGGTGTGTCATCGCAGCAGCGCTCGGAGGCGGGTGATGTCGGTGTGTCGAGTCGGGATGTCGTCCCGGTCGGCAGCGAGGCGCCGATCGCGGAGTCCGGCAAGTGCTCGAAGCAGCACGTCGAGCGGGGGACCGCTCGCCGTGATGCCCGACAGATGCTCCGTGGGAATCCGTTCCGCGGGGCGCTGGATGAAATCGACCACCAACTGATCGTGGTGTTGCGCTGCCGCTCGACCATGCGCTTCGCAGACGTCGAGGAACATCGCTGAGTGCGCTTGAAACCAGGGTTCGTCGGCGTGTTCGCGCTGGTCGAGCAGTGCATCCAACACCGTCGGATGGCGGAAGGATTCGTGCAGACGGCGCTGCTCGTCAGGAGTGAGGTAGGGGATCTTCTCGATCACGACCTGGCTGTACGACGGGTCGGTCGGCAGGCAGAGTCCGAGCAGCATGTCGATCTGGCTGAAGGCGGCGAAGTCGCCGGCGTTCGCGCCGCGAAACTCGCGCGCGCCCACTCGGTACGGCTTGTAATACGGCCGCACTCGAAAGAAGAATTCGTCGGGGTCGAGGCGGTCAGCCAACTCGACGTTCATCGCGTGGGCGTCGTTCAGTGCGTCGCGGGCATGCGTCAGAAGGTCGAGCGTGGCGGGATGCGACACACCCATCGGGTGGATTCGGCTGAGTGCGTCGGCGGCGCGCATGTAGGCGAATGCGCCGCGGGTGTTGTGGTCGAGGAAGAGCTTTTCGGCCGGGGCGTGCGTGAAGGTGCGGTACACGCCGTTCACGGCGCGGTTGTAGGTCTCCATGTGACTCGTGACGAATCGCGGGGCTGTGCCCAGCGATGCGCCGAGGTGCAGGGCGAGCGTGGATGCCTCGATGAGCGGCGACGTTCGTTCGCGTGACGGCTCGGTGATCTCGTGGCGTCGGCAGGCGGCCATGTAGTAGCCGACGTTGCCGAGCAGCTCGAACGCTCGGTCGAAGCCTTCGTCGGTGTTGCCTTCCTCGATGAGCGGCACGATCAACGCCCGGCCTTCGTCGTGCAGGGTCTGCTTCAGGTCGTCGCCGACACCTGACACGTCGGACCGGTTCTCGCTTGCTGCGTAGAGATCTTCGAGCTCGGTGTTGAGATCGATGAATCGGTGACGGATCCACTCGTCGAAGGCGGCGACTCGCGGTGTGTAGGTCGAGTGCAGTCGCGCCGGAGCCGTCGCGGTCGGGCCGTTGGGGTCGATTTCATGCGACATTGAAGTGAGAATACAGTCTCATGTCGGGGAAAGCTAGCGTTCGGCGATGTGAGCAGCGACGCCGCCGATCTCGCCGCCTTGGCCGGCCGCGCTGGTTCAGCGCGTGCCGACGCGCAGCGGACCCGGGAGCGACTCGTCGAGGCGGTCGACGGCTGGGTCGCAGAGCACGGGTCGCCGCCTGCTCGACTGGCCGACGTCGCCGAACGCGCCGGAGTGTCGACGGCGACGGCGTACCGACACTTCTCGTCCGTTGACGACGTGATCCGTGCCTTCGTCCTGCAGTTGCCGATCCGTACCGTTGAGCTCTTCGACGAGGCGGGCGGTCGGGGCGGTGATCCCGTCGATGCGTTCGCGAGGTGGAATCTTGCGTGGGTACGGGCGTGTGAAGAGCACGGCGCGTTGGCGGTCCATCTTCGATCGCCGCGTGGATTCCTGGAGCGTCGCGAGAACGACGAGCCGGTGATCGCGTACGCCTGCTCACAGATCGAGCCGCTGCTCGACCGTCTCGCCGATGATGCCGGTCGTGACACGACGATGATGCTCTTCATGTGGAACGTCACGAGCGACCCCCGTGAGGTACTGGACCTTCGTCGGTTGGGTTGGTCGGTCGAGCGCATCGCTGACTTTGTGACTCGAGCGGTCCTCGCCACCCCGCCGTGCTGACCAGTCAGGCTGCGGTGTCCACCCTCGGCGAACGATCGCTCGTGATCGTGACCAGAACACCCGGGAGCACCAACAGTGTGGCGGCGAGGGCCAACCCGATCATGATCGCGGTCAGCAGTCCGTACGCGGCGAACAACGGCATCGGAGCGAGCGCCAGGATGCCGAAACCGACCGCTGAACTGAATGCCGAGGCGATGAGTGCGGTGCCCGTTGCCGACGCGGTGACGCGGGCCGCCTGGTCGCGCTGGCCGTACCGCTCCAGTTCCTCCCGGTACCGAACGATGAAGTGGATGGCGAAGTCGATGCCGATGCCGATCGAGACCGCCGCGATGGTCGCCGTGACGAGATTGATGGCGTAGCCGGCGA
>JBGCFW010000198.1:0-13688 GCA_045107155.1 Ilumatobacter sp. | reverse complement strand
CCGAGGCGCGGGCCTCGGATCCGATCGCCGAGCGCAAGGAACAGGCATCCCGGCCGCGTCGGCCACGTGCCGAGACCCCGCCCTCGCCACCCGTCGAGATCGCACTCGAATCGTTGGGCGATGCGACGCCGATCGCGGTGCGGGCAACCGTCCGGCCTGAGATCGGTTGCGCAGACGAGGTGCGGTTCGTGCATCCGCTCCCCGAACCCGAGATCACGACCACAGGCGGTGAATCATGAGCTATGCAGAATGCCCGAGATGCGGCGAGCCGATTCCTGCAGGGAGCCCCGGGCCCGGTGAGGTCAGCGGCGACAACTTCTGCAAGAAGTGCTACGAACCCCTCTTCTGGCGTCCAGCGCGTCTGGTCACCCCCGACGCACCCCGCGTCGACGGAGACGGCCCCGATTCGGTCGTGGCGACGCTCGCGACCCGACCTGCTTCGCAGGGAGTCGATGGACGCTGGCCGTATGACCGCTATCCGGAGAAGGAGGGCATCGAGGCCACCAGCTACAAGGAGTGTTGGAACTGCCGTGAGCGCCATGACGAAGCGCCTCACGGTGAATCGTTTAAATGTTCTGTGTGCGGAGTCAAGAACCCCAAGCCGCCTCGCGAGCCGACGCGGCTCGTGGCGACCCGCAGCGATCGCGACGAGAGCGAAGCCCTCGCTCCGGTGAGCTGGAACGTTCCCGACTGGGTGCTCCAAGGTCTCGGCGGCACTCTCGCCGTGCTCCTGGTGTTGTTGCTCATCGCGCTCTGACCGTCGGACTCCGGCGACGGCGTCCTCGACGGCGTCGGGTCGATGGGCGTCCTCGATGGATCAGGAGAGCGCGACGTCGATCGTCGAGTCGTTGCAGACGGCGATGGTGCGGACTCTCTCGGTCAGCGGAGGCTTGCTGAACGTCACGCTGTAGACGCCCGCGGGGAGGCCGGCAAGCGAGTACGTGCCGTTGCCGTCGGTGCCGGTGGTGAAGATGCCGTTCGGTCCCGCTGCCGTCACGGTCACCGACCGGTCGTCGCCGATCAGCGTCGGGGGTGTGACGGTCCCGGCGAAGTCGCACGTGGGCCCGCGCTGAACCGACAGGCTGAGCGCGGTCTCGTCGTCTCCGAGCAGGATTCGGCGGGTCGCTCCGCTGTGGGCCTCTGGTGGCAGGACCGTGATCTCGTACTGCGTGTCGGGAGCGAACCCGATGATCGACGCATATCCGTTGCTGTCGGTGACGGTGGATGCCGGGGTCGGCGAGTCGGTTGCCTCCGTCGGCCTGATCGAGATCTCGGCGCCGCTGACAGCGAGTCCCGAGACGATGTCGGTCACGACGAGGTCGACACTGCGAACCGGGGGCGGTCCGACGAGTTCGATGGCGAGGGTGCGGTCCTGTTCGTCGTCGCCGAGGCGGACGGTGGTCGTGGCGCTGGAGAAGCCGGCAGCGGAGCCGTCGGCGGTGACCGTGTACGAGGTCGCTCCGATCAACCCGTCAACGCTGAAGTATCCGCTGCCGTCGGTCGTGCTCGTCAGCGACGTCGTCTCGTTCGTGACAGTGATGTTGACATTGGGAATCGGTTGCCCGGTGCGGGAGTCGCCGACCGTGCCGCTCAGCAGACGGGTGCCGGTCGCCCGCTGCAGGGTGACGTCAGCGACGCGGTCGTCGTTGGGGTCGATCACGATGGTTCCGTTCGCGCCGCGAGACAGCGATCCGTCGGCTGGCGAGAAGGTCGCGCTGTAGGTGCCCGGCGTGAGGTCTCGGAGGCTGTAGCGACCGTCGATGTCGGTCGTCGCCGTCTGCGGGGGATCCGATGCGTTGACTGAGTCGGTCCCTTGGAGCGTCACGGCGACCCCTGCGATGCCGAGACGCGAGTCGGCGTCGTTGACCGTACCCGAGAGGGTGCCGGGCGCCGGCTGGAGCGTGACCGGTGGATCGGGTTCGGGTGGGTCCTCGCCCGGTGTCGGGCGCGCCACGGTTTGCTGGACGGTCTGGGAGAGATAGTCGTCCTTTTCGATGGTGACCGAATAGTCACCGATCGGCACCCCAGCGATCGTGTACGTGCCGTCGTCTCCGGTCGAGACGGTGTAGGTGGCCGAGGGCCCGACTGCGGTGACCGTTGCCGCCGCCAACGGGGTGGCTGGACGCTCAGCGCCGTCCAAGACCGAACCGGAGAGCACCCGCTCGACGGCCGGCAGCGCAGTCGGCAGGGGTGGAACCAGCGCCACTTGGATGCCGATGAGTTTCTGGCCCGCTTCGAGTTGAACGAGTTGGCGGTACACCGAGTACTCGGCTGCTTCGACCACGAGTTCGAACGTGCCGGGCGTCGATGCGACGCACAGGGCGGGGTCTGCGCCGCACGCATCGGCGTTCGCGATCGGTTCCAACACGAACGAGAATCGTCCATCGGCCAGCGACGCGGCGTCCGACCTGACCTGGGGCTCGAAGTCGGCGGCGAGCCGGAAGCCGAGGGCACGGAGTTCGGATCCGGCGAACGAATTGGTGTCCGTCGCCGCCTCCGGCGCTCCTTCGATCGGGGCGAGGCGGCTGAGGGTGACGGTGAGCTGGTTGTCGTCCGTCCTGATGAGTGGATCACCGTCGACGGTCACGATGCCGGCGACCGACGCCGTCTCTCCGGCGAGACCGTCGGTGAAGGCGGTGCCGGCTGCGATGCACCCAGGTGCAGACGTCGACGCCGGAATCGTCACCCCACTGCACACCTTCTCGACGAAGCCGGGGACGGAGATCGTCACGTCGTATGCGCCGGGGAGGAGATCGGGGATGCTGAAGCGACCGCGCTCGTCGGCCACGGCTTGAATCGCTGGTCGGTTGGGATCGGCGACGCGAACCGGCGTCGCGCCTGCGGTGAACTCGGCGTCGAGCAACGCTTGAGCGGTCACCTTGCCGCCGGGTATCGGTGTGCCGTCGGACGCAGCCGTGAGGGTTCCGGCGAATTCGTTGGGCGCGACCTCCATGGGTGGAGCGTCGTCGCCGGTGACAGCGGCGCCCACCGTCACGCCGACCGCTTCGCCCGACAGGCCTGCGGCGGCTGCAGGGTCGGCGTCGTTGGCGGAGAGGACACCGGCCGCCGCTGCGGCCGCGGCGTCGTCGTCGGCCGTGAGGTTGTCGACCACCGCCTGCATCCCGTTCTCGACCGAGTTGGCGAGGTCGGCGTCGGTGTCGTCGACGATCGCATTGATGGCTGCGCCCACGACGACGGCCCACAGCGCCATTAGGCCGATGAACCCGGCGAATGCGACGACCATCGTCGACACGAAGGGTTTGGGGGCGAACGTGCCGGTCAACTCCAACGGTTGGTCGTCGCCGTCGGTGAGCGCTGCGCCGCTCGCGGTCGGCACGATGGCAAACGGCTTCGGGACCGCAGCGCCCGTGATCGGTCGCCGACCGGTCAGCGTGACCTGATACGACGTGGTGTCGCCCGCCTCGATGCGTTGGGGCGCCTTCGGTTCGACCTGATAGGTGAAGTCGTTGCCGCCGTCCCCCGGCTCGAGCGCGACGTCCATCGGACCGTTGCCGATGTTCGCGACGGTCACGCCGAAGCGTCCGGTGCGGCCTGCGACCAGCGTCGTCGGGAACATTCGGATCGACGCTCTGGTGTTCTGTTCGACGTAGATCGGGACGTGGGCGAGGACGTCGATGGCGGGCGCAGCTTGCGACGAAGCTTTGACCCACAGCTTGCTCTCGCCGGCCGGGTAGTCGTCGGGCAAGGTGACCCGGATCGTGACCGTTTCGTCGCTGTTCGGGAACAGCGCCACGATGCGTTCTGGCACGTACTGGCAAGCGCCGGCGTCGAGCCCGAGAACGGTCAGGTCGAACGCGTCGATCACCCCGGTGGTGTTCTTCAGTGTTGCGGTGATTTCGAAGGGCGCCCCGGTCGACACGGTCAGCCCGTCGTGAGGTGCTACTCGGAGCTCGGGTCGTCGTTCCTTGCCCATTTCAGCGGTTCCCGACGTCGATCCGCGCCCCGTCGGCGAGGTAGCAGGTCGTGACGTCGCTTGAGAGCGCGCGGTCGGTGCGCAGCGGTGGGTCGACGCACGCCGGGCCGAGGCCTCCCCATACCAGGAGGCGGGCACGGACCGGATCCCATGTCGCGATCAATCTCGATCGGTAGCCGAGCGTGCCGGTGCTGGCGAGACGGTCTGCGCTGATGGGCTTGTCGGCGGTGTAGCGGAGCGGCACGATGCCGTCGATCGAGGCGACCGGGATCGCGAGGCCGATGCCACTGTCGGTCTCGGCCGCGAGGAAGTTTGCGCCGAGCCGGTCGGGGGCATTGGCGAGGTGTGTCCAGGTGAACGACGGTGGCCCGGGTTCGATCGAGGGGTCGCCGAGCTCGAAGCCGAACGCCGCAGGGTCGGGACGGTCGAGCGAGCGGGCGCGGGTGCAGAAGTCGGGGTTCAGCGCGATGCCGGTGCCGCTCGGGGTCGCCTGAGACCGGTCGTCGTCGAGGATGTCGGCGGTCTTGAGCCCGCCGAGTACGGCGACCTTGCCGTCGTCGCTGACCATCTGGTGGCAGGCGCGCTGTTCGAAGTCGGCCGGAGCGAACGTCGACCATTGGTTCCGCTGGAGATCGAACGCGTAGACGTCGGCGAGGAGCGCGTTCGTCGGTTCGTCGGTCGCAGGGCCGATCCCGCCGCTCACGACCATGTAGGTGCCGTCGAAGGTGGCCGCGTGGAAGGCCCGTGGCGCGGCGGCGAACGTGCCGAGCTCGCCGGCCTGGAACCGACTCCACACGCCGTTGGTGAGATCGCCCCGGTTGGGTGCGGTGATCTGGCCCTCGGTCGACACGGGGCCGGCGCGGAGCACACCGCCGTCGCCGAGGACGTCGCCCTGCGGCGACACTCCTCCGAACACGATCAATGCGTCGCCGGTCCAGATCATCGAGTGACCCACTCGTGGGGAGAGCCCGCTCGGTGGGAGCGCGATCCACCGGTCCGCCAACGGGTCGTATGCGGCGCCGTAGTACACGCTCTCGGCACTCGGCCGGCCTGACTCGGCGGCTTCGATGTCGTCGTTCGTGTAGCCACCCCACACGACGAGGTGCGTGCCCGTCCATGCTGCGGTGTGTCCGTAGCGTGCCTCTGAGTCTTGGAGCGCTTCGATCGAGGTCCACTCGCCGTCGTCGTCGGAGAACATCGCACCGTCGGCGAGGAGGTTGCCTCCCACCGTCCGACCGCCCCACACGATCACCGAGTTGCGGTCGTCGCTGCGCCCGAGCACGTCGTCGATGACGCCGGCGAAGCCGCTGCGGTCCGGTCGAGTGAAGTCGACCCACGTGGCTGTCTGATCGGTACGGGCGGAGATGTCGGGGGACGGCAACGCCTGCCACGTGCGCTGCTCGGGTGAATCGCCGACGAACCGGTGAACGAAGATCGTCAACGCGAGCACTGCCAACACGAGGAGTGCGACGATCGCCAACACCTTCGGGAGCCACGACGGGATCACGGCGCGTTGGCGGAAGGTCGTCGTTCCGGCGATCGACCCGCTGGCCGCAGTCGCCGTGATGTCGACGATGTGCTCCTGCGGCGCTCCGTACCAGCGGGCCTTGCGTTGCACGTCGCAACGGACGGTTCGCTCGTCACCCGGACCGAGGTGCAAGATCTGGGGTCGGAACCGGACCGTGAGCCGGGGCGAGCGGTTCCTTCGGGAGATGCGGTCTGCCCCCTTCTCGTTGCTCGGAGCGTGGGAGTCCAGCGAGACGACGACTGGAGCAGACCCGCGATTGATCAATGCCAGGTCGAGGCTTGCACTCAGCAGGCCGCTGATCTCTGGCTGGGGCTTCACCAACTCGACCTTCGACCCGTCGTCGACGACCACGGGGAGTTCCCCGACTGCGAGGACCTCGGGGTCCGACGCGACCTCGCCGGGGCGGGGAGCCAGCCAGTTGATCACCGCATCGGTACGGCCGGGGTGGATGGTGTCGGGCAGTTGGAACTCGTAAGTGCGGGAGTGCCACTCGCTCGCCGGGTCGCCGGGAGCCGGCCGGGCCTCGTCCTCGATCGGAAGTCCGATGATCGAGGGCTCGCCCCGGCCGACGAGGCCGACGAGGCGGACGAACGTGCCGCGGGGTACGCCCGTGTCGCTGCGGAACCAGACTCTGAGCGACAGCACCTCGCCCGCTCGGCTGATCCGGATCGGCTCGCCGGGCTCTGTGTTCTCCGGCACTTGCGGATCGTCGGCCGGGCGGACGGCGAGCGCGTAGTCCACGGGGATCGCGCGCCATCCGTTCGTCACCCCTCCAGTGTGAGATCGCGGACGTGTTCGGGCCAGGAACCAAGGGGCAGACTTGTGGGAACCGAGTGGGCAGTTCGCGTCAGATCTCGGGGAGGTGTTCGGCGTCCGCCTCGGTGATCATCGTGGCGCCGTCCCAGACGTCCATGCCGATCTTCGAGAAGTTCGCGCTCGCCGACATCGGGATCGCGATGATCGGCAAGTCCATGCCCTGATAGATCACCATCCGCGCTGGGCTCACGCCCGGTTCGCGTCGCCGCACGTGTTTCGTGACTCCATGGTCGCTGACCTGGCGCGGCACTTCGAGATCGCGTGCGACCATGATCGGCTGCGTTGCGTCGTTGGTACCCGGAGCGACGACGACGAACACAGCGACCGGCTGAGGTCCGGCCGCGTTGCCCGGAGCCGCCGCGCCGAGGAGCGTCAGCTCGTTGTGCTTGGAGGGCCGGTACATCGCCGGGTTGGCGAGTTGGGTGGCGTTCACGACGGCTGCGGGTGTGTCGATGCCGAACAGGTCGAAGAGCCGAGTGATCTCGAGGTACATCTTCGTCTCGTGGAGCTGCGAGACGGAGCTGTTTGACGCCTGATCCTCGTGGTGTGTCGACATCACGTTCTCGGGCGGTACCTGCAGCACGAATCCGGACGGGCACCAGAGGGGCGTCTTGGCTTGCGTGATCACCGAGGCGCTGATGAGGGCACGGTGGAGCAGCGTCGGGTCGGCGAGCAGGTCGGTCATGTACTGCGGCTCGTCCTCGTATTCCTGGAGACCGTTGACGATGTACGTGAACTGGGTCTCGTCGTGAATCGTCGGGTCGGAGAAGTTCACCGGGTCCCAGGCGGCTTGGCGCACTGCGAGCACCTGATGGAGTTTGACCCTGATCTCGCCGAGGAGTGCGTCCACGTAGCCGCTGCGCCTCGCGTCTTCGTGGCGGCCACCTCGGGGGAGCTCCGTCGGCGCCTCGGCGCCCGTGATTCTGTTGACGACGCCGCCGCCCTGCTTGAGGAGGCGCCACGCCTTGATGGCCTGCAGGATCGCGAGCAATCGTGGGATGACGACGTCGGGGTCGTTGCTGGGCAATACCCCCTGGTAGGCGTGGAGTGCGTTGCCGATGGCGGCCATTTCGGTGGTTCGCCGGTCTCCGAAACGCTGCAGGCCGGTGTCTTGGACCCACTGGTCCCGGTCGGGGATGTCGCGTTGGATGGGGTCATGGGCGAGCGCACGGCGCGTGGCGACGTTGCCGATCTCGCCTTGCAGCTGAGAGACCCTGGCGTCAGGCGCGCGGCGGGTGGGACCCGGAGCCGCGGGATGCCGACCCGTCACGCGTTCGGGCGATCGAGTCCCAGTTTTGTCGCCTTGAGTGGCTCGTTCTCTCACCGACTCAGCGTCGTTCTCTTCACAGCGTGCCCTCCGAGCACGTCGAGTCGGCCTGAGCGAGGGCCGCGTCCGGCGCCTGAGGCGTCCCCTCGTCGGTGCGGAAGAAGTCCACCGCCGCGTCCGTTCTCGCTTCGACCTCGTCGCCGGCCAGAACGAGTACCAGGGAGCCGAGAGCCAGCGTGAGCACCGAGGTCGCGAGGACGATGACCTGAGCAGCCTTGCCCTTCAGCAGCGCTGCGATGCCGCCGACGACGAGGGCGATCGCGAGAAACACGCCGGACAACGAGTAGTTGTCACCGCGGATCTCTGCCACCCTGGAATCGAAGAGGGCGCACTCGGCGAGCTCGTCGAGTTCGACGGCGTCGAAGAAGAACAGCGTCGATGGCAGATCGGCCTGCGAATTCAGGGTCGCGTTCCCATCGGCATCGACGAAGAACGGATCGTCGATCGGCTCGTTCGGGTCGAGGAGCCTTTCCTGGTTCACGAGAAGCCATTCAGCGGTGAGCGCCTGTATTTGGGCAGGCATCGCTTGGAAGAGCACGTCAGCGGTGTCGTTCTGGCCGTTCGCCGCTGCGGTCAGATATCCGAAGAACCAGTCCCGCTCCTCGGCTTCCTCGGCGGTTGATTCGTTGTAGAGGTCGTTGGCCTGCAAGGTATAGCCGAGCGCCGCGGTGCTGTTGCGTTGTACGTCGCCGTCGACCCGGCTGCCCTGCAACGTTGCGATCGAGGTGAGCACGGCTGCGACGCCAATGATGATCGCGCCCGCGAGCTCGACTCGGCGTTTACGGCGTCCGGAAGGCGTCTCCGGCTCGTCGAGCGTCGCCGGCAGGGGAACGTCGTGTCCTGGCGGGGGCGCGGGAGGCGGTGGCGGAGGTTCGCTCGAAGACATGGATCTCCCTTTCGTCAGAGCTGCCGCCAGCGTTCTCCGGGGCGTGCGCCGCGATGAAGGTATGGGTCCAGCGATGATCTCGCCAGGGCATCGATCGCGATCTGCCCGAAGGTGCAGCGGATTCGCTCGGGACCTCGTTCGACCGATGCGTGGCCCGTGGGAGCGGACCCATCCGACCCTCGGGCGCGTGAATCTGGCTACGGTCGGCCCAGATGTCGTGGGGAGAGAAATATCGGCCGGGGCACGTCCGAGATGTGGGGAGCGATCCGGACTATCGGTTCACGTTGGCGAACGAGCGGACGTTCCTCGCCTGGATCCGGACGGCGCTCGCGTGCGCGGCTGGTGGCCTCGCTGCGGCGGCCCTGCTCGATGAGCTGCCCGGCGAGGAGGCTCTGGGATTCGGGTTGCTCGTGCTCTCGTTCGTCACCGCAGCGGTGGCGTACCGGCGGTGGGCGTTGAACGAGCGTGCGATGCGTCTCGATGAGCCGTTGCCGCCGTCGCGGCTGCCCTTTGTCGTGGCCGTGTGTGTCGGGATCATCGCGGTGGCCTCGTCCGTCCTGCTGGTCCTCAACGCGTGGTGAGCCGTCGAGCGAGCCGTCGTCTGGGAGCGGGGGAGGGGCCGGTTCGGCCGGATCGAGTCTTCGATGAGCGTCTGCAGCACGAACGCACTGCATTGGCGTGGGAGCGAACGGCGGTGTCGGGGATGGCGATGGGGGTGATTCTCGCCCGCTATGTCGCGGTCGAACTGCATCCGGCGCTCGCTGTGGTCGGCGTCGCACAGGTGGTCGCCAGCGCGCTACTGCTCGTGTGGGCCGCTCGGCACTACGACGACCTCCACGGTCCCTTGCGCAGTGGCGAGTCCCCGGTGCACCCTGGGGCCGCCCGGATCGTCGGCTTCGGCACCGTCGTGTTCACGGGTGCTGCGTTGATCCTGACGGCTGCCGTCATCGTCAACTCTCGGTAGCCAGTCGCTGGGCTGGCCGGGTTTCGCGGGTCAGGCCAAGCGCATCGACGCGGCGTGGTCGAGCAGCACGTCAGGCACATGGATCCCGGGTGTGAGGACCGCGCGGGTCGTCGGCTCGACGCGTGCGGTCACGCCCGACGACACGAACGTGATCGACACAGAGCCATCGATCTCGAGGACCAGGCGATGCGTGTGCTGGCCGAAGCAGTCGATCAGGTCTTCGGTGACGAGCGGGATGCCGAAGTCGTCGGTCATCGCGTACCGGGTTCGGGTCGAGGGGCTGGCGGCATGGCGGAGGCCACGGCGTCGCAGTCGAGGTCGATGCCGGTGAGTTCCCGGCAGATTCTGCGAGCGGCCTTGCCACCGGCAGGTCTCGTAGCCGCGGCGACCAGAGGCGGACCACGCCGTCGGCGTCGCCGGTCGTCACGAATCCGAACGTCCCGTTCGCGCATGCGGTGATGGCTGCGGCGTGGCCGACCGTCGCCTCGGGCTCGTCGACTACTCGCCCGTCATCGTGCACGCTCCACCACGTGAGCTCGTCATCGGCGCACGCGACCAGGGTCGCCCCCGACGGATCGATCCCGAGGTGTCGAACCGCGTCGGGATAGCCGGTGAGCTCGGTCCCGTTCTCGAGGTCGCCGGTCTCCAGCACGTGAATCGCGCCGCTGGCGTCCGCGGCAGCCACTCGTCCGACGCTGGGCGCAGCGGCGAGCGAGACGATGCTCGGGTGTTCGACGCGCTGGTCGATGCACCCGAGCGCGACGTCGACCACGACGAGTCCGTCGCGTCCGCCGCCGAGCCAGACCGATCCGCCGAGGTGGACGGCGGTTCGCAGCGGCCCGGTATCGATCGTGGTCGGTCGTCCGATTCGACGCGGATCGGCGGAGATCGTCGTCAGGCCGGTGGCGCCGACCACCACACAGTGGTGCTCCCTCGCAACGTGCGAATCGGGGCCGTTCGTCGGTGCGAGCACTTGCAGTGCGCCGGCGATCTCGATTGCGTGGATCGAACCGCCTCCCGTCGTGACGACGCCGATCATCGAGTCGATCACGGCGACGCGCTCGCTGTTGATCCATGCGCAGTCGAGGGGATCGGGGCCGATCGGCCCGGTCAGCCGGCCGTCTCCGCCGAGCAGGGCACGGCCGTCGGCTCCGATCGCGATCGTGCGTCCCGTCGCAGACCACCCGATTGCACGAACGGCGTCACCGAGCCGCAGCTGCTCGGTCGGTTCGATGGTCGACAGCAGGGTCACGAGGCGACCGTCAAGCGAAAGCTGGCGGTCAGTTCGTCCGGGTCGAGCCCGATGCCGCAGATCGCCAACACGCTCTCCGTCGATCGGTGCAGCCGGTGCTCGTTCTCGGAGTGACTGAAGGTGAACGATCGAACGCCGAAGCAACAGGTGCGGTCCTCGTGCCCTTCGACGCTGAGCGCGCCTTGGAGGCGGAGAAGCCGGGCGGCGTGCCGGGCGACGAGGAGGTCGAGCCACCCTTCGATCGCATCGGCATCGAGCGGGGATTCGACGCGGAGGAGCACGGTCGACGGCGAGTCGTCGGGGGACGGTCGGCGCTCCACGGCGATGGGTGCGCCGTGCCACGCGTCGAGCCGTTCAGCGCCGTCGCCGTCGATGCGCTGAACGAACCCCGCTCGAGCGCGCAGCTCGGCTCGGATCTCGTGAAGGGTTGCGTCGGTGACCTGGTGGAGATCGTCGAGCACGATGCGGTCCGCGATCGCCAGTGCCGATTCGACCGCGACGCTCACGATGCTGTCACCGGTCGCCAGTCGGGTCGCCGACTCGACGGCATCGACGTGGAGCACCACGCTGTCGAGGAAGCAACGTCGGTTGATCTCGAACGACGACAGCACGGTCGCCACGACCGTTGCCACATCCTCGCTGTTCGGGTCGACGAGGACCATCAGGTGCTCGGGCGGTTCGGCCCGTTGTGCGGTACGGACGATCGAGGCGATCAGGTCTTCGCGAGACGCACAGCAATCGCAGCCGGGGGTTCGGTAGTAGGTGTCGGGTTCAGACACGGCGAATCGGCCTGGGATGACCAGCGGGGTGGCGTCGATGCGAAGGATCGCGTCTCGTGGGGCGATCAATGTGCTCGTGAAGAGCTCGGAGTGGCGGCGCAGCGAAGGTCCCGGTCGAGAGCTGACGATGAGCGTGATCGGAATGTCCACGAGATCACAATACGGGAACAGTTCTCAATCTCGCTACAGTGAGTTCATGACGCGTCGCTGCCAGCTCCTCGGAACCGAGCCCGCTTTCGGAAAGTCGGTCTCCCACTCCCATCGCCGAACGAATCGCCGATTCGACCCGAATGTGCACAAGAAGCGGTACTGGCTGCCGAGCGAGCGTCGCCACGTGCGGTTGACGTTGTCGACCCGGGCGATCAAGACGATCTCGAAGCGCGGGATCGAATCGGTCGTCGCCGAGATCCGTCGCAACGGCTACAAGGTCTGAGGCGGTCGGGATGGCGAAAGCGAGCAAGGAGCGACGCCCGATCATCAAGCTCCGCAGTACCGCGGGCACCGGGTTCACGTACGTGACGAAGAAGAACAAGGTCAACACACGCGAACGCATCTCGTTGATGAAGTACGACCCGGTCGTTCGTCGCCACGTCGAGTTCAAGGAAGAACGTTGATGCGCCACGACCGAGCCACACGACACGAAGACATCCGCGGAGGAACGCGATCATGAAGCCAGGAATTCACCCCGACTATCGCCAGGTGGTGTTCGAAGACTCGACCGGCGGGCAGCGCTGGTTGTGTGGATCGACCGTGCAGACCACCAAGACCACGGTGTTCGAAGACGGCGAGGAGTACCCGCATGTCCTGCTCGACACCTCGAGCTACACCCACCCGTTCTTCACCGGCACGATGACCATCATCGATACTGCCGGCCGCGACGTGCGGTTCAACAGGCGGTACGGCCGGCGTAGTCAGCAGGACTGACCTCGATGGACGCCTTGGGCGTCCGGTGCTCGCAGTGCGTGTGTGGACGTGCACAGCGAATCTACGATGCGGCCGATGATCGAGCGGACACATCTCGTTGCGGTGCTCGGGCGTGGGGTGATCGACGATCCCGCTGAGGCGGTGTTGTCCGCATTCGATGTGGGCTTGACCCGTGGCGACGGGTGCTTCGACGCGACGCGCCTCGAGGTCAGCGCCGACGGATCCGTGCACGTCGACCACTTGGATGAGCACCTCGCTCGCCTCGATCGTTCGGCGCGGTCGCTCGAGCTGCCGGCGGTCGATCCCGATGTGTGGCGCGAGTTGATCAGCGACTCGCTCGGGGCGTGGAACCGGCCGGGCGAAGCGGTGCTGCGGTTGATGCTGTCGCGGGGGAGCGAAGTGTCGGACGAGTCGGGCCCCGTGGGCGTGCTGACGATCGCGCCGCTGCCCGACTCGAGCCGTGCGTGTCGAACGGGCATCTCGGTGGCGACGCTGTCGCTCGGTCGGCCGGCGGAGATGGATCGTGATTCGGCCTGGTTGCTGGGTGGGGTGAAGACGCTGTCGTATGCGGTCAACATGGCCGCGGCCCGCGAGGCTGCAGCGCGCGGAGCCGACGATGCACTGTTCGTGTCGATCGACGGCCTGGCGCTCGGGGCGCCCAGGTCGGCGTTGATCTGGCGCGAGGGCGAACAGCTCGCCACGACTCGGGTCGACGGCACCGGGATCCTCGCGTCGATCACGCAGTCGTCGATCTTCGCGCAGGCGGAACGCGACGGGGTCGAGACGCGGTTCGATCTGATCGAGGCGTCACGGCTGCCTGAGGTCGACGGCGCATGGCTGGTGTCGTCGGGTCGCCTGGTGGCGCCGATCCTGGCGCTCGATGGTGTCGCGTTGCCGACCGACGACGCGTGGACGGCGCAGCTCACGCGGTGGGCAATCGCCTGACGCCTCCGACAAGTTTCTGACGCAAGCGCGAACCGCGTCAGCGCCCCAGGCGTAGAGGCAGGTGTGGGAAGCACCCCCGCCCCCGCCAACAACACTTGGGAGAAAGCAATGAACCTTTCACGTCTGCGGAGCTCCACCTCCGCCGCACTCGTCCTCGCCGCCGGCGTCGCCGCACCGGCCCTCGCCCTCGGCGCCTCCACCGCTGCGGCGGAGGGCACCGGTGGCGCTGCCTCGTGCAGCGCTACGACGTTCGCCTCGACCGGCGACATCACCGACACCGTCGAGGAGTTCCGCACTGCTCTCGGCGACCTCAATGCGTTCGAGCCGGTCGCC
>JBGCFW010000197.1:0-6071 GCA_045107155.1 Ilumatobacter sp. | reverse complement strand
GCCGGCACCACCACCCGCATCCAAATCACCGGACGCGGCAACCTCACCACCAACACCACCGGCATCATCGCCAACATCGCCGCCATCAACCCCACATCACACGGCTTCATCACCGCCTGGAACTGCACCACCACCAGACCCGCAACCTCGAGCATCAACACCAGAGCCGGCGTCACCACGCCGAACGAACTCATCGTCGAGCTCTCCGCGCACGGCGAACTGTGTGTGTTCACCGCAGTCGACACCCACCTCATCGTCGACGTCGCCGGAACCATCCACTGACCACACGACGACGACACGGCCTCCGACCGCGGGCGATCGACTCTGGCCACGCCCAGCGAACCGTCCGACGAGCCACCGCGTCACGGTCGGGTGTGGGACCCCCTCGGTAGATTGGCGGGTTGATGGCTGCGCTGTCGCGACATCGACCGCCGCACGTGGCGCAGGGCACCTGGCGGTCCGGCGCGCTCCACGTGTGGGGCTGGAACGGCGTCGACACGGCATCGATGGCGTGGCTCTACTCGGGCTTCCGCACGATCGATGACGATGGCACACGGTCGGGCTGGCACGACTCACCGGTGTCGTACGGCGCCGTCGCTCGGATCAGCATCGACGTCGCGCCGCACCCGACGTTGCATGCGGCATCGGTCCAACTCGACCCATTGGGCACCGCTGTGTGGCTCAGCGACCTCCCGACCGAAGAACACCTCTCGCCGTCGATCGCCTGGTTCGCCCGGATGGCGGAGTTGGCGCGGCGGATGGTGTCGCACGGGCGGCTCGCCCCGATGATCGTCGACGAAGGCCCCTTCACCGTGGCGCGATGGGTCCCCGACATCGACGAACCCGTCGCCGGGCTCCTCGACGCACTCGATGACGCTCAGCCGCCGATCTGCACCGCCGGTTCAGGACACGACACACGCCGCATCTTCGAACTGATGGTCGACGGCGTCGCTCGATCTCACCTGCACCAGAGCGGCTGGAAGGCCGAGGTGGGTCGCGGACGTAAGCCGACCACTCAGGCGCTTCGTGCCACCTTCGGTGCATTAGCGAAGCCCGATCACGTGGTGCGCGGCGGCACAAACGATTTCGACATCGCCCTCGGCCACCTCCGTGACGAACTCGACCGACATCGCCGACGCCTGTCCGGCGAACCGGTTGTGCTCCCCCGGATCCGCCTGATCATGTCCGACGATCCGCACGACCCCTGGGAGGTCCGCCTGGAGCTCGTCGATGACGCCGATTCGATGCGCTGGTGTACCGCCGCCGACGTCTGGGATCGCACGCCGACGGCCATCGACGTCGCACGCGAGCCACGCCACCTCGACAAGCTCGCGGCGTTGCTCGACGACGCAATCGAACGGATCGCCCCTGTGGTGCCCGGACTTGCCGACTGGGCTGAGGAGCACGAGCCCACAGTGGCCGAACTCGACCTCGAGACGGCAGAGGACTTCATCGACATCGCTCCCTACGAGCTGGAGCAAGCAGGCGTCGAACTGATCGGTCCCGAACGTCTCATCCAACAACGAGTTCGCGTCGCCGGCGAGGCGACGCCGACACCCGCCGACGACCGCAAGAAGCAGTTCGGCCGCGAGGCGCTCGTGCAGTGGACTCTGGTGGTCGAGGACGAGGACATCTCCGAGGAGGAACTCGCCCGCGCCGAACAGGCGGGAGCGACGCTGCTCCACACCGGGGACCGTTGGGTCCGCATCGATGCCGAGGAGCTGCGCCGCAAGCGCGAAAAGCTGCGCGAGCTCAAGGCCACCAGGAACAAGGTGACGCCGCTGCAGCTGCTGCAGCTCGCCAACGACGACGATGCCGACGACGAGCGAACGACCATCACGGTCAATCGCGCGGGAGCTGACATGGGCGGCACCCAACTGGGCGTCGCCGCCGGCGACGATGGGACGAAAAGCGGCGACATGGCGCCGATCAGCGACACCGACTGGGTGCGCAGTCTGCTCGCCGGGCTCCCCGACGACCAGCTCGACGAGGTCGAGGAGTCGTCGGAGTTCGTGGGCGAGCTCCGCCACTATCAGCGTCGCGGGCTGGCGTGGATGCAGTTCTTGTCGCGCCTCGGTCTCGGCGGATGCCTCGCCGATGACATGGGCCTGGGCAAGACCGCCACCACCCTCGCCCATCTGGTCGAACGGCCGGGTCCGCACCTCGTCGTGTGCCCGCTGTCGGTCGTTCGCAACTGGCGTTCGGAGTCCCATCGATTCACACCCAAGCTCGACGTCACCGTTCACCATGGAACACAGCGGAACAGACAACTCGAACTGATCGCGAAGGCGCTCGAGGTCAAGACCTCGGGCTCTGAGGAAGCCGCCGACGAGATGTTCTTCGTCGATCCTGACCGTCAGCTCGTCATCACCACGTACGGCTTGCTCCCTCGTGATGCCGACGATCTCGAAACCATCGACTGGGCGACGATCGTTCTGGACGAAGCACAGATGGTGAAGAACCCGAACACCAAGGCGGCACGCTCGATCCGGCGACTCCGCGCCGATCAGAAGCTCGCCCTCACCGGAACGCCGGTCGAGAACCGGCTCAGCGAGCTGTGGGCGATCCTCGACGCCGTGAACCCCGGGATCCTCGGCGGACTCGAACGATTCCGCAAGACCTTCGCCTCACCGATCGAACGGGCCACCGACCCCGAGGCCTCAGCCGATGCTGCTGCTCGCCTGCGTCGCATCACCGGACCGTTCATCCTCCGGCGCACCAAAGCCGACAAGCGTCTACTGCCCGACCTCCCCGACAAAATCGAGCAGATCGCATACGCCAAGCTCACCAAAGAACAGGCAACGCTGTACCAGCAGGTGGTCGATCAACTCCTCGTCGACGCCGAACAGGCCAAGGGCATGCGGCGCAGAGGCCTGGTGCTCTCTGCGCTCATGCGCCTGAAGCAGATCTGCAATCACCCCGCGCACGCGCTCAAGGACGACTCGCGACTCGCCGGACGTTCGGGCAAGCTCGCCCGATTCGACGAACTCGTCACCGATCTCCTCGATCGCGGGGAGCAGGCGCTCGTCTTCACGCAGTTCCGCGAGATGGGCGAACTCCTCGTGCGTCACATCGACGAGCAGCACTCCTTTCGCGCCCCGTTCCTTCACGGCGGCGTGCAACGCACGCGCCGGGATCAGATGGTCGACGAGTTCCAGGACGGCACCGGACCGCCCCTGCTACTCGTCTCACTCAAGGCCGGCGGCACCGGACTCAACCTCACGGCCGCGAGTCAGGTGATCCACTACGACCGGTGGTGGAACCCTGCCGTCGAAGATCAAGCGACCGATCGGGCATGGCGACTCGGGCAGACCAACACGGTCCACGTGCACAAGCTCGTGTGCGAAGGCACGGTCGAGGAGAAGGTGAGCCAGGTCATCGACGACAAACGCGCGCTTGCGGCCCAGGTCGTGGGGTCCGGCGCGGAGAGCGAAGCCTGGATGTCGGAGATGACGACCGACGAGCTTCGCGACCTGGTCACACTGGAGCTCGACGAATGAGTCGGCCCCGCAAGCCGTTCGGAACTCGGCATCCCGGGCGTTTGCAATCCACCATGATGAAGGTCCTTGCCGCGGAGATGAGCGATCCGCAGCGTCTCAGACGTGGCAAGCAGTACGCACAGGACGGGTCCGTGACCGACATCATGATCGAGGCTGGTGCGGTCACCTGTGAGATCCAGGGCTCGCGTTCGGTTCCGTACATCGCAACGCTCGAGGTCACCCGCGGCGACGGGATGCCGCTGCGGCGTGACGTCGAAGGCCACTGCACGTGTCCCGACGACGCGAATGCCGCATCACATGCGTGCAAGCACGTCCTCGCAACGATGCTGGCCTTCGCGAACGAGCTACTCATCGAGCCCGAACTGCTCGACGTGTGGCGCGACAACGGACGCGCCGACGCACTCGAGTCAACGGACGACTCGGGAGATGCGGCGAGGTCGGTCGACGACGACGGCGAACCCAGCGACATCGGCGCCTCACCGACGCTGCGCACGGTCACGTCGTTCGATCCCGACGCAGACGACGAGGCGGCGTCGAGCCGTCTCCGTCCGCGGCGTCGGCGAGTGGAGGATGAGGTCGACGACACCATCGCCGGGGGCGGGCGGAGCATCTTCGACGACGTCGAGGAGATCGACGCCGATGACGGCGACCCGTCGATCGCTCGGCGTCGCCGTCACCTCCGCCTGGTCCGCGACGGCATGGAGCGCGGACGAGCGGAACGACGCGAGCAGCAGGAGCGCCGGTCACGAGAACCGGTCGTCGACCCCATCGCGCAGTTGCTCGAACATCCCGATGGTTCGGCGCTGCCCGACGTCAGCGTGGTCGGGGTCGACGGTGATGTCCTCCCAGCACGAGCAGAGCTGGCTGCGGTGCTTCGCGACGCTCACCGCAGTCTGCGGTTGGACTGGGACTGAGTGTCGAACATGTGGCCACCACCCACCGGTCTGGCGAAGACCCCCTCGTGGCTCCCGGCTCGTCCTATGCTCGCCCCCGTGGCAGGGAACACGTCGTTGGTCGTCAACGCACTCGTCGACAACGTCGACCGTGTGATCCGAGGAAAGCGACCCGAGATCCGGCTCGCGGTGTGCTGTCTGCTCACCGAGGGTCACCTACTTCTCGACGACGTCCCGGGCACCGGCAAGACCAGCCTGGCGAAAGCGATCGCGAACTCGATCGCCGGCGGCTGGAAGCGCGTGCAGTTCACGCCCGACCTCCTCCCGACCGACATCACGGGCGTGATGGTGTTCGACCAGCGAACGTCGCGTTTCGAGTTCCGCGAGGGTCCGGTCTTCACGAACGTGATGATCGGCGACGAAATCAACCGCGGAAGCCCGAAGACCCAGTCGGCCTTGCTCGAGGTGATGGAGGAACGCAACGTCACCTCCGATGGCACCACTCGACCGGTTCCGCGCCCGTTCTTCGTCATCGCCACGCAGAACCCACGCGACTCCCAGGGCACGTTCCCGCTGCCAGACGTCCAGCTCGACCGATTCGCCATGCGCCTGTCACTCGGGTACACCGACATCGACACCGAGGTCTCCATCCTCGAGGGATTCAGCCGTCATCACCGCGACGATGAGCTCGAACCGGTCACCGATGCCGGCGAGCTCGACCGGATCATCGACGAGATCGAGTCCGTCACGGTGGCATCGTCGATCAAGGACTACATCGTCCGCCTGGCCGATGCGACCCGCCGTCATCCTGACCTCCGTCTCGGCGTGTCGACGCGTGGCACGCTGACCCTGCTCCGGATCGCACGGGCCTACGCGGCCAGCGACGACCGCGAGTTCGTGACTCCCGACGACGTGAAGCTCCTCGTCGCACCGGTCCTCGGGCACCGCGTTCAGCTCACGGCTGAGGCCGAGCTCCGTGGCACCACGATCAGCGAACTGTTGGCCGAGATCAGCGACAGCGTCGAAGTGCCGCGCGACGGAGGCTGAGCGTGCTCACCAGGTCCGGCCTCGGCGCCGTGATCAGCGCAGTCCTCCTCGGTGCTGGTGGCATCGTGTGGCGCTACGAGGAACTCGTCGTGGTGGCGATCGGCGTGGCCTTCCTCGTCCTGCTCGCGGTACTCGTCGCACGACGAGCGTTGCGATCGAAGGTCGAACGCCGGATCAACACACTTCGGGTTCCTCGGGGAGACCCGGTTCGGGTCACGTATCGGGTTCGCAACGACACGGTGTACCGCTCCGGTCGAGCCACGCTGATCGATCGCCTCGGAGACGACGAGATGCGCGTCGCGATCGAACCGGTCGCCGCCCGAGACCTCGACAAGCTGACCGCACAGATTCCCACCCGTCGACGCGGGATCTTCGAACTCGGGCCGCTCGACATCGAGAAGGTCGATCCGTTCTTCCTCGCGCTCGGTCGCTGGCGTCAGGAGCAGGACCCGGCGATCGGTCGGACGGTCACCGTGCATCCCAGGGTGTATGACCTCGCCGGCGCGCAGGGGTCTCAACGAGTGGTCGAGAACGACTCGACTGTTCGCCGGATCGCGCAGGACCCGATGTCCGGGTTCGTGTCGATGCGCGAGTACGTCGCTGGCGATGATCCCCGTCTCATTCACTGGCC
>JBGCFW010000196.1:0-4622 GCA_045107155.1 Ilumatobacter sp. | reverse complement strand
CGGCACGTCCTTGCTCTGTGTCAGGTATTGGCGTCCGGCGTCGGTGTTGAACAGCACATCGAGTTCGTCGGTGGCCCGGTCGGAGATGGCGGCGCCGACGTCGGCATTGGTGACGTTGTGGATCAGCGGGATGTGCTTGTCGCCGATTCCCTGGATGTTGTGCTCGCCGTAGCCGTTCTCGAGCATCGTCGGGCACTCGAGTGCCTCGACCGCCACGATCTTCGAGCCGTAGTCGTCCTTGAGACGATCGCCGGCAGCGATCGTGCCCGCCGAACCTGTCGCCGAGGTGAACGCCGCGAGTTCGAGGCGGCCGCCGTGCGCGTCGTTGACCGTGTCGAACACGTGCCCGAGCGCTCGGCCGGTGACGTTGTAGTGGCCGAGATGATTCCCGAACTCGGAGAACTGGTTCAGGATGAAGTTGCCAGGGTCCTTCGCGAGCTCATTGCAGGCGTCGTAGATCTCCTTGACGTTCGACTCCGTGCCGTGGGTCTTGATGACGTCCTCGGCCGGGTTCGCACACCAAGTGTCCAGCCAGTCGAACCGTTCCTGGCTCATGCCCTCCGGCAGGATCGCCACGCCTCTGCTGGCCATGATCTTCGAGATCGCGATGCCGCCACGGGCGTAGTTCCCCGTCGACGGCCAGACCGCACGGTGGACCGTCGGGTCGAACTGGCCGGTGACCACGCGAGGGGCAAGGCAGGAGTACGCGGCGAGCACTTTGTGCGCCGTGATCATCGGGAAGCGATCGCCGAACACCACGATGATCGGGCTGTCGACGCCGGTGAGTTCGGTTGGCAGCACAACGTGCTCCGGAACGTCGACGCGGTTGCCGCTCAGGTCGTTGTACCAGTGCACCCGCCAGAGGTTTCGGGCGTCGGGCCCTTGCGGATCGGCGTCACCGACCTTGATGGGTTGATCGAAGCTGGTGGGGTCGGCGAGTTGGGAGAAGGTCGGCAGCGTGATCTTCTGCTCACGGAAGCGCCGCACACTGTTGGCCAGCGACTCCTCGTTCACCACCCGGTCAGCGAGGCCGAACTGGTTCTCCAGCGCCTCGTCGTTGAGCGCCTGAGCAGCGAGTTCGGCGTCGGTGTCGGTGGGGTCGAGCGTTGTCACTCCGGCAGTCTGCCAACGATCGCGCGGGCCCGCCATCCCTCCCGGCGCACGACACGTTCGCGTCGCACGATCTTCACGCGCGTTCGATCGAACGGAGTCCGTCGTCGACGTTCCACCACTCGATGCGGAGCATCGTGGCATCGCTGTTCAGGCCGGTGAGCGCGACCTCGGCGATGTCAGCGAAGAACCACTCGCCCTGCACGTTGCCGTCGTCGTCGACGATGTCGCCGCCCGGTCGAACACGTCCGGAGATCTTCGCCTCGGGTAGCCACGACGCCTCCTCACCCACCGGTGGGTTCCCCGTCAGACCGTGCAGCGCGAAACGCGGATCTCGGTGCAGGTCGGCGGCCTTGCGGGAGTTCGGCATCGAGCCCATGCGGAGTTCACCGTCGACGAAGTCGGCCTCGATCCCCGAGATGCGCGGCGAACCGTCGACGCGCAGCGTGGCGATCGTCTTGTGTCGACCCGTCTCGAACCGGGCCAGGACTCGACCTGCGAACTCCGGCTCGGCCTGCTCGATCTCACTCCACGTCGCCATGTTCGAACCGTAGCGATGTCGTCGTCTCGAGATTTCTTCGGGGAGGTGTCCCCCGTACGAGGTCCCGTTCGTCGTGTAGTTGAATCGGGACACGCCCGGTTCCACGACGAAAGGACAACCGACCATGAAGTACGAACTCCTCCTCTACGCCGACGCGAGCGCACACCCCGACTCCTCGACGCCCGAGGGCGCGGCCGAGATGGAACAGTGGTTCCACTTCACCACCGAACTCACCGAGGCCGGCTCGATGCTGGGTGGTGAGGCGCTGCAGGAGACCACGACCGCGTCGACGGTGCAGATCCGCGATGGGAAGACGATCACCGCCGACGGTCCGTTCGCCGAAACGAAAGAAGCGCTCGGCGGCTTCTATCTGATCGACGCCGAGAACCTCGACGCCGCCATCGCCTGGGCGGAGAAGGTTCCGAACGTCGGCTACGGCACGGTCGAGATCCGCCCGCTCATGGAGTTCGACGGCTGACGCCGCGACTCGGCTGCTCATGACCGGACCGACCTCACCGGTCGACCACGCGTTCCGCACCGAGTGGACCGCGCTGGTGGCGACGGTGCTGCGCGACACGGGCAGCCTGGAGCTCGCCGAAGACGTCGTGTCCGAGGCGTTCGCGGAGGCATCCGTCCACTGGCGCACGGACGGCGCCCCGCGACGCCCCGGCGCATGGCTCCTCACCACAGCACGCCGCAAGGCGATCGACCGCATGCGCCGCGACGCTCGCTTCCGAGAGCGGCTTCCGCAACTGATCACCGAGACGCGCAGCGCCGATGGGCCAGTCGGCGCCGACCTGGGCGACGACGAACTCGCTCTGATCGCGGGGTGCGTGCACCCAGCGCTCGCTCCCGAGGCGCAGGTGGCGCTCACGCTGCGGTACGTCTGCGGCCTGACGACCGAGCAGATCGCTCGGGCGTTCATGGTGCCCACCGAGACCATGAAGAAGCGGCTCGCCCGGGCGAAGAAGAAGATCTCGGCGGCGGGCGTGCCGTTCGAGGTCCCGGGCCCCGAACAGCTCACCGAGCGGCTGTCGTCGATCTGCGGTGTGATCTACGGCGTGTTCAACGAGGGCTACGCAAGCGCCGCGGGGACGACGCTGATCAGAGGCTCGCTGTGCGACGAGGCCGTGTGGCTGGCCGAGTTGCTTGCGCGGCTCGTGCCCGACGACGGCGAGGTCCACGGGCTCGCCGCGCTCGTTCTGTTGACCGACGCTCGGCGCTGGGCACGTACCGATGCCGACGGGTTGCCCGTGCTCCTCGAGGACCAGGACCGCTCGGCGTGGGATCAGGCCAAGATCCGTCGAGGACTCGACCACCTCAAACAGGGCGCGTCGTTCGGCGGTCTCGGGCCGTACGGGGTGATGGCATCGATCGCGGGCCTGCACGCCCGAGCGTCCTCGATCGACGACACCGATTGGCATCGCATCGCGGCGCTGTATGGCGCGCGGATCGTGCTCAACGACTCGCCGGTACTTCGTCTGAATCAGGCCGCGGCGATCGCATGGTCCGAGGGGCCCGAGACCGGCCTCCGGCTCATCGACGAACTCTCATCTCAGTTGGTCGACTACCCGTACTTCCACGCGGCCCGCGCCGCGCTGCTGATCAAGCTCGATCGGCACTCCGACGCGGTGGATGCCTACGACCGTGCGATCGAGTTGTCCCACAACGACGCCGAGTCGACCTGGATGAGCGTTCGTCGCTCGGCACTCGCCGGCGGCGGCTCAGGCTCGACGTGAGCCGCTGCGTCCCCACCGCCATCGAGCAGTGCGCCGACTCGATCTGAGGTCGCCACACCGCATGACTGGTCAGAACGGCCGATCGTCCGGGGGCATCGTGCTCGGACCCACGTGGGCGTCGAGCCAATCACAGACCGGCTGCGCGCCGTCCCAGCAGTCGCGCACCTTCTTCTCGACCTGCTTGGTGTGTAGCCACTTGGGCGTGCCGAACGTCTTCGACAGCATCAGACCCTTGCGTCGAATGAGTCCGATCCGCGGATGTTCGCGGTCGTAGCCGCGGGGCGCGGTCTTCAGTTCGTCGATCGCACCGACCGTGTATCGCCGCTTCGCGGCGTCGGCCACGAGTGCCTCGATCTCGGTTCCCGTCGCGTCTGCCACGACGGCGTCACGAAATCGCTGGAGTTGGTCCTTGGCCATCGCGTAGTAGCCGGTCCCGACCATCAGGCCCTCCGCCGAGAACTGCACGTAGTGACCGGCCCCTCCCTCTGATTCGCCATACGCCCCCTGATGGGTCTTGTACGGCGGCTTGTTCTTCGAGAAGCGAAGGTCGTTGTGCGGCCGGAACAGGTGGAAGGGTCCGTACTCGTCGAGCACCTCGGTCAGCTCGACCATCGGTGTCTTCACGAATTCCGCGAAACGGCCCTTGTTGTCGGCCCAGAACGCCTTGGAGTTGTCGGCGGCGAGTTGCTCGTAGAACTCGATCGCCTCGGGCGGGAAACCGCTGAACGCCATGAAGCCCGACCGTATCCGAGGCTCGCTCGGCTGGTCTACCGTCCCCACGCGTGAGTGCTGAACCGATCGACATGAGTGAGTTCGACTTCCGCATGCGCAGGCCGGGCGGCGTACTCGCTCGTTTCGTCGAATCGATCTGGTACGCCCGCGGCACGGTCCCCTATCAGCGCGAGCAGATCGCCCCGACCGGCTCGTGTGTTGCCGTGTTCGTGCTCGGGCCGCCCATCCGAGAGGCCCCGCTGGGCGCAGCGATGCAGTCGTTCGAGCGCGGCTTCCTCATCGGCCCGCACGAGCGGCCCGTAGTGAACGAGCCGACGGGTGAGACCCACGCCGTCGGAATCGTGTGCACGACAGTCGGCGCGACACCAGTGCTCGGTGTGGACCCCAACGGCGTGAAGCGGCGCGTCGTCGACCTCGAGTCGGCGTGGCCCGCCGCAATGGCGCTGCGGGCTGCGCTCGCGACCGCATCCGAGCCGGACCACATGCTCGGCCTGGTCGAG
>JBGCFW010000195.1:0-15380 GCA_045107155.1 Ilumatobacter sp. | reverse complement strand
CTCTCCGACTGCAAGGCCACGGTGGACGGTGACCCGGTCGCGGCCGCTGTGGGCATCGAAGAACTGGTCATCGTCGCCCCCGAAGGTGAGTCCGACGAGGCCGAACAGCTCGCCGCTGCGACCGGCTCGAGATTCACCACGGTGTCGGGCCCGAGCGACGCCGCCGCAGCACTCACTCGCGTCCTCGACTGAGCCCGGGCCCGCCGCTCAGCGGGGCTCGCGCCGAGAGCGATCCGCCGAGCGAGCGGCTGTGTGGAGCGGTCCGCGTGGCCGGCGGGTCTAGCCGGTGCAGGAGATCTCGGTGTCGGGGCGGACACCGAACACGATGTCTTCGGCTTCGACTTCGGGAATCGTGTCGAACGGAACCGCCTCGGTCGAGGGTGCCGCCTCTTCGACGACGGTCGTGGTCGTCGTGGTGCCGATGTCAGGATCGATCACCGGCACGGTCGTCGGCGGTGCCGTGGTCGCCGTTCCCGACGTGTCGTCGAGGTCCTGCTCGGGAGCTTGGGCGAGCGTGACCTCGCCGCGGAACAGCGCGAGCACCGCCTGCATGTTGTTGCCGCCGAGCAATGGCTCCAGCACGGCGTTGCCCTGGATGACCGTGTTGCGCGCTTGGATCTGGTACGTGGTGATGGTCGCCGGGTTGGTGTTCTGGAGGACACCGGCGAGTTCGAGGATTTTGTCGGGCGTGAGCCCGTCGTCGGTGACGATGTACTCGCGGCTCACGTCGAGCAGCGCACTCACGACACTCGGTGAGAACGCATTCGCCAGGAGTTCGTCGGCGACGCGTCGGATGAAGTCCTGCTGTCGGGAGATCCGCCCGAGGTCGGACGTGCCATCGGTGCTCCATTCGCCGTCCTCGTCGAGGAACTGGATCTTGCGCGAGCGCACGTACGCCAAGGCGTGTTCGCCGCTGAAGGTGAAACAGCCGGGCTCCGGGACGTTCAGGCCGGTGTTCGGGTCACGCACCGGGGTGTCGAACGGGACCGCGACACCACCGACCGAGTCGACCAACTCCTTGAACGCGCAGAAGTCGACCTGCACGAAGTGGTCGGTGTCGATGTCGAAGTACTGGCGGATGGTGTCGATCAGACGCTGCGGGTTGTCGCGTTCGTAAGCAGCGTTGATCCTGCTCTTGCCCGACCGGCCGGCGATCGGGACCCACAGGTCGCGAGGAAATGACAGCACAGCGACTTGGTTCGTCGCCGGGGTGACCCGCCACATCATGATCGTGTCGCTGCGTTCACCGGCATCCGTTCGGTCGCCGAAGCTGCCGGCGAACGGAGAGTCGGGATCGATGCAGGCGTTGTTGTCAGCGCCAGTGATCAAGATGTTGCGAGCGGCCGGCTCTGCGAGCGGGAAGGTCTCGACGGGGGCGACCGTGTCGTCGGGCGCGGTTGGCGGGGCCTCGCCGGGTTCGGTGAAGAGATCGCCGCCGTTCGACTGGTCGTCGCCGCTCTGAACGGTCGTCGCCGTCCCCGGTTCAGCGTCGAGCGCGGAGGCTTCAGCGGATGCGCTGTCGGGAGCGATCGTGATGAGCTGGCGCGCCTCGAGCTGTTGCTGCACCACCCACACAGCAGCTGCGGTCGCGAAGCTGCCGAGCGCGACCACCGCGGCGAGGGCGATCAACAAGCGTTGGCCCCAGGTGCGCGTCGGTGTCTCGCGCTGTTCGCCGTCTTCCTCCATGCCGGGGGCGACGATACCGCTCAGGTCCGGCCCGATCGGGTCGCATCGACCTGATCCATCGGCGGGGCGGGTCAGTGTCGGGGTGCGTTCGTCAGTCGGTCGGCGCGATCATGACATCGCAGGTGAGTGCACCGTCGGATTCGTCGATCGAGATGTCGGCGATCGTGCCGGCTGCAGCGAGGTCGGCTCGGCCGGCTTCGAGTCCGGGGTGCGTTGATACCGGTGCGGCGATCGTGACCCGTTCGACCTCGGCGCGCTGGCTGACCTTCGCCTCCGACTTTGCACGGCGAACGAGCTGCAGCGCATCCATCACCGGGTCGATCAGGGCGGCCTCGCCGCCGAGTCCGCTGGCCTCGGGCCAATCAGCGGCAGGCACGCTGGTGTCGTGCCACCAGCTCCACGCCTCCTCGGTGGCGAACGGGAGGAAGGGTGCGAGAAGTCGCTGGATCGAGCCCAGCGCCTCGCGCAATGCACGTCGCGCCGACGTCGCGGCGTCGGGACCCATTGCCTCGTAGGCGCGGTTCTTCACGAGCTCGACGTAGTTGTCGCAGAACCACCAGAAGAACGACTCGGTTCGTTCGAGGCCGCGGGCGTAGTCGTATGCGTCGAAGCCCGTTGTCGCTTCGGCGATGACGGCGTCGACCTTGGCGAGCATCGACCGGTCGATCGGATCGGTCACCGCAGCGTCGAGCGCCGAGTCCATGTCGACGTCGCCGAACGACAGGACGAACTTCGACACGTTGAGCAGCTTGTTGGCCAGCTTGCGCCCGACCTTCATCTGGTCTTCGCTGTAGGCCGTGTCGACGCCGGGGCGTCCTGAGCCGGCCCAGTACCGCACGGCGTCGGTGCCGTACTGGTCGAAGAGGTCCATGGGTGTGACCACGTTGCCCTTCGACTTCGACATCTTCTTGCGGTCGGGGTCGAGGATCCAGCCGGACAGCGCTGCGTGGCTCCACGGTGCGACGCCGTGTTCGTGGTGTGCGCGGGTGACCGTCGAGAACAACCAGGTCCGGATGATGTCGTGTCCCTGCGGGCGAAGGTCGTAGGGGAACACTCGCTCGAACAGGCCGTCGTCTTCCCCCCAGTGTCCGGCGATCTGCGGCGTGAGCGAGGATGTGGCCCAGGTGTCGAGAATGTCCGGATCACCGGTGAATCCACCGGGTTGGTCGCGTTGATCGGCGGTGAACCCGGCGGGCACGTCGGTCGACGGGTCGATCGGAAGGTCGGCCTCGTGCGGAGCGATGGGCTCGTCGTAGATCGGCTCTCCCGATGCGTCGAGCGGGTACCAGATCGGCACTGGCACACCGAAGAACCGCTGGCGGCTCACGAGCCAGTCGCCGTTGAGGCCTTCGACCCAGTTGTCGTAGCGGTGTTGCATGTGGCCCGGATACCAGGTGAGCTCACCGCCGCGGCTCACGAGTGCTTCGCGAAGATCGGTGTCGCGGCCGCCGTTGCGGATGTACCACTGGCGTGACGTGACGATCTCGAGCGGGCGGTCGCCGCGCTCGTAGAACTTGACCGGGTGCTGCAGGGGCTCCGGTTCGCCGATGAGCATGCCGTGCTCGGTGAGCTGTTCGACGACGGCGCGTTGCGCCTGGTTCGGGTATTTGCCGGCGATCAGGGCGTACGCGTCGGGATCGACGCCGTGGGGAGCATCGGGGAGGAGTCGGCCGTCGCGGCCGATGATCGCACGCATCTCGAGGTTCAGTTCGCGCCACCACGTCACGTCGGTGGTGTCACCGAACGTGCAGATCATCGCGATGCCCGAGCCCTTGTCGATCTGGGCGAGTTCGTGTGGACGGACTTCGACCGTCTGGCCGTAGAGCGGCACGGTGACGGTCTGGCCGAAGTGCGGCTGGTAGCGCTCGTCGTCGGGATGCGCCACCAGTGACACACAGGCTGCGAGCAGCTCGGGACGGGTGGTCTTGATGTTCAGCGTGCCGGAGCCGTCGGTGAGCTGGAACGGGATCTCGTGGTAGGCGCCTGGGCGGTCGCGGTCTTCCATCTCCGCTTGCGCGACGGCCGTGCGAAAGTCGATGTCCCACAACGTCGGTGCTTCCTGGCTGTAGGCCTCGCCGCGTTCCACGTTCTTGAGGAATGCGCGTTGGCTGACGCGTCGCGAGCGAGCGTCGATGGTGGCGTAGTGCTGGGTCCAGTCGACGCTCAGACCGAGGCGTCGGTACAGCGCTTCGAACACCTTCTCGTCGGTTTCGACGAGTTCGTCGCACAGCTCGAGAAAATTGGGCCGGCTGATCGGCACGGCTTGATGCTTCTTCGGCGGGTCGCCGCGGAAGGGCGGCTCGAAGCCCTCGGTGTAGGGCTGGCTCGGGTCGCAGCGAACGCCGTAGAAGTTCTGGACGCGGCGTTCGGTGGGGAGGCCGTTGTCGTCCCACCCCATCGGGTAGAAGACGTGCTTGCCCCGCATCCGCTGATAGCGGGCGATCAGGTCGGTGTGGGTGTAGCTGAACACGTGGCCCATGTGCAGCGAGCCGCTGACCGTGGGCGGGGGCGTGTCGATCGAGAAGACGTCGTCCCGTACCGCCGAGGTGTCGAAGGAGTAGGTGCCATCGGTGTCCCACTGGGCGGCCCAGCGGTCTTCGATGCCGTCCAACGTCGGCTTGTCAGGGATGTTCGTCATAGGTGGCCCGAGGCTATCGACGCGCTGCTCCGAGGTCCCGCAACGATTCGCCGAGCTACTGGTAGCTGACGAACATCGGACGGGGCTCGTTGTCGAGGGTCTCCTCGGGCGTGGGTGTCGGGTTGTCCTCGTCGTAGAAGTTCTTCCAACCGGTGAGTGCGCCAGGCGGGAGGTCGTCGACCATTCGTCCCCACGAACCGCGCTTGAGCGGCAGTGACCCGAACCCGTCCATGTGCATCATCACCTGGCAGTTCAGTGTGCTGCGGATCTGGGCCTTGTTGGTGACCATCGACGGCGTGAACTGGTGGAGCACCACGAGCTTGGTCGGAAGGCGTTTGCGCGTGACCAGGTCGTCGAGCCAGGCGATCGTGCGGTTGACCTCGACGGCGTCGACCGTGCCGACGCGGCCTCCGCCCGGGATGCCGGGTGCGTCGAAGCGCCACTCCGGATCGAGCGCCACCGACACGTGTGGGAACGACAGCACCTCTTCGTATTCGAGGATCTGCTCGAAGAAAGGGGAGCGCCCCGACTGGAGGTCGACGACCACGTGGAACGCGTTGTCGCTGGCGGCCTCGATCAACGGCAGGAACTTCGAGGCGGGAAACTCGTTCGAGTAGTCGCCGTCGGCTCCCGGGAAGGCGGACGCCACCGACCCGATGATCTCGAACGTCGGCACGACGGGCCTGCCGAGATCGTTGTAGCCGGCGGCAACGGCTCGAGCCCGGGCGACGGTTGCCTCGACGCTCTGCTCGCCGAGCGCTCCGAGTTGCGTCGACCCGGGTGACCCGTAGAGCGCGACGTACAGCGTGCCGGGCTCGTACGAACCAGGCGGGAGTCGGTCGGGGGCACGGACACGCCGGGGGGACGCGGTCGCTCGTGCGCCACCGCTGATCTCGTCAGCGAGTGCCTGCGCGGTCGACGATGCAGCGAGCGCCGCTGCGCCTGTGATCGCTCCGCCGACGATCAATCGGCGCCGCGTGAGGGGCCGCGTCGTGCGGTCGTCGGCGTCGGCTGCTTCGTCCATGTCATGGGGAACCGTAGGGGGTGCGCGTTCGTTGCGCTGTCCATCGTGCGTCGCGAAACGTCCACGGGCCGGTCCGCACGCGTCGTCATACACTTCGGGGCGTGCTGCATCTGTACGACACCGCCTCTCGATCCGTGCGCGAGCTCTCGCTGCGCGAACCCGGCAAGGTGTCGATCTACCTGTGTGGCCCGACGGTCTACGGTCCCGCTCATCTCGGACACGGCCGCGCGACGCTCACGTACGACATCTTGCGTCGCTACCTCGAATGGTCCGGCCTCGAGGTGCGGCTCGTCTCGAACATCACTGACATCGAGGACAAGATCGTCGAGCGCGCCACGCGAGAGCAGCGGCCGTGGAACGACATCACGACGAAGTGCGAAGCCATGTGGTTCACGGCGATGGACGGCATCGGGGTGCAACGCCCGACCGACGTTCCCAGGGCGACCGAATTCGTCGAGCGGATGGTCGAGATGATCGCCGAACTGATCGAGCGTGACTCGGCCTACATCACCGAGGACGGGATCTACATGGACGTCGAATCGGTCGACGACTATGGCGCGTTGGCGTTCCAGACACTCGACGACATGCGCCCGGGGGGCGGCGACCGCGTGGTGAAGGGCGCTGATCAGAAGCGTCATCACGCCGATTTCGTGCTGTGGAAGTTCAAGGCCGATGAACCGACCGAGAGCGATCCGGCGTGGCCGTCGCCGTGGGGTGCGGGCCGCCCGGGTTGGCACTCCGAGTGCGTGGTGATGAGCCTCGATCTGCTCGGCGAGGGGTTCGATCTGCACTGCGGCGGACAGGACCTACGGTTTCCGCATCACGAGAACGAGCGGGCGCAGGCTGTCGCGCTCGGCAAGACGTTCGCGAACCACTGGATGCACAACGCGTTCGTCGTCGATGCCGAGGGCGAGAAGATGTCGAAGTCGATCGGCAACGTGTCGAACCTGCTCGACCTGATCGAGCACTACGACCCACGCGCCTACCGCCTGGTTCTGCTGCAATCGCACTACCGGAGTCCGGTGAAGCTCGCTCAGTCGAACATCGACCAGGCGGTGAAGTCGTTGGAAGGCCTCGATGCCTTTGCCCGTCGTGCTGCATCGGTGCCGACCGTGGAGGCGGATGCGTCGGTGGTCGAGGCGTTCCGTGCGGCGATGGAGTCCGACCTCGACACGCCCGCCGCGATGGCGGTGGTGTTCGACACCGTGCGCGCGGCGAACGCGGCGATCGATGCGGGCGGCGACGGAGCCGGGCCACTCGTGGCTGCGGTGAACGAGATCACCAGGGCACTCGGCCTCGAACTCGATGGCGCCGTCGACGACGTGACCGACGACGTGACGGCGAAAGCCGCTGCGCTCGATCAGGCGCGTGCCGACAAGGACTTCGCCACGGCCGACGCGATCCGAGCTGAGCTCCAGGCCGATGGTTGGACCGTCGAGACCACCAAGGACGGCACGACGGTCCGTCGCTGACTCGGCGCCGCCGGGTCGGTCAGTTCGCTCGGAGGTGAACTGACAGGGCGTCGTACGCGTGGGTGAACCCGAGTCGGGGGTAGAGCCGGTTGGTTCTCGCATTCGTCGACTGCGTGTTCAAGATGACCTCGTCGACGGTGTCTCGTCGCAGCATCTCGGCCGTCACGGCCGCGGTCAAGTCCGAGGCGAAGCCGCGGTCCCGTTGTTCGGGTGGTGTGTAGACGCCGCCGATTCGCACGACGCCGAAGCGTTCGGGCGCCACCAGCAGTTGCGCGACCACGCTGTCGTCCGAGCGCCAGGTGAGGAGACGTTGTTCGTCGGCCGCTCGGAGCATCTGAGCAACGGTGTCTTCGAATGGGTCGGTCCGACCGTGTCCGACGTCGTCGCCGAACGCTCGTGCCCAGCGGGCTGCCAGTTCGATCGCAGCGCTGTCGTCGGGCCCGACGGCGACCACGGCGCCGGTCGTCGAGCGGTGCTTCGGGGTGTGGCGAAGTCCGTACACCCTCGTCATCTCGTCGAGCACGGTCGCTCCACCGGTTCGCTCGCCCCAGCGTCGACTCACTTCGAGTACGTCGTCGGCGGCTCCCCAGAGCCAGCCGTCGCCATCGGACAGCGAGTCCGCGATCGGTTGGTGGGCCTCGGCGGGCATGCGTGCGAGCGTGATGCCCGGCGGCCACGCCACAGCGACGGCAAGTGTTCGCTCAGCGTCGGACACTCGGGTCAGCTCTGTCGGCAGCGGCGGCCGGAGCACGCTCGCCACCATGTTGCAACCCACCGGGTCGGCGCGGAGCAGGTCGGCGCAGCGTTCGAGTGCGAGCGCCCCGTCCGTGATGGTTTCGACGTCGGCCATCTCTCACGATCGCAGACGTCGTCGGCCTCGCTCACCTCGATTTCGTGCGCCGGTGTCGGCCCGTCGTTCGGAGGCCAGATCAGGGGTGGGCCGACCCCGGGTCGACCGCATCGCACTCGCTCGGCGTCGTGTCGCTCACGTGTCGCGAGAGCGCGGCGGCATCGTTGCTGGGCGCGTCCGATCCGAGATTCGCGACGCCGCAAGTTACCGACGGGTAGACAACGTGGTTACCGACCAGTAACTTCGGGGGTATGACCGATTTCTCCATGGCTCTGAATGAAGACCAGTTGACGCTCCAGAAGTGGGTGCACGGATTTGCCGCTGACGTGATCCGCCCCGCCGCAGAGGAGTGGGACGAGAAAGAAGAGTTCCCCTACCCGATCGTCGAACAGGCCAAGGAGATCGGCCTCTACGGGTGGGAATTCATGGCCGAGGCGATGATGAACGATCCGACGGGGCTGTCGTTGCCGATTGCGATCGAGGAACTGTTCTGGGGCGACGCTGGCATCGGTCTCGCGATCATGGGTTCGGGCCTCGCCGCTGCAGGCATCGCGTCGTCGGCCACGCCGGAGCAGATGATGGAGTGGGTGCCGCAGTGCTACGAGAACGCCGAGACCGGCAAGCTCGCGCTCGGTGCCTTCTGCGCATCGGAGCCTGACGCCGGCTCTGACGTCGGCGGCTACCGCACCTCGGCCCGCTACGACGAGGCCACCGACGAGTGGGTGCTCAACGGCACCAAGGCATGGATCACCAACGGCGGCATCTCCGACATCCACGTCGTGGTTGCAGTGGTCGACCCCGAGCTGAAGTCGAAGGGGCACGCATCGTTCGTCGTGCCGCCCGGAACGAAGGGCTTGTCGCAGGGTCAGAAGTACAAGAAGCACGGCATCCGCGCGAGCCACACCGCAGAGGTCGTTCTCGACAACGTGCGCGTTCCGGGGCGCTGCCTGCTGGGTGGCAAGGAGAAGCTCGACGAGCGCCTCGCGCGTGTCCGCCGCGGTGAGAAGGGTAACGCGCAGGCTGCGATGCAGACCTTCGAGGCGACTCGCCCGGCCGTCGGGGCCCAGGCGATCGGTGTCGCTCGTGCTGCCTACGAGTACTCACTCGAGTACGCGAAGGAGCGTCACGCGTTCGGCAAGCCGATCATCATGAATCAGGCGATCGCGTTCATGCTCGCTGACATGGCGACCGAGATCGAAGCGAGCCGTGGGCTCATCTACCGTGCTGCGTGGCTCGGCAAGAACGGCACGTTCGAGAACTCCGAGGGCTCGATGGCCAAGCTGAAGGCGGGCCGGACCGCCACCTGGGTGACCGAGCGTGCGATCCAGATCCTCGGTGGATACGGCTACACCCGCGACTACCCGGTAGAGCGTTGGCACCGCGATGCGAAGATCCACGACATCTACGAAGGCACCGAGCAGATCCAGCAGCTCGTCATCAGCCGGACCATCTCCGGCATGCGAATCGAGTGATTTCGAGGTGAAGGCCGGTCGGTGACGTCGGTCGCCGACCGGTCTTTGCCGTTTTCGCCAGTTCTGTGGCGGTCTCCGAGGGGTGTCGACCTGCTCGAAGGTGATCTCCGAACCCGCAACGAACCAGTCGTGGCCGACGTATGACTCGCGTCAGTTCGTGAACGGAGTGTCGGGGAGCGGGATCTTCGCCACGATGTCAGCATCCGTGGTTGCGAGATGTAGCAGGAAGCTGGCGATGCCCGCAGCGCCCTGCATGTAACCGGTCTGCGTTTCGACGAAGTCGGGCCGCGACCGATGTTCGGCCTGTGTCCAGGATCGCCGGCCTGCGTCGACGTCGCTGTTGTCGATGATCACCGCACCAACTCGCTGTGCGAGTTCGAGGTAGTCGGGATCGCCCGTCGCGCGATGGAGGAACAGTGCGTAGTCGCCGATGCCGGCGTCACCGCAGCACTGACCGAAGTTGTTCCAGAGACCGTCCGAGCGCGTCTCGGGTGCACCGGTGGCGAGCATCCCGCGCACGTTCGCGTGCACCCGGTCCATCCACTGATCGTCGCCGGTGATCTCGTGCAACAGGTACATCAACCGACCGGTGCCGGGCGGGCCGTGACACACACCCAGGTAGAAGAGGCCGGGGTTCTGATCGGTGTGGCAGACGAGGTGCCCGTCACCGCTCTCGACCGTGTGCGCCTCGACGTATCCGGCGGCAGCGATCGCCACGTCGAGGTACCGCTGCTCGCCGGTCGCCCGGTGCAGGTCTGCGAGGAAGTAGGCAACGCCCGCTGCCCCGTGCGCGAAGTTCGGGGCGTCGAACGGGAACGGCATGTCGGCCATCATCCGCCAGTTCGGACCACCGAGGCCGTCGACCGACATCTCGATCAACCGGTCGGCTGTCTGCCTGGCCAAGTCGAGTGCGTCGGTGTGGAGACCGTTGCGGTGGGCATAGAGGAACCCGATGCCAGCACCCGCTGCGCCGATGCTCAGGTCGAGGACTTCGCGCTCGCCTGTGATCCCCGTGATGTCCGAGAACGGGATCGGCTCGATCCAGCCGATGCCCGAACCCAGCGGCGACGACTGATCGGCCATGCGCCGCACGAGGTCGGCTGCAACGTCGCGGAACTCGCTCCGGCCGCTCTGCTTGGCCAACTCGTTGAGCACGAACACGTAGCCGGGCAGGCCGCTGTAGATCGCAATCGACACGTCGTTTCCGGTCGACAGCGCGTCGACCAGCGCAGTGCCGCCGTCGACAGCGATGCGCAGGAATCGCCCATCACCGGTCGCTCGATGCAGCTCGATGTAGAAGAGCGCGACGCCCGCGCTGCCGTGATACAGCGTGTTCCGGCTCGACGCAGATGCACCCGGCACGCGGGCCCAGGTCGATCCGGCGTCGCCCTCGACACGGCACGACTCGAGAAACGCTTCCACCTCGAGGACATGCTGCAGCGCTTCATCGGTCATGCGGGCGAACCTACTTCTGCGTCAGGTGACGCTCTTGCGCTCGACGAGCTCACGGAGTTCCTGATCGTGCGGGTTGCGGTTGCGGCACGTGGTGCAGCGGTCGAGCCATGCCGGCCGCTCGACTCGCGAAAGTGCGCTCACGCTGGGCTGTAACGGTCTGGAAACGGTCGAGTTCCTACCTTCGCCATCGTTCACAGGGGATACATCGGACGGAGCACCGACATGGGGTACCAGGCGCAAACCACGGGAGCGCGCAGCGCAGACCACGAGAGCTGGGCGCGTCGCGTCGTACGTCACTGGAGGCGCTTCCTCCTCGTGCTCACGGCGGCCGTCGGCGCGTTCTTCGCGCTCGCGCCGTCGTCCGGCGCGGAGCAGCTGGCCTCGCGCCCGATCATCCTGACGAGCCCGACGCTCGCCGGCATCCCCTCCATCGACCTCGACGGCATCTCCTACGACGAGGCCGTCGCGGCGCTCGCCGCCGACACGACGGCTGTGAGACTGCCCGTGCTGCCGGATGGTCCGGGCGTCGACATGACGCTCGCAGCCACGAACATCCAGGCCCGCCCCGACGGCACGCCCTCGATCGCCATCACCTCGGCCACGCGGATCTTCGGACTCGACGTGGACGTGTTGGTGAGTGCGGTGTGGGACGACCGGAACGACACGAGCGGCACCACGGCCGTCGTGTTCGACACGCGCGGAGCAGACCTGACCGACCTCGTCGAGAGCGGCGATCTTCCCATCGAGTTCTCCCACACGCTGGTCGCCGTCTCGCGCTCCGCGCAGACCCTCGACGGCGCCGTGCTCCCGCCCAACGGCGCAGCACTCATGTCCGACGCCTCCGGCTTTGACCCCGAGATGACGATCGCGAACGGCATCTCGGTGCGCGCCCTCGCCGACGCGAACGATCCGCTCCTCGTCGACGCAGCGAGCACCATCGGCCTCGAGCCGCAGATCCGGGTCACCGGTTCGCTGGCCGGCGACAGCGGCCCGCTGTTCGGCGGTGTCCCGGCCTCGTCGAACGCCGAGGTCTCGCTGACGGCCAGCGTGAACGTCGTCGAGAACACCGGTGACCTGCCCGACTACGTCGCACCAACCGGAACGTGGACGCTCGGCATCGCGATCGACAACACCGGCGAACTCGCCGCGAGCGTCGATGGCCAACTGGCCGTGTCGGTCGGCGGCCAGAGCTTCGGAGTCGATGCCGGGGCTGCGATCACCTACACGCGGGATCCCGACCCTGCAGATCCGGCGACGTCAGCGGGGGCATCGTTCACGCTCACCGCCACGACCGACCCGATCGCCGACCTCTTCGGTCAGACGTGGCTCGACCTCGACGAGCTCACCTTCACGGCGACCGTCAGCTCGCTCGATGGCGTGACCGCCTCGTTGGGCGCAACGCTCGACCTCGCCGATCTGATCGGGCAGCCGCAGCTGAACGGTGAGGACCAGACCGCGACGGTGAGCTTCGACATTGCGGCGAACTCGGGTGGAGTCTCGGGCACCTTGAACATCGACGCCTCGTCGCTGACGGCCTCGATCCCGCTCGGCGACGTGGTGCGTGGCCTCGGCGGTGCCGGCGACCTCGTCGCCGACTCGGAACTGACGCTGGGGAACTTCGCGATGTCCCTCTCGTTCGACACCGCCGACGGATTCACCGGGGTGGCCGCGCTGTCGTCTCGGGCGGGCCTCGAGGTCGGCGAGACTGACCTGACAGGCGACTTCCTCCTCCGCGCCGACTTCCAGGCAGCCGGACCGCAGTTCCTCTTCGCCCTCGACGCCGACTTCGACCAGCTGAGCCTCCGCACCATCTTCGGCCCCGACCTCCCCTTCGACGTCGGCCTCGAGACGCTGCGGCTGTCGATCGCCTCGGACGCCGTGTCCATCGGCGCGGATGACCTCGACGCTGCCACGGCCGCCTTCGTCGGCGACGGCGAGGACCTCGACGTACCGAGCGGCGTCGTGTTCGGCACCGACATCGAACTCGAGCAGGACCTCGTCGGCCTCACCTCGGCACTCGGGTTCCGGTCCGACGGCAAGCTGAGCGCAGAGCTGCGCGTCCCGCTGCCCGGATTCACCGACCTCGCCACGAGCGTCACCGTCAAGTTCCCGGCGCTCGAAGGCGACGGCGCACTCCGGTCGGGCGACGTGTCGCTCGAGGCCAAGCTCAGCGAAGGCGCCTTCTCGTTCAAGATCGTCGGCGAGGCGGACGTCGCGGTGCCACGCGAGCAGGACCCGAACTGCCAGGCCGAACCCGCGGCATCGAGCGCCGCATGCGAGGACGTGCTCACGTTCCGCCTCGACGCCTCCGTGGCCGCGTCTGCCGGATCGTTCGGAGTCACACTCGGCGGCGAACTCAAGACCGCCGACGAGGGCTGGCGTGACCCGACCGGTCTCCGCGGCCTCACCATCTTCGGCCTCCGCATCGAAGGGGGCGTCGAGATCGAGAACGGGGTCGCACAACTGAGCTTCGGGTTCCGCGGCCAGCTCCGCATCGACGGACTCACGCCCGGTCGCACCCCGATCGCTCTGACCACCGCATTCGCATTCGGCGTCACCCCGACGCCGCCGTACATCGTGCCCCAGGGCTTCACGTTCGCCACGAGCGAACTCAGCCTCGAGGGCTTCGCGACCCTCGGCGAGGTCCTCATCCAGGACGAGCTACCGCAACTCGACCTCCCCGACGCACTGAGACTCGAAGACGTGTTCGTCTCGGTCTCGACCGTGACGAACCCCGACCTGTGCCTCACGCAGGGCTTCACCATCCAGGCCCAGCTCCACCTGGGCGGACAGCAGGGTGGCGGCGCGGTCCCGGCCTGCTCGCCGCAGCAGGGAACCGACCTCACGTCGAACTGCGCCGGTGAGGACTCCTGTCTCGCCGCGGTGTCGATCATCGCCCAGACCGCGGTCCAGGGCACCCCAGGTCTGACCGTCGACGCCCTGATCCCGGGCTTCGATCTCGGCGTCATCCAGTCGAACGGGGTGGAGTTGGCGCTGCGCCTGAATCCCACCGAGCAGAGCCTGTTCATCGAGGGCGACGCCACGCTGCGCATCCCCCGACCCGCACCGGAGTCGCCACTCGAGCTGGCCCAGGCGAACGTTCTGGTCGACTTCACGCCGACCCGTCTCGTCGCCGAGGTGGACGTGACGCTCGGCGACCCCGCCGGAGCGCAGTTCGGCGTGTTCATGCGCGGTGAAGCGAACCTCGACCTCGTCGAGCCGAACTTCGTGTTCGCGGTCGAGTTCGACACCGCCCTGCTGGAGGAGATCGGCGCGGCGATCGAACAGGGCGTGAACGACATGGTCGAGGTGATCGACAACCTCGTGGTGATCAGCACCGAGGAGGCGCGCGTGTTCGCCAACCTCCAGACCCTGCTCGAGTCGAAGCCGCAGGGCGAGGTACCGCAGTGGATGCGCGACGTCGTCACGGCGCTCGCCGACACCGAAACGGCGCTGCGCGACGTCAACGACACCTTCGACGATCTCGGTCTGCCCGAGCCGTTCATCATCGCCGACCTGGTCGACATCGTGTTGAACGGGGTGACCATCCGCTCGGCTGGATCGCCGGCGGCTGACGACGGCCCAGGGTCGACGCTCGGCATCGACGGGTGCTTCAACGCCCAGGGCCGCAACGACGATGGGAACTGCTACGTGATCCCACCCTTCGAGGTGGTGATCCCCGGCCTGTGTGCCGACGGCGGAGTCCTCAGCGACGCACCCGCCGACGTGCGCGCCGTGTTGTGCGGAGACTTCAGCAGCTTCGCCTTGGTAACGAACGTCCTCGAGAATCAAGCTGCTGCGACCCTCGGTGCCCCGCTCCCCGCGGGCCTGACGGGCGGCGCACTGTTGACCGACGTCGCTCCCGCGATCGCCGGCGGAACCCTCGCCGTCGAGTGCGGCAGCTTCACGCTGGACAGCACGACGGGCGCCATCTCGAACCAGGCCGTCACGATGCAGCTCGGCAGCCGCCGCATGCTCGTGGACCTCGACGTCGACGTGTTCGACACCTCGGTGGCGCCGCTCGTCGGTGGCAACGACGGCGTCGATGCCGTGCTCGGCGACTTCGCCGGTCAGCCCGCGCCAGCAGGGTCGGGGTGTTCGACCGACTCGGTCCAGCTGAACCCGAACGCGTCGATCGAGTTCGAGACCGCACCCCTCTCGGGCGGCTTCGCGCAGGACGCCGACGCCACCGTCGGTGAGACGACTCGCGTGCTCGTGGTCTGCGACGCGCCGACGGCAGTGGTCCGCTTCGGCGACGGATCGGGCAGTGTCCCGGTGAACATGACGGGTGGCAACGACGCAGCGGGCCAGAACCCTCTGGCGAGCGAGTTGGTGTCGCACACCTGGTTGCGTGACTCGGGTGACGGCGCCTTCCGTCCGATCGTCGAGTGCGGTGACGGCCGAGGTGCACCCGATGCGCGCTTCGTGGTCAAGAACTCCGAGGTGAAGATCGACTCGATCTCGTTCGACCCGGCCTCGCCGCCCACGGGCGGCCGTGCCACCGTCACGGTCGAGTTCACCGATCCCGGCGACGACCCGCACACGATCACCCTGACCGACTCGGTGTTCGCGACGCAGGAGACCCGACTGCCCGCACGGGTCGGCGATGCTCGCGCCGAGCAGCGGGTGGCGACGTTCACGGTCGACCTTCCGGTCGACAACGACGACTTCGACGTGGAAGTCGTCGTCACCGACGGCAGGTTCGTCGACGACGAGTCGGAGTCCGTGCAGCTCGCCAAGTTGGCACCGACCGTTGCTCGACTCGTGCCCTTCGATGTCGTCG
>JBGCFW010000194.1:0-15716 GCA_045107155.1 Ilumatobacter sp. | reverse complement strand
TAGGCCATCGCCGTGCCGTCGTTGGCGCGCACGACGGCCGCGAGGATCTCCGGTGCGATGCCCGCCGTGTTGTCCGAACGCATCTCGATCATGTCCATGACGATCAGCTTCCCGACATCGTGATGTCACGAATCACGAGCGACATGCCCGCCGAGCGCATCGGCAACCAGTCGATGTCCCCGCCGACCTCGACGATGTCGTGCAACATCTTCTGCAGCTTCGAGGCGATCGTGAATTCCCGCACCGGGGCACCGATCTCGCCGTTCGAGATGAGCAGACCGGCCGCGCCGGTCGAGAAATCGCCGCTGATCGGGTTCACACCCGAGTGCAGACCCTGCATCGACTGCACGAGCAGACCGTCGTCGATGTCGGCGACGATCTCATCTTGCGACCGGGCGCCGGGAACGAGCGAGAGAGCGAGGCAGCCCACGCCAGGCGTGCCGGCGAACCCACCGCGCGTCGCGTTGCCCGTCGAGGCGGCTTCGGCACGACGAGCGGAGTACGAGTTGTGCACGAACTGCTTGAGCACGCCGTTCTCGATCAGCACGTTTCGACGTGCCGCCAGGCCTTCGCCGTCGACATCGGTCGAGGTGTAGGCCTTCGGATTGGTCGGGTCGTCGACGAGCGTGATGCTCGGCGCGGCGACCTCGTCTCCGAGCCGGTCTGCGAACAGCGATCGACCCTTCACCACCGCCTCGCCGTTGAGCGTCGAGGAGATCACGCCGAGGAACTGGGCGGTCACGAACGGATCGAGCACCACGGTCGTGCGCCGTGACTCGGGCTTCGTTGCGCCGAGCAGACGGGTCGCGCGATCGCTCGCTTCCTTCGCCGCACGTTCGAGGTCGAACTCGTCAGGCGACTTGCCGACCGAGAAACCGAAGCCGGTCTGGGTCTCGGCATCGTCGCCCTCGCCTTCGTCGGCCAGCGTCGAGACCGACACGTAACAGCCGTTTTCGCGTCCAGCCGAGCGGATGCCGTTGGTCGAGGCGACAGCTGCCTCACCCCAGGCGTCGGCATAGTTCGAGTCGTCGACACGAACCCGCGGATCGAGCCCAGAGGCGAGCTTCTCGAGCGTCTTCGCCAGGTCGATCTTCGCGTCGGTCTCGTAGCCCGCGAGCGTGTCGTCCCACAACGACTGCTCGGTCGGCGCGACACCGTCCGGCGACGCCAACCCGGCGTACTCGTCGACCGTCCCGAACGCCACGTTGTCGCGCGCTTCGGCGAGCACCTCGGCAACGGCCGATGGCTCGAGCGTTCCGGCATACGCAAATCCTGTCCGACCGTCTTTCACGACGCGGATGCCGATGCCTTCTGACTGTGCCGAGACGAAGTGCTCGACGGCGCCCTGATACACGCGCACCTCGGTTTCGCCGCCTCTCGACACGAACGCCTCGATGTGCTCACCGGCGCCGGCCTGCGCGATCACACCGTCGGCGACGCCGAGCAGCTCCTGTGTGGTGTCGTTCGGCGCGCTCATGCTGCGGTGCCGCCCACGGTGAGTGCCTTCACCCGCAGCGTCGGTTGGCCGTCACCGACCGGCACGCCCTGGCCGTCCTTGCCGCACGTTCCCGGGCTGCCCATCGAGAAGTCGTCGGCGAGGAGATCGATGTCCTGCAGCACCTTCGGGCCGTTGCCGATCAGGTTGCCATCGCGCAGCGGCTCGGTGATCTCACCGTTCTCGATCAGGTACGCCTCCGTCATGCCGAACACGAAGTCCCCGGACGCCGTGTTCACGGAACCGCCTCCGAGCTTGGCGACGTACACACCCGACTCGGTGTCGGCCACGATGTCAGCAGGCTTCGACGGGCCGTTCATGACGAACGTGTTGGTCATCCGCACCATCGGCAGGTGCTGGTAGCTCTGACGACGACCGTTTCCGGACTGCGGACGGCCGTCTTTGCGCGAGCGCAAGAAGTCCCACATGTAGTCGGTCAACACACCGTCCTCGATGAGCACGTTGCGCTGAGTCTTCGAGCCCTCGTCATCGATGCCGAGCGTGCCCCACTCTCCGGGCATCGTTCCGTCGTCGACGAGCGTCACGAGCTCCGACGCCACCTGCTGTCCGACCTTGCCGGCATATACCGAAGCGCCCTTCTGGATGTGGTCGGCCTCGAGGCCATGACCACACGCTTCATGGAACAGCACGCCGCCCGTGCCGTGCTTGATGACGACCGGCATCGAACCCGACGGAGCAGGACGAGCCGCGAGCTTCGTGATCGCCTGACGAGCAGCCTCTCGCGCCATCTCCTCCACGTCGACGGTGTCGAAGATCTCGAAACCGACGGTGTGACCCATCGATTGGTAGCCGGTCTGCATGCCGCCGTCGCCGTTCGCCACAGCGTTGATGCGCAGCAACGTCCGAACGACCTCGTCGTCGGCGAGCACCCCGTCGGTGTTGGCGACCAGCACTCGCTTCGTGGAGTCGCCGTAGCCGGCCGACACCTGAACGATCTCGGGGCCGTACGCGCGCGCCGCTTCGTTCATCCGGTTGAGCAACTCGACCTTGCGAGCCTTCTCGATCGTGTCCGGTCGGTGCACGATGTCGTTCGGGCGATGCGATACCGACGGGCTCAGGCCAACGGTGTTGACGCCGCCGCCACCTTGACTCGCAGCTGCCGCGGCTGCGGCCGCGGCCGCGTTGAGCCCGGCCTCCGACACGTCGGACGTGTAGGCAAAACCCGTCGTGTCGCCTGCGATGACTCGGATCCCGGCACCGCGATCGCGACCGCTCGTGACCTGCTCGATGCGCCCGTCATCGAGCCCCGCCGACGTGGACCGTTTGTCCTCCGCGTACACCTCGGCGAACTCCGCACCCGTCTGGGTGGCTCCTGCGAGCACTCGTTCCAACACGTCGTGGTCGATCATCGAGACATCCTACGAACGGTCTGGCAGTGTGGCCCGTCCGAGCAGGGGATTCACCAACCGTTGTCGAGCCCGATGTCAGACTGGCGCGGTGCGGACACACCGGATCGTGGCAGGACTCGTCGCTGCGGTCGTCGCGGCCGCCTGCGGGACGGCCTCGGACCCGAACCTCGCTGCGGGCGGACCGAGTGGGCCGACCGCTCAGCGCTCTTCGCCGGTCGACATCGCGACACCGCGGCCCGACGTCTCGGCACCGAATTCCGCCGCTCCGGTCGTCATGACCGACCCTCCAACGAGCTCATCGACGTTCGCCACGACCACCACCACTCCCCCGCGAACGGTCACGATCGCATTCACCGGCGACACGCTCGCTCACAGCCCGCTCTGGCGCCAGGCACAACGCAATGCAGGCGGATCGGGTTTCGACTTCACGCCGATGTTCGACGACATCGCACCTGTCATCGAGCGCGCCGACCTCGCCATCTGTCATCTCGAGACCCCGATCGCCCCGTCCGACGAACCGTTCTCGACCGACCCGCTCTACGGAGTTCCGCCCGAGATCGTGTCCGCGATGGCCGAGGCCGGATTCGATCGCTGTTCGACCGCGAGCAATCACGCCCTCGACCGCTACGGGCGCGGGATCGACCGCACGATCGAAGTCCTGGAGGCGAACGGCCTCGGCCAATCGGGGATGGCCCGCGATCCGGCGGAGGCTCGCCCGTCGACCTTCAGCGTCGAAGGCGTCTCGATCAGCCACCTGTCCTACACGTACGCCACCAACGGCATCCCCACGCCGCCCGGCGAACCGTGGCGAACCAACTACATCGACGCCGGCCGCATCATCGACGACGCTCGCGCCGCTCGCGGGCTCGGTGCCGAGGTCGTCGTCGTGAGCATGCACTGGGGGACCGAGAAGGTCACCGAGCCGAACGATCAGCAGCGAACGGTCGCGGCGGCGATCACCGCGAGCGGCGAGGTCGACCTCGTCGTCGGCCACCACGCACACGTCTTGCAGCCGATCGAACAGGTGAACGGCAAGTGGGTCGCCTACGGGCTGAGCAACGTGTTGTCGAACCTGCCCGTGAACGACGCGTGGCCGGCCGCGAGCCAAGACGCGGCCGTCGTCGAATTCGCGATCGCGGTCGATCACGCCGGGCATGTGACGATCGGTACGCCCGTCGTGACGCCGACGTGGGTCGACAAGAACAACGGGTGGGTCATCCGCGACGTGCGCGCCGCGCTCGCTGACCCGGCCTCGAGCGACGGTCGACGCGCCGATCTCGAACGATCGCTCGAGCGAACGATGGCTGTCGTGGGCGGCTTCGTGACCCGGTGACCGGCTGACCACACTCGGCGAGCGCTGCGACGGGTCGTTGCACCAGGCCGGCGGGGCAGTAGCGTCACCGGCCGTGACAGTCGAGACGGGACTCCGCGGGAAAGCGTCGCTGGTCGTCGCCGACTCCGATACGGCACCGGCGCTTGGTTCCGGCGACATCAACGTCCTCGGAACTCCCCGGGTGATCGCATTGTGCGAGGAAGCCACCGTGGCAGCACTCGCCGATCAGCTCGAGGACGGATCGTCGTCGGTTGGCATGAGGATTCGTGTCGACCACCTCCAACCAACTCCGGTTGGCGCTGCGGTCACCGCCGAAGCCGTGCTGGAACAGGTCGACGGACGCCGCCTCACTTTCACCGTGTCGGTGTCCGACTCCGGCGGCCTCGTCGCCGCCGGGAAGATCACGCGCGCCGTGATCGACCGTGCGTCGTTTCTCGACAAGTGCTGCAGCGCCTGACGTCACGTCGCTGACCGAGACACGTTGGCACCCATCACGAGCAACCGACGCATAGGGTGCCCACGATGACGGGAGCGATCGACGCCGCCGACGCACCGGTCCGTCAACATCGTCTGTACTGGTGGAAGGAAGCGCTGATCATCAGCGCCTTCTACGTCGTCTACTCCTGGATCCGCAATCGCTTCGGCTCGAACACGATCGCTGCCGATGGTGTCCCGGAAGCCGCATTCCACAATGCCGAGCGCATCATCCAACTCGAACGATGGATGGGCCTCTACCACGAGGAGACGGTCCAGGACTGGTTCCTGCCCTATCGCTGGTTCATCCAGTTCTGGAACGTCTACTACGGCACCGCACACTTCTTCGTCACGCTCGCGGTCTTCGTCTTGCTGTTTTTCAAGCGGGCCGACGTGTTCGCTCAGTGGCGGAACACGCTCGCCGCCATGACCGCGTTGGCGATCATCGGATTCGCGTTCTTCCCACTGATGCCACCACGGCTCCTCGACGCTCCGTGTCCGGTGCCCGACACCGTCCAGTTCGGCGGAGCGTGCGTGCCCAGCGAACTCCGGCCCGGCCCCGTCCTCGAGTTCGACGGCACCAACGGATTCGGGTTCGTCGACACACTCAGCGAGTACGGCGGCCCCTGGCGATTCGACAACGAAGAGATCGCATCGATCTCGAACCAGTACGCAGCCATGCCGAGCCTGCACATCGGATGGTCGACCTGGGTCGCGCTCGCCGTCGGCCCGTTGCTACATCGCCGATGGCATCGCGTCGCCGTCTGGCTGTACCCGCTCGCCACGCTCTTCTGCATCGTCGTCACAGCCAACCACTTCTGGCTCGATGGAGTCGGCGGTCTGGTCGTGTTCGCGGTCGGTGCGCTGATCGGGTGGGGCAGTCACCGGTGGAACCAGAACCGACTCGATCGGCGCGATCTCCTCGATGCGCTCGTCGCCGAACGCTCCGGCAGTCCGCGCCGCACACTGCAGCTCGGGTCGGTCGCTTCCGAGATCATCGACGACGTCGCGAAGGAGCGCCGCCACCTGACCGACGACGGGCACGCAGCACCGAACCGACCCGACGACGAGGACCAGGACCAGAGCCCGGATCGAGACCGGGATGCGGGCTCGGATTGAGCGTCCGACCACCAATTCGGTGCCGTGTTGTCGCCCTGTCCTTTCATGTGCGGTCAGCGCACCGTAATCTGAGGCGGACATGAGTCAGATGAGACTGAACCCGCTCAATGGCAGGTGGGTGACGATCGTTCCCGATCGAGCAGGCCGCCCGAGTGACTTCGCACCCCGCGACCCGAGCATCGACCAGGGGCAGAACGATCGTCCCTGCCCGTTCTGCCCCGGAAACGAAGAAGCGACACGCCCGGCGATCGAGACCATCGGACCCGATGGGGAGTGGTCCATGCGTGTCGTGCCGAACCTCTACCCGGCGTTCGAAGGTGACGATGCGTTCGCGGTCCACAACCTCGGCCCGGTGTTCGTTCGCGCCGAGGCGAGCGGCATCCACGAAGTGTTCATCTACGACGCCGACCACGACGGCGGCCTCCACACCCTCGACGACGACCAGGCCGCCGAGATGATGCACGTGCTCAAGCGCCGCTTGGAACAGCACGCCGACGTGCCACACGTGCGCTACACGCAAGTGATCGTCAACCACGGTCGCGAAGCCGGCGCATCGGTCGCGCACCCGCACGGACAGATCCTCGGATTGCCATTCGTACCGGGCGAGGTGCTCGACGAGGAACGCGCATTCGCGCGATTCGCAGGTGGCTCACTGCTGGAAACGACCGTCGCCGCCGAACTCGCGGCCGGCGAGCGCATCGTCATGGCAAACGACGACGTGGTCGTTCTGTGCCCGTGGGCAAGCGGCGATCCGTACGAGATGCTGATCGTGCCGACCGAGCAGCACCCGCACCTGCCCGATGCGTCAGAGCAATCGCTTCGGGCGGTTGGCCTCGCGATCCGCGATGCCATCGGCCACCTGCACGCTGCGCTCGGCGACGTCGCGTTCAACCTCGGCGTGCACACCGCACCGCACCAGCACACCGGCGACTACCACTGGCACGTTCACATCTGGCCTCAGATCACCACGCAAGCCGGCTTCGAGCGCGGCACGGGTGTCCTGATCAACATCGTGTCTCCCGAGAGCGCAGCCGAAGCGCTGCGGTCGGTCACGACCAACGCCTGACCTCGCGTCAGCGTTCCCGAGGCCTCTCGTGCATCGGGCCCCGACGATCAGGCGTGCTCAGTCGTCGGTCGGGCGCTTGCCGGCCAGCCAGAGCATCGACATCGGGCCGATGTCGACGATCGCCGACGCGGGCTGGCCTTGCCACGGTTCGTCGTCGGTCGCCACGATCGGACCCACCGATCGGTGTCCGCTGCCCCACCACGCGGGCGAGTCGGTGTCGAGTGCGAGTTCCCATTCGCCGATCCACGGCACGCCGACCCGATAGCCGGGTCGAGGCACCGGCGTGAAGTTCGCGAGGCAGGCGACCGACGCGGCGCCGTGGTCATCCCAGCGCAGGAACGCGTACACGGAATGCTCGTGATCATCGGCGTCGAGCCATTGGAACCCGGCCGGGTCGGCGTCTCGGCGCCAGAGCGCAGGGAACTCGTCAGCGGTTCGGCTCATCTCCGCGATGAGATCGTGCACGCCGCGGTGCGACGGATGCTCCATCAGATGCCACGGCAGCTCGGAGGCATCGTTCCACTCTTGCCAGGGGGCGAGTTCGGCGCCCATGAACACGAGCGGCTGACCCGGCAGCGACCACTGCCATGCCAGCAACGACCGAAGACCGGCGAACTTCTGCCAGTCATCGCCGCCCATCTTGGTGAGCAGGCTTCCCTTGCCATGCACGACCTCGTCGTGGCTGAGCGGCAACACGAAGCGCTCGGAGTGCGCGTACATCATCGCGAACGTCATCTCGTCGTGATGGTGTGAGCGGTACACCGGATCGCGCTCCATGTACCCCAACGAGTCATGCATCCACCCGAGGTTCCACTTGTGGCTGAAGCCCAGCCCGCCCTCGGAGACGGGATGGGTCACACCCGGCCACGCGGTCGACTCCTCGGCGATCATCACGACGTCGGGAAACTCCTCAGCGACCACCGTGTTGGTCTCACGCAGCAGCGCGATGGCTTCGAGGTGCTCGTTTCCACCGTGCTCGTTGGGCGCCCAACCACCGTCGTCACGCGAGTAGTCGAGATACAGCATGGACGCCACCGCATCGACACGAAGACCGTCGACGTGGAACTCGTCGAGCCAGTACAGCGCGTTCGCCACCAGGAAGTTGCGGACCTCGTTGCGGCCGTAGTCGAACACATAGGTCCCCCAATCCGGATGCTCGCCTCGTCGAGGGTCGGGGTGCTCGTACAGCGCAGTCCCGTCGAAGCGTCCGAGACTCCACTCGTCTTTCGGGAAGTGGGCGGGCACCCAGTCGACGATCACGCCGATGCCCTTCGCGTGCATCGCATCGACGAAGCGGCGACAACCGTCGGGATCGCCGAAGCGAGCAGTCGGGGCGTAGTAGCCCGACACCTGGTAGCCCCACGAGCCACCAAATGGGTGCTCCGCGATCGGCAGCAGTTCCACGTGCGTGAACCCGAGCCGTGCGACGTGCGCCCCGATCTCGTCGGCGAGTGCGTCCCAGTCGTCGACGGAACGCTTCCACGAGCCGAGGTGCACCTCGTAGATCCGCATCGGTGCGGTGCCGTCCTTCGTGGCGCGACGTGAGGTCATCCAGTCGTCGTCGCTCCACTCGAATGCCTCGAACGACGGCACGACACTGGCATCGCTCGGCGGCGCCTCGGTGCGACGAGCCATCGGGTCGGCCTTGCGGATCGTGCGCCCCTCGGCGGTGACCAGCTCGAACTTGTAGCACTGGCCGGGCTCGACGCCCGAGAGTGCTACCCACCAGATCCCGCTGGCCTCGTCGGAGCGCTGCATCGGGTCGCCGCTCCACTCGTTCCAGTCGCCGACGACCGAGACCGATCGCGCGTTGGGCGCCCACACCGCCATGCGAGTCGTCTCGTTCTCGAGACGCTGCGGCCCGAGGAGCTCCCAGAGGCGACGATGCGTGCCCTCGCCGAAGAGGTGGAGGTCGAGTTCACCGATGTGCGCGTCGTTGGTCGGCATCGATGGTCACCGTACCCCGAACTCCGGAGCCGAACCGTCGAGGTGACCGGGACGACGGCGGACCACCCACCCAGCGACGGCTACGGTCTCACCGTGCGTGTTCTGATGCTCACCTGGGAACACCCGCCCGCCGTCAGCGGCGGCGTCGCCGCCCACGTCACGGGACTCTCGCATGCGCTGGCTGCGCAGGGCCACGACGTCGTCGTGGTCACGCGTGCGCATCCGACCGTCGATGCCGCTGCCGAGCAGCAGGGGGCCGTGCGGGTCGTGCGCGTCGACGTCGACCTGCCGCACATCAGTCCCGAGCGCTACCTGGCGCAGGCGGCGTCGGCGAACCATGCGCTGGTCCAGGCGGTGATCGGCGCCGATTCACCCATCGCCGGCTGGCGCCCCGAGGTGGTGCACGGACACGATTGGCGGGTCGGCTGGGGCGCCGACACGCTCGCCACTCACTTCGGCGTGCCGTTCGTGCTCACGATGCACGGCACCGAGCGGGTCCGCCACGGTGGCAATCTCCCACCTGGTCGCCCCACCGACGTGAGCTCGATCGAATGGTGGCTCGCATTCCAGGCCGACCGACTCGTGGCGTCCACACGATTCATGGTCGACCAACTCGTGAGTGGTTTCGAACTCGACCCGGCCCAGGTCGTCCGCATCCCGAACGGCATCGACCCGTCGCTCTGGGACGGCCACGAGCGGTACGCCGACCGCGGACACCGCATCGTCTCGTGGGGGCGAGTGCAATACGAGAAGGGCTTCCAGGTGCTCGCCCGATCGGTCAGCACGCTGCGTCCCCGCATACCTGACGTGAGCTGCACGATCGCGGGCCGAGGAAGCTACCTGCCCGAACTCCAGACACAGATCGACGTGGAAGGTGTCAGCGACCTGGTCGACCTTCCCGGGTTCCTGCACGATGACGACCTTCGAGCGCTGGTCCACACCGCAGGGTGTGTGGTGATCCCGTCGCTCTACGAGCCGTTCGGCCTGGTTGCGCTCGAAGCGCTCGCGGCGGGCGCGCCGCTCATCGTGGCCCGCACCGGAGGCCTCGCCGAACTCGTCGAGGGAACCCAGGCGGGCCTCACCTTCGAGCCCGGCAACCCCGATGACCTGGCCCGATGCGTCGAGATGGTCCTCACCGACCGTCTGCTGGCCCAGGACCTCACTCGGAACGCTCGCCACCTCATCGAGACCAAGTACGCATGGGGGGCGGTCGCGGCTGCAGTCGTTCACGTCTACGCCACCTCCACGGCTCGACGTCGCTGACCGCGTCCGGCGATCACCGTGATCGCACCGAATCCCGATTGCACGGGCGAGCTATACGCTCGCGCGCCGTATGCGCCCCACCCACCAGTTCAACGTCACGAGCGAGATCCCCGACGCGCTGTCGGACCTTCCCGAACTCGCCAGCAATCTCCACTGGGCATGGGATCGCGAGCTGGCGGCCGTGTTCGACCGCATCGATGGCCGCGACCATGACGCGACCTGGCGTCGCACAGGTCAGCATCCCACCGATCTGATCCGGCGCACCGAGCCAGCTCGCTGGGTCGAACTCGCCGGCGACGAGGCCTTCGTCACACAGGTCGCGGCCGCCAAACAGCGACTGGACGACGTCATGAGTGGTCGCACCTGGTTCGACGAGCGCCGCGATGAGCACGATTCGGCGCTGACCAGCGTGGCGTACTTCTCCCCCGAATTCGGGATCACCGAAGCGCTGCCGCAGTACTCGGGCGGTCTCGGAATCCTCGCGGGTGATCATCTGAAGGCATCCAGCGACCTCGGAATCCCGCTGATCGGCGTCGGGCTGCTCTACGCGGAGGGCTACTTCCGCCAGCAGCTCGACGCAAACGGCTGGCAACAGGAGCGCAATGAGACGATCGACCCGAACGCGCTCGGCATCTTCAACACCGGGGTCGTCGTGGAGGTCGACCTGGCGGGAGTCGACGCGAAGGTCCAGGTCTGGCGCGTCGACGTCGGACGCATCCCGCTCTACCTGCTCGACACGAACGTTCCGGGGAACCCTCCCGAGGTGGTCGCCGTCACCGACCGCCTCTACGGCGGCGACGAACAACACCGACTCCGCCAGGAGATCGTCCTCGGCATCGGCGGTGTTCGGGCCCTTCGGGCGCTCGACATCCACCCGCAGGTGTTCCACATGAACGAAGGACACGCGGGTTTCCTCGGGCTCGAGCGGGTCCGGGAGTGGATCGCTCGCGGGCTCAGCTTCGCCGAGGCCGTCGAGGCCGTTCGCGCCGGAGGCGTGTTCACCACGCACACGCCCGTGCCTGCGGGCATCGACCGGTTCCCTCGCGATCTCTTCGAGCGCTACTTTGCCGGCTTCGCTCCGAAGCTCGGCCTCACGTTCGACGAGCTCTTCGCCATCGGTCAGCGCGACGACGAGCCAGACGGCAAGTTCAACATGGCCGTCATGGGGATGAACCTCGCGTCACGGCGCAACGGCGTCGCCGCGCTGCACGGCGAGGTGGCCCGCGAGATGTTCAGCGGGCTCTGGCCAGCCCTCGACGCGTCTGAGACCCCGATCGGTCACGTGACCAACGGCGTACACGCTCGCACCTGGGTGAGCGACCGCGTCGACGAGCTGCTGTCCGACGTCGTCGGCGACCACTGGCACCTGGCCGAGGAGCGCGACTTCCAGCGCGTGCGCGAGGTCGACCACGGAGCGATCTGGTCGGTGCGACGTGCCGGCCGACAAGAGCTGGTCGATCTCGTCCGCGACCGATTGGGCAACGACCTCCTCGACCCTGACGTTCTGACGATCGGTTTCGCGCGCCGCTTCGCGACCTACAAGCGGGCCAACCTCCTGCTGTCCCAGATGGACCGATTGAAGGCCCTGCTCCTCGACGCCGATCGTCCCGTGCAGTTCGTGTTCGCCGGCAAGGCCCACCCGGCCGATCATCCCGGCAAGTCGCTGATGCAGCAGATTCATCACGTGACGCGCGACGCCGAAGTTCGCCACCGGTTCGTGCTCATTCCCGACTACGACATCGGCATCGCGCGAACGATGTACCACGGGTGCGACGTCTGGCTGAACACTCCGCGCCGCCCGATGGAGGCGTGCGGGACGAGTGGCATGAAGGCGGCGCTCAACGGAGTGCTCAACTGCTCGATCCTCGACGGTTGGTGGGACGAGATGTCCGATGGAGTGAACGGGTTCGACATCCCGTCATTCGACGACGACCACGACGGGGCGCGACGCGACGAACGCGAAGCCACGGCGACGTTCGACGTGCTCGAACAGCAGCTCGTCCCGAGCTACTACGACCGCGGCGAGGACGGGCTCCCGCACGGCTGGATCGATCGCATCACGCACAACTGGGCGACGATCGGCTGGAACGTGGTGGCCGGACGAATGGTGCGCGACTACACGACCACGTTGTACGAGCCCGCCGGCGCGGCCCTCGATGCCGTGATCGCCAACGACGCCGCCGGCGCCCGAGAGCTCGCGGCATGGCGCCACGGCGTCACCTCCGTGTGGAACACCGTCGCCGTCTCGACCGACGATTCCTCCGAATTCGCCGACGGCTTGGCCGGGGCCGCCCGCAGCGTCTCGGCACGCCTCGAGCCGGGCCGACTCCGGCTCGACGAGGTGACGGTCCAGATCGTGCACGGTCCGCTCGATCCGTCCGGACAGATCGATGGCAGCCAGGCAGAAGTCGTCACGATGACCGGGGACGGATCTGGCGGCTTCACGGGAACGTTCACACCGGCCGGTGCAGGGCCGTGGGGCGCTGCCGTCCGCGCGATGCCGGTGCACCCAGGCTTGACCGTTCCGCAGGAGACCGGCCTCGTCACGCTGGCCTGAGCCACACATGCCCGCCGGACCGGGCGGGGTCGATCGAGCGCGTGAATCCGTTCTCACCGCAAGCCACCCGGTCAGTACGCTCCTCCGGTGACCTTGCGTCCTGACAGCGAGACGCCCGTCATCGCCACGCCTGACCGCTCCGACGAGCGAACACCGCCCTCGCCGCTGCGGATGCTCGTGGCATTCGGCGGTCTGAACGCCACCCTTGCAGCGGGCTACGGCGTGCTGTTCACGATCGTCGACGACTACAACACCGAGTACGGGATCTCGGAATCGTTGATCGGCTACATCATCGGGGTCGGCTTTCTCGTGGGGTTCGCGTCGCAGATCCTCATCGCGCCATTCGCCGACCGGGGTCATGCCCGCAAGGTGGTCGTCCTCGGAGTGCTCGTCGCCGTCGCCGGGCTGCTCCTCATGGCCGTAAGCACCTCGTTCTGGCCGATCCTGTTCGGCCGCATCGTCAACGGGCTGGGCATCGGCGCCGCTGCTCCGGCGGTCCGGCGGATCGTGATCCTCGCCGACCCCGACAACCTCGGCAACAACCTCGGCCGGCTGCTGTCGGCCGATGTGTGTGGCTTCGCGCTCGGTCCGGCCATCTCAGCGGTGCTCGTCGGACCCTTCGGTATCCCGAGCCCGTTCATCGTGGTCGCCGTCATCGCACTGCTGCTCCTGCCATTCGTCGCACGGGTCCCGGTCGACGAGACCTCCGAAGCGTTCCGACCGACCAAACGAGTGGCCTTCGACCTCTTGAAGATCAAGCCGTTCGCCGGCGCGACCGTGCTCGCCGGCGTCGCCTTCGTGATGATCGGCGGGTTCGACGCTCTCTGGTCACTCGTGCACGACGAACTCGGCACCGACGAGTGGATCGCGAACCTCGGCATCACGCTGTTCGCACTGCCACTGATCATCATCGGACCGTGGGGCGGCCGAAAGGCGCAGACCTTCGGACCGTTCAAGCTCGCGACGATGGGCCTGCTCGCAGGCGCAGCCTTCCTGTTCTCCTACGGGCTGCTCCCGACGGGAGGAGCGATCTTCGCCGTGGCGATGGTCCACGCCGTCACCGACGGCGCAACGATCTCCGCCGCTGGGGTCGGCGCCGGGATGGTCGTCCCCGACGACCGTCAGGCCGGGGCACAGGGGATGCTGGGAGCATCCCAGGCCCTGATGGCCGGGATCATGGCGATGGTCACCGGCGAGGTCTACGAGGCCTACGGTCGCACTGTCGCCTTCAGCACCGTCGCGGGCACGATGGTGGTGCTGATCGCGATCGGCGTGTGGCTCGCTCGAGGCTCGTGGAACCTCAGCCGCCCTCTTGGACCCGGCTGACGTCGCGGAGCTGGTGCAGACCCGCTCCGACACGTTCGGTGAGCTGCCAGACTCACACGCCGTCCGTCACTTGCCGGTGAAGGCCGCCTTGCCGGGGCCGTGTTCGAGGAAGCTCGTGACCCCGATCTGGGAATCGTCGGTCCTGAACACCTCCACGAAACCCTCTCGCTCGAGTGCGAGCCCGTCGTCGAGCGACGTCGACAGCCCGGCATCGATCAGTCGCTTCGTGATCGCCTGCGCCTCCAAGGCACCCTGTGCGACCTCGGCCCCGAGTGCAATGGCCCGCTCGTGGAGCTCCTCGGGCGGCACCACCTCGTCAGCCAACCCGATCCGATAGGCCTCGTCAGCCTTGACCTGACGACCGGTCAGACACATCTCCTTCGCCTTCGAGGGTCCGACCACACGAGCCAGACGCTGCGTGCCACCACCACCTGGAATGATCCCGAGGAGGATCTCGGGCTGACCGAACACGGCCTTCTCGGAGGCGATCCGGTAGTCGCACCCGAGCGCCAGCTCGCAGCCTCCACCGAGCGCGTAGCCCGCGACCGCGGCGATCACCATCCGTGGGAGTGACGCGAAGGAGCCGATCGTGTCGTGGAAGAGCGGGCCGATCTCGGCGGCCTCGTCCGGACCGCCGAACTGCGAGATGTCAGCACCCGCCGCGAAGATGCGCTCGCCTCCGGTCAGCACCACGGCGCCCGGCAGATCGGCAGCCAACTCGTCGGCGACCTGGCGGAGTTCGCCGAGCAACTCCCGCGACAGTGGATTCACCTTCCCGTTCGCAAGCGTCACGACGGCAACCCCGTCGTCGCGTCGTTCGAGCGTCAGCAGTTCATAGGCCATGGAGGCATGGTGTCAGAACCCGCCGCACCGACATGCAACGAGCGTTACCATGAATTCCCCGCCGAGGGCGGGTGAGCGTGGAGCGTTGCAGGCCGTCTACGCGAGACCGGCGAGCATCTCGTCGGCAGCGGTCCACGGGTCGGTGGTCCGCTCGACCACCTCGTCGGTGAGCTCATCCCATCGCTCGCCGCTGCAGATCTCGCGTGCTCGACGACCCAACCGCTGCGCGACGATCTCCCGGAGCTCCTCGCGCAGTCGGAACGTGCGTCGCTCTTTGAGCAAGCCGCTCGACTCGGCGTGGGCTCGGTGCTGAAGCACTGTGTCCCACAGTTCTTCGACCCCGTTGCCCGTGGTCCCGACGGTGTCGACGATCGGAGCACGCCATGACTCGTGTGCGATATCAGACAGGTCGAGCATCTGCATCAGATCGCGTCGCGTCTCATCGGCGCCCTTGCGGTCGGCCTTGTTGATGACGAACACGTCGGCGATCTCCATGAGCCCGGCCTTGTTCGCCTGGACGCTGTCACCCCACCCAGGGTTCACGACGACAACGGTCGTGTCGGCCTTGCCGGCGACCTCGACCTCTGCCTGGCCGACGCCGACGGTCTCGACGAGGATCCACTTCCGCCCGATGGCATCGAGTGCGCGAACCGCCTCCGGTGTGGCGAGCGACAAGCCGCCGAGATGCCCGCGCGTGGCCATCGACCGGATGAACACCCCCGGGTCGGTCGCGTGATCCTGCATCCGCACTCGATCGCCGAGGATCGCACCACCCGTGAACGGTGACGACGGATCGATGGCGAGGACGGCGATCTCGGGTTCGCGCGCGCGCCGGTGGGAGACCAACGCAGATGTGAGCGTCGACTTCCCGGCACCCGCCGCACCTGTGAGCCCGACCGTGTAGCCGGAACCCGCCAACGGAT
>JBGCFW010000193.1:0-17134 GCA_045107155.1 Ilumatobacter sp. | reverse complement strand
CGATCTCGGCTTTTCAGACGAACTCGGCGAACAGATCACCGCGGCGAACGAGCAGGGCAGCGTGATCGGCGGGGTGTGCCACGGTCCGCTCGGGCTGCTCCGAGCAACCGCACCGGACGGGCGCCCACTCGTCGAGGGCCGACGCGTGTCGGCAGTGACCGACAAGCAAGTGCGCGAGCTGGGGATCGACAGCACGCCGCACCATCCAGAGACCGAGCTCCGAAAGCTCGGCGCCGAGTTCGAGAGCGCAACGCGGTTCCGGGACCCATTCGCCAACCACTGGGTCGTCGACGGGAACCTCGTCACCGGCCAGAACCAGAACGCGGCCCCGATGGTCGCCCGCGAGATGCTGCAACTCGTCGCGCAGCACGAAGGGCTCCCGTGTACCTCGTCCACGGACTGACCAGGTCGTACTTCACCCGAAAGGTCACGGGGTACCTCGACTACACCGACCGCGCGTGGCGACTCACGCCCATGGGCCCCGAACCGGCGGGACACCCCACGGCCGCCGCCGCCGGGTGGACCGGCGCGATCCCGGTCGTCGACACCCCGTCTGGCGCGCCCATGTGGGACTCCACGTCGATCATCGAACACCTCGATCAGTCCTCCGACACGCCGAGCGGGCGTGGCGTTCTCCCCGACGACCCGACGCAACGATTCCTCTGCTACCTCCTCGACGACCTCTCCGACGAGTGGCACTACCGGCCGGCCGTCGGCAGCCGTTGGTGCTACGAGGACAACACGGTCACTGCCGGCTGGCAGCTCGCCGAGGAGCTCGCCGTGCACCTTCCACTTCCCGGCGCCACGGTGCGAGAGCTGGTCGTCGCGAGCATGAGCGCCAGCCTGGGAAACATCGGCATCGAGGCCGATCACATCGACGCCTGGATGAGCAACGTGGTCGCCCCATGGTTCACCGCGCTCGGCGGACACCTCGGTGACGGCTACCTCTTCGGTGATCGGCCGTCACTCGCCGACTTCGCTGTGTTCGGCGCCAACGCTGCGCACTTCGTGGGCGACCCATTCTGTCGAGCGCTCGTCGACGAGCACGGGCCCGCCGCTGCGACGCACACGCATCGACTCAGAACCCCGGAGCAGCAGGTGTTCGGGGATTGGAGCGATCCCGGCGTCGTCCCCGAGACGTTGATCGCCGTGATCGCCGAAGCCGGACGCCACTATCTCCCGTGGGTCGCCGAAGCCACCGTGCACGGGTCGGCGAAGGTCGAGCTGGCCGACGGGGTGGACACTCGAATCGAGTCGTCACGTTTCCTCGAATGGGCGCGGGGCGTGCTGCTCGCCCGCTACGTCGAACTGCGATCCGACGAACTCGACGGAGTCCTGGAAGACGCCGGCGTGCTCCGTCACTTCGTCGACCACCTCGACCAGGCGACCGCGATTCCCGATCCCACTGCGCTGCCACGGCCCGGCGACAACCGGCCGTACGCGATCCGATGAGCCGGAGGGGTGCTGGCGGGCGAGCGCTCTCGGCGGCGACCAGCGGTGAGCGAGACTCGAGTGATGAGCATCGACGCCCAGCGCCTCGTTCTCGCCGCCACTGGCGCTGAGGAGATCACGAGCACGCAGGTCGTGCAGAGCCTGTGGAGCGGCTACGGGCAGATCGTTCGGCATCAACTCGACGGCGGGCCGTCCTCGACCGCCATCGTGAAGCACGTTCGCTGGCCGGATGAACGCGAGCATCCACGTGGCTGGAACTCCGACCTCTCCCACGAGCGGAAGCTGCAGTCGTACCGGGTCGAGACCACGTGGTACGACCGGTACGCACGGCTGTGCGACGACACGTGTCGAGTCCCACGTTGTCTTGCCCTCGAGACCCGCGGCGACGAGGTGATCATCGTGTTGGAGGATCTCGATGCGTCGGGTTTCGCAGGCCGATGCCGGGTGGTGACGGAGGTCGAACTCGAGGCGTGCCTCTCGTGGCTCGCGAGTTTCCACGCCACCTTCATGGGCGATCACCCCGAGGACCTGTGGCCGACCGGAACGTATTGGCACCTTGCGACGCGACCCGATGAACTCGCGAAGCTCCCCGACGGTCCGCTCAAGGCGGCGGCGACGACGATCGATCGACGCCTCAACGACAGCGCGTTCCAGACCTTCGTTCACGGTGACGCCAAGCTCGCGAACTTCTGCTTCAGCCCCGACGGGCGTCATGCGGCTGCCGTCGACTTTCAATACGCCGGGGGCGGCTGCGGCATGAAAGACGTCGCGTATCTCATCAGCAGCTGTCTCGACGAAGACGACAGCGAAGCAATGGCACCCGACCTGCTCGACCGCTACTTCGAACTGCTGCGCGACGCCATCGCACGGCGCGGGAAGGCGATCGATCTCACGGCACTCGAAGAGGACTGGCGTGCGCTCTACCCGGTCGCCTGGGCCGACTTCACCCGCTTCTTGCGGGGATGGAGCCCCGGCCACTGGAAGCTCCACAGCTACAGCGAGCGCCTGGTCGATGAGGCCCTGGAGTCGTTGTGAAGCTCACCCGCGACGATCTGCGTCAGCTCGGCGATGCCGCGATCACAGCCGCCACCGAGGCGGGTCGGATGATCGCGACGACGCGACCGATCGACGTGCAGCACAAGGCAGGCAACGGCAGCTTGGCCGCCCAGGTGGTGACCGAGATCGACCGACGCAGTGAGGACATCATCCTTCGGTCACTCGGCCCAACGCTCGAACGCTTCGAACTCGCCGTGCTCACCGAAGAACGAGAAGACGACGGTCGCCGCCTGACCGCTGACCACTTCTGGTGCATCGACCCTCTGGACGGCACGCTCCCCTTCATCGAGGGCGCTCCCGGCTCGGCCGTCTCGATCGCGCTGGTCCGCCACGACGGAACCCCGCTCGTCGGGGTCGTGTTCGACCCCGCCACGGCGACCACGTACCACGCGATCTCGGGTATCGGCGGGTTTCGCGACGGCGCCGCCTGGTCCGGCGGGCCGGCGCTCGAACGTGACGTGCTGTCGGTGTTCGCCGACCGCAGCTTCCTGACGATGGAGCATCACGACGCCGTCGCCGTTGCGCTCGACCACGTCGCACTCGACATGGGCCTGACCGGAATACGTGTCCACGCCACCAGCGGCGCGGTCATGAACGCGTGCGGGGTACTCGCCAACCCACCTGCGTGCTACTTCAAACTCCCCCAGCCGACCGGCGGCGGCAGCCTGTGGGACTTCGCCGCCACCGCCTGCCTGTTCCACGAAGCCGGTGCGGTCGCCACCGACATCCACGGTCGCGCCCTCGACCTGAACCGAGCCGACTCCACCTCGATGAACCACCGGGGAGTGCTGTTCGCGACCGACGAAGTGCTGGCCGGTCGCATTCGAGCGTTGCACCCGCATCCCGCGAGGTCGTGATCGTTCTCGCGTTCACGGTCGCTGTCGCGGCGAATTCACGGAGCGGTCATCACACCGGGACAGACCGGACATGACGTCGTCCTACGTTCGCCCTCATGGCAGGGACTCTGCACGTCGTGCCCGACCCGACCGAGACGGCACGAGCGGCGACGGTCGACAACTGCACGCCCGGACTCGACCGGTCGTGGTTCCCTGTCGCGCTCTGCGACGAGGTCACCGACACGCCACTCGGCGTGATGCTGCTCGGTGAACCGTGGGTGGTCGTGCGCCTCGCCGGCGGCTTGTTCGCAGCACGCGATCAGTGCCCTCACCGCCTTGCCCCGCTCAGCCTGGGCACGGTCGTCGGCGACACACTCCAGTGCAAGTACCACGGATGGCGCTTCGGCCTCGGTGGAGCGTGTGTACGGATTCCGTCGGCCCCGGTCGAGTCGGTCATCCCGCCGCGAGCTCGTGCCGCGACACCGTTCGGTGTCACCGAGCACCTCGGGATGGTGTGGATCGCGCCATCGGAACCCGTGCTCGGGCTCCCCGAGATCCCCGAGTGGAACGATCCTTCGTTCGACCAGATCCCGACGGTTCCCCGTCGCACCTCGGCATCGGCCGGCCAGCTGATGGACAACTTCGTCGACGCCACGCACTTCGCCACCGTGCACGTCTCGACGTTCGGCGTGCCCGACAAGACCGAAGTCGACAACACCCGCGTCGAGACCCACGGCTGGACCGCCACCACTCGGTACACCACGTGGTACCTCAACCACGACGACCCGCTCGTGGCCACCGGTGAGCACGAGCTCGCGCAACCGCACGTGGTCGAGAAGACCGCGCTCCCGCCCTTCTCGGTCTTCATGCGACTGAGCTTCCCGATGACCGACCAGATCATCTCGATCCTCTATGCGATGCAACCGGAGTCCGCTCACTCGACCCGCATCTTCAAGCTGATGGCGCGCAACGACTTCGACGGCGACCCGACGTCGATCGCCGACATGCTCGAGTTCGAAGACCGCGTCCTCGACGAAGATCTCGAGGTGTTGGAGGCGTTTCACACCAACGTCTTGCACCTCGACCCCACGGTGGAGGTACATGCGCGGGCCGACCGACTCAGCCTCGCGTACCGCCGCCAGCTCCGCCGACTCGTCGAATCAGCGGACGCGGACACAGCTCAGAACGGGTGACGTGACCTGATGGACCTGAACCTGACCGGCCAGACAGCGCTGATCACCGGCGCCTCACAGGGCATCGGTGAGCACGTCGCCGAGACACTTGCGGCCGAAGGTGTGCACCTGCACCTGACCGCGCGCAGCGTCGACAGACTCGAGGCGCTGAAAGCACGAATCGCGAAGACCTGCGACGTCGAGGTGACGTTGCATCCTCACGACCTCACCGTGGACGACGCTCCCGATGCGCTCGCCGCAGCGATCGAGCGCGTCGACATCGTCGTCAACAATGCCGGCGCGATCCCGAGCGGCGATCTGTGGGACGTCGACGAAACCGCCTGGCGAAAGGGGTTCGACCTCAAGGTCTTCGGCTACATCAACATCAGCCGGCTGTTCTACAAGAAGATGAAAGACGCCGGCGGAGGCGTCATCATCAACATCATCGGCAACGGCGGCGAAGTGCTGGATCGCGACTACATCGCCGGGGCCACCGGCAACATCGGCCTCATGGGATTCACCCGTGCGCTCGGGGGCTATGCGCTCGACGACAACATGCGCGTAGTCGGCATCAATCCAGGACCCGTGCACACCGACCGGATCTACAACATGCTGCGCAAGCGAGCCGAGAAGGACCTCGGCGACCCGGATCGGTACATGGAGCTCGCAGAGCGATATCCGCTCGGCCGTCCGGCGCACTGCCGCGAGATCTCTGATCTCGTGGCGTTCCTCGCATCGCATCGAGCTGGCTACACCACGGGCACCGTCTACACCGTCGACGGAGGGATCTCGGCGCGCACGTCGATCGTCTGATGCGCCTCGGACTCTTGATTCCCTCGTCGAACGTCGTGCTCGAGCCGTTGGCGGCACGCCTCCAGATGCAGACCCCAGATCTGACGATTCACGTGTCGCGACAACGCGTCCTCGACGTGGCCCTCGACGCCACATCTCGGTCTCAATTCGACCTGGATGCTCAGGTCGCCGCTGCGCGACTGTTGTGCGACGCCAAGGTCGATCGCATCACATGGGGTGGCACGTCAGCCAGTTGGCTCGGCGTCGAACACGACGAGGCATTCGTCGCTCGCATGACACGGGAGACCGAGATTCCCACGACCACCTGTGTTCTGGACATCAACCAGCGCTTGGCCGACCTCGGAGTGACGCGGTTGGGGCTGGTGACGCCCTACACCGATGATGTCGCCGACCGCATCGATCGGAACTACGACTCCCTGGGATTCGAAGTGGTCGCATCCCGCAACGACGGAGGCACCGTGAGCAACGAATTCGCCGCGATCGGTCCCGCTGCGATCACCGCCATGATCCGAAGCGTGGCGACGGCCGAGCCAGAAGCAATCGTCGTCATGTGCACGAACGTCGCTGGCGCCGAAGTCGCGGCGGGCCTCGCGACGGAGCTCGGCCTTCCCATCCTCGACAGCGCCGCTGTCACCTTGTCGATCGATTGACACCAACACCGCAGAGAAAGCCCGACGACGAGCGATGAACATCCCGACGATCAGCATCGCTGCGTGGCGATCTGCGACCACTGACGAGCGAGCCGAGATCGCAGCCGACGTCGATCGCGCCCTGTGCACCTCGGGGTTCCTACTCGCGACCGACCACGGCATCTCCGCCGAACTGATTGCCGAAGTGCGCCGCGAAGCGTTGGCGTTCTTCGCGCTCGGTCCGCACGACAAGCAGCAGTACGCGGTCCGGGTCGGGGGCAGAGGGTGGATCCCACCCGGAGCGGAGGCCAATTCGTACGCGACCGGCGACGAGTCACCGCCCGACCTCAAAGAGACCCTCAAGCTCGGCTACCACCCCGACGATTCTCCGATGGCGAACCGCTGGCCCACCGAGGTGCCGAGCTTGCGCCCGGCCACAGAGACCTATCTCGCTGACGTGTGGAAGGTGGCGATCGACTGCTTCGAGTTGTTCTCGGTTGCGCTCGGCCTCGGGCCCGACGCGCTCACGAGGCACGCATCTGCACAGGCTTCGTCGCTCAACCTCAACTGGTATCCGTCACTCGACTCCGTCGGACCGCCGGAGGAGGGGCAATTCCGGATCGGTGCGCACAGCGACTTCGGGGCACTGACACTGCTCGATCGACAGGCGGGATACGGCGGGCTGCAGTTGCAGACGCTTGACGGAGACTGGATCGACGCACCCTTCGTCGACGGGTCGATGACCGTCAACGTCGGCGATCTTCTCGCCCGGTGGACGGGCGACCGGTGGCGGTCGACGGTCCATCGCGTGTTACCTCCCAGCGCAGAAGACTCCGCCGAGGAGTTGCTGTCGCTCGTGAACTTCTGTGGCGTCGACCCCGACGCCCTCATCGAGACGCTCGACGTCGACGGACCGCACACCTATGAACCGGTTCTCGCCGGCGACTACATCCTCGAAAAGCTCGCCGCCATCGACACGGCGGACTGACCACTCGACGCGCCCCGCCCACGACCACGGGGCAGCGAACCCCAATGGAGGAATCATGACCGACAACGTCGCACCGACCGCCGACCTCGCCATCGCACGTGGCACCGTCATCACCGCATCGGCCGACGGTGTCGCTCCGACGACCGCGACGGTGCTCATACGCGACGGACTCGTCGCCGGCCTTCTGGAACCCGGTGAGGAGTTCCGTGCATTGCGCACGATCGACGCGGATGGCTCTGCAGTGCTGCCAGGGTTCGTCGACTGCCACACCCACATCGGCTCGAACATGCTGCTCCGGGGCCTCCTCGAAGACGTCGAGCTGTTCGAGTGGCTCGAGACGATGTGGAAGCTGAAGCAGAACTTCGACCACGAGACCCTCTACTGGGCCTCGATGTGTGGCCTCGTCGAGATGGCGAAGTCCGGCATCACCTGCTTCAACGAACACTTCGACGGCTACGCCGTGACACCACAGGTGCGTGCACTCGACGACGTCGGACTGAAGGCCACGCTCGGCTACGGCTTCGCCGACCGCGGGATCTATGCGGACGCCACCGATTGGTCGTGGGGCGCGTTGAACGACTTCGATGCCGCCACGACCGGCGCTGCCGACATCGATGGGCAGCGCGTCCGGTTGGCCCTGTCACCTCACGCCGTCTACTCGTGCGGCGAAGACATGTGGAAGGCCGTGCGCGAACTCGCGAACGAGCGCGAACTCCCCATCCACACACACCTGGCCGAAGGAGCCAACGAGCTCGCGTACGTCCGAGAGCACTACGGATCGACACCGACGCAGTGGCTGCACGACATCGGGTTCCTCGGTCCGGACGTCACCGCCGGGCACTGCTCGATGATGAGCGAGGCCGACATCGCCCTGCTCGGCGAACACGACGTCAAGGTCGCCCACTGTCCGGTCTGCAACGCCAAGCTGGTGTCGGGAACGATGGACCTGCGAACGATGTGGGAGCACGGCGTCACCGTGGGGCTCGGCACCGATGGGCCCGCCAGCCACAACACGCTCGACACGTTCCAAGAGATGAAGTACGCCGCCATCACGCACAAGCAGCACACCGCGGATCCGACGTTCCTCACGACGAATCAGGTGATCGGGATGGCGACTCGCGAGGCAGCGAAGGCGATGCATCGACCCGAGCTCGGCACGATCGCGATCGGCGCCCCGGCCGACCTCACGATCGTCGACGTATCCGGCGCCCACGTGGCTCCGCTCTACGACCTCGAAGCGGCCATCGTCTACGGCAGCCGCGCCGACGACGTCACACACACCCTGGTCGATGGCCAACTCGTGGTCGACGGCGGAGAGGTCGTCGGCATCGACGAGGAGCGAGTGGTCGCCGAGTTCACCCGACATGCACGATCGCTGCGCGATCGCTCGCTCTAGCGAGCGCGGGATGGCCGTGGCGGTCCAGCGGGACACCCCTTGAGCAGGTCCTTCGCGCTGTGAGGTTCCTGTAAGGTCGGCCGTCGACGATCTTTGCGGTGGACGCAGAAACGACACGCCATCGGATGCAACCGGGAGCGACCGACACAGCCATGATCCGGGTGTTCGGACACATCGGTGTCGACGGAGCCGATGGGCCGATCAACATCGGTGGGCCGCGCCAACGGCGGCTGCTCGCACTGCTTGCGGTTCGCGTCGGAACCGTGGTCGACATCGGCTGGCTCGCCGAGTACCTGTGGACCGACGAGGATCGTCCCGACGCCACCGAGCCTGCGATCCGCACATACGTCTCGCGGCTCCGACAGGCACTTCCGAGCGAGCTCGGCGACTGGGTCGAGACAGTCCCGTCCGGGTACCGCCTCGCAGCGCCTCCCGACCAGGTCGAACACCGTCGATTCGCAGCGCTCCGGGCCAGCGCGACAACCGCGCGCACCGATGAGGATCCGCTCACCGCCGTGACGCTCCTCGACGAAGCGCTCGAGCTGTGGCGCGGTGAGCCGTTCCGCGAGCTGGAGGATCTCGATTGGGCGCTCTCCGAGATCGCCCAACTCCAGCTCGATCGGCTCGAGATGCGCGAGGAGCGCTGGGAAGCAGCGCTGGCTCTCGGCCGACACACCCAGATCACCGGCGAGCTCGCCGCGTTCACAGCTGAGCATCGACAACGCGACCGCGCCGCGCAGCAGTACGCGATCGCGCTGCACCGCAGCGGGCGAACTGCCGAAGCGCTCCGCTCGATCGCCGACTTCCGGCGGCGACTCGCCGAGGAGTCGGGTCTCGATCTCTCGCACGGCATGGACGAACTGGAACGGGCGATCTTCGCCGACGACCCGTCACTGCGCGTCGAGCAACTCGGCCGACCACTCCGCGGCTACCGGTTGCTCGAAGAAGCCGGCTCCGGTGCCTTCTCGGTGGTGTGGCGCGGTGAGCAACCGTCGGTACGTCGAGAGGTCGCGATCAAACAGATCCGGGCCGAGCTCGCGTCGCAGCCGGAGTTCATCCGCCGCTTCGAGGCCGAGGCCCACCTCGTCGCCCGACTCGAACACCCACACATCGTCCCGCTCATCGACTTCTGGCGCGACCCGGACTCCGCCTACCTCGTCATGAGGTGGCTCCCGGGCGGCACGCTCGAACGTCGGCTCGACGACGGGCCGCTCACGCCGGCCGAGACACTCGCCCTCGCCCGGCAGATCGGTGGAGCACTCTCGACCGCGCACGCCCGCGGGATCGTCCACCGAGACGTCAAGACCGCGAACATCCTCTTCGACGACCAGCAGCACGCGTTCCTCAGCGACTTCGGGATCGCCCTCGAAGCCACTGCGTCGGCGGGCCCGGAGGCCGCGCTGTCGCCCGGTTCTCCCCTGTATGCGTCGCCGGAGCAGCTGCGGCGCGAACCGCTCAGACCGACCGCCGACGTGTTCAGCCTCGGCATCGTGTTGTTCGAGTGCCTCACCGGCTCACTACCGTTTCCACCCCACGCGTCGCCTGACGATCTCATCGACCAACGGCTGACCACGGACGTTCCGGCGCTCGGAGAGCACCTCGACGTCCCGCAAGCAATCGCCGATGCGGTCGCCACGGCCACCGCTCACGACGCGGCCGACCGATACTCCACGATCGCCGAGTTCATCGATGCGCTCGACGTTGCGAGCACTGGCAGTGTGGACACACGTCCGACCTCGGTACCCGACGGAGCGGCCAACCCGTATGTGGGGCTTCGTGCGTTCGAAGACGGCGACACCGACCGGTTCTTCGGACGATCGCGCCTGGTCCGGCAGATCATCGATCGACTCGGCGGAACCGGAGAGGCCTCGCGCTGCTGCGTCGTCGTCGGTCCCTCCGGTTCAGGCAAGTCGTCTGTGGTCAGAGCGGGCGTGATCCCCGCGGTTCGCGCCGGTGCGATCGATGGCTCCGACGACTGGTTCGTCACGACGATGGTGCCGGGAGGCCATCCGTTCGAGGCGCTTGAGACCGCACTCCTCCGAGTCGCCGTGAACGCACCGTCCACGCTCTTGGCGCAGCTCCGAGACGAGCGGCGCGGCATCCTGCGTGGCATCCGACGCTGCCTGCGCAGCGACGACGACCAACTCGTGTCGCTCATCGACCACTTCGAGGAGCTCTTCGCGTCGCCGGATGCCGATGCCTTCCTCGACGCCCTGACACTCGCGATCGATGACCCGACCTCGCCGCTCAGAGTCGTCGCCACACTGCGTGCCGACTACTACGACCGCCCACTCGGGCATCCACGGTTCGCGCCGATGTTGGCCGTCGGTGCCGTCGACGTCGTCCCCCTCGCCGCAGACGAACTCGAACTCGCCGTGGTCGAGCCGGCCGCCCGCCTCGGCGTCGAGTTCGAACCTGGACTCGTTGCGCGTCTCACCTCTGAAGCCATTGCGCTCTCGGCACCGCTCCCGCTCCTGCAGTACGCATTGAGTGAACTCTTCGATCGCCGGAACCCGACCTCGGCGACGCTCACCAACGCTGCGTACGACGAGCTCGGGGGCTTGAGCGGAGCGCTCGCGGCGCGGTCCGAGACCCTGTACGAGTCGGCCGATGACGAACAGCGTGCAGCGATACGGCGCGTGTTCGGACGACTCACCGATCAGGCCGCGGCGTCGAACGACGTGCGCCGACGACTGCCGTTGGGCGACCTCGTCGATGATGCTGCTGCGCGTTGGGTGGTCGACGAGTTCGCAGCGGCTCGCCTGGTGACGCTCGATCGCGATCCCGCGACACGAGAACCGACGATCGAGGTGGCGCACGAAGCACTGTTCCGAGAGTGGCCGCGCCTCGTGAGATGGCTCGACGATGATCGTGATCTGCTCCGCCGGTCCGCTGCCATCTCTCGAGCGGCGTCGGACTGGGACGGCGCAGGGCGCACCGACGCCGACCTGTACCGAGGCGAGCGACTGGCCGATGCGGTCGAACTCGACGCCGATCAACGACGCTGGCTCCGTCCCGTCGACAACGACTTCATCGCGGCGTCTCAGCGTGCGTCCGACGATCGTGGCCGGGAGGAACGACGCCGGCTCCGCCGGTTGCGACGGCTCGTCGCAGGGGTGGCAGTGGCGCTGGTCGTCGCCCTGGTGGCTGGAGGCATCGCCGTCACCCAGCAACAGCGCGCCGACGACGAAGCGGATGCAGCGCTCGCGGCAGCGGCCGACGCCGAAGCGCAGGCGCAAGAGGCCGAGGCCCAGACAGCCGCGGCCGACGCTGCCCGAGCCGATGCCGACGTGGCCACCCTCGTCAGCCGCTCGGCCGCACAGTCGTTCGACGACCCACAGATCGCACTCTTGCTGAGCCTTGAAGCCCACCGACGATCGCCCACAACCGACACCGAGCGGGCCGTGCTGAACGCGCTCACCTCGGGCCGCGTCGCGCAGCGAGTGGCGACCTATCCCCGGTTACTCGCGACCGGCGGCGCGTGTGCTACCAGCCTGCTGACGAGCGACGGTCTGATGGAGTACTCGGTGATCGACGGTGCATTGCTCAGCCAGGATCTGACGACCGGTGAGATCGTCGACCACGGCGTCGCGCCCGTCCGGTGCGGCGGTTGGTTGGGGGACCCGGAACAAGACCTGAGGTGGGTCGGCGACGCGACCGGAAGTGTGTACCGACATGCGACCCTCGACGGCACCGGTGAGGTGCGTCGCGAGGTTCCGATGGGTACCGACCTCCTCGGTCGGAACTTCGGCGACAACCGACTCATTTCTATCTCGGGCACGCCGGCCTCGGCCGACTTCCGCATCCTCGACGCCACCGACGGCGAGCCCATCGGCGACGTGGTCAGCGACGTCCGCATCGAGGGCTTTCCCATCGCTGTGATGAGCGCCGACGTCGCCGTCGTGACCGCCGCGACCGACGGTGACGGAGGTCCTCCCGGCGGCCTCGCCGTCGTGCTCGACGCCCACACGGGCCGCGAGACGCTGCGCATCGACCTCCCTCGGCACCCACAGGCCGCGGCGATCGACGAGACGACCGGCGAGCTGATCGTCGCCATGAGCGGCGGCGCCGTCCGAACGCTCGACCTCGCGACCGGCGAGGAGATCGCCGAGGTCACCTCGTCGACGACCGGATCGTTCGACGCGGTCGGCGTGCGACCCGACGGACTCCTCATCGTGTCGTCGGCCGGCCAGGTCGACCTGATGGATCGCCGGACCGGCGCCGTCGGCAGCCCACTGCGAACGCGCGGCGCTCAGGGCGGAAGGATCCGTCCCGACGGCACGATGTTGGTCGTCCAGGCGACGCGCTACGACATCTACGACTTCGACTCGTCCGGGCTCGTGCAACAGTCGTGGCCATACGAACCGGAAGCGCTGGTCAACATCGAGTCGGGCATCGCCGGCATCGTCGACCCCGACGGCACCGTCTCGCTCGTCGACGTCGAGACCGGCGAACGCAGCGAGCTCGAACTGATCGAGCCGTCGGGTCGGCCCGCGACAACCGACGCGGTGCTCGCCGACGCAGGCGGCTTGCTCACGTTCACGTTCGACGGCGAGATCTCGCGCTGGACCGACGGGCAACGCGCCGAGTCGATCACCGGGACCGAGCAATCCGATGCCGTCTCCGTCGGTGGCCAGGGGTTCGGCGACCGGGATGCTGCCGGCGCGGCATACATCCAACGCGCTGATCTCAGCCAACAGGTCGCGCTCGTGACCACGCGCCCCGGTGAGCTCGCCGTTGGTCTGCGCGTGGAGGTGGAAGGCGACCTCGGGTCCGCTCGGCCCACTCCCGATGGTGGGCTCCACATCATGAGCGAAATCGGGACGCTGCGGACGTACGACTCGTCGGGTGCGCTCGTCTCCACGATCGAGACAGGACGCCGGGGCCTGTTCGCCGCAGCCTCGGACCACACGGTGGGCGGGAGCGGTCGTCTGGCGTTCGGAAGCCGAAACGACCTCATCGTCGTCGACCCGGCCACGGAGGAAGTCGTCGAGTTCCCCGACGCAGGAGAGATCGCCGCCGCCGGGTTCGCACGAGACGGCGAGTTGCTCGTCACCGCAGCGGCCGACGGCAGCGTACGGCTCTGGGACGTCGAGCGAGCCGTCTCCCTCGGTGTGCTCTGGCAGGGGTCGGGCACCCGTGCGCAGAACACACCGTGGTACGACGCCGAGTCCGACACCGTGTGGGTGGCGAGTTCCGGGCAGGTCATCCAGCTCCCGATCGACCCCGGCCAGTGGGTCGATCGTGCATGTGAACTCGCCGGCCGCGACTTCACCGCCGACGAGTGGGAGCGGTTCGTTCCCGGCGACGGCCCTGTCGTGTCGGCGTGCCCGAGCGTCGACGAGTAGGTGACTCGCCACGCCTGTTCGCAATCATGTGGAGATGTCCACTGATCGGTTCGACCCCGAGGCGAAGGAACGGCAGCTGCGCGCCGAGTCGTCGGCGTGGGACGTGTCGAATCCGCAGCTCGCACGCCACGGCGACATCCCGATCATCGACATCGCTCCGTGGCTCGCCACCGGCGACGCGGCAGACCTCGACACGATCGCTGACCAGCTCGACCGTGCGTGCCGGACGGCTGGCTTCTTCCAGCTCGTCGGGCACACCGTCGACGGATCGTTGATCGCCGAGATGTTCGACATGAACCGGCGCTTCCACGACCTGCCGCTCGACGTGAAGAACACGATTCGTATGGACCGGCCCAGCTGGCCCGTCGGCGGTGTCGGCTACCTGCCGATGTACTCGCGGAAGCTGCCGACCCGTGCGAAGGCCAATCTGAACGAGGCGTTTCTCGCGAAGGGCAACCGTGACCTCGATCTGGACGACAGCCAGTGGCTCACCGACGACGCTCTGCCTGGATTCAGAGACACGGTCGAGCGCTACGTGGTTGCCGTGAAGGATCTCGCCCGACGACTCGTGACGGTGTACGCGGTCGCGCTCGGACTGCGCAGCGACTTCTTCGACCGTGGCTTCGAGCATCCGTCGTGGCGCCTGCGGATGACCCGCTACCCGCCGGTGCCGGAGCAGCTGGAGGTCGACGCCGACTTCGGCATCGCACCACATGTCGACACCACCTTCTTCACGCTGCTCCTCCAGGACTCACCCGGTCTCACGATCTACAGCCACGGCCGTGACTGCTGGATCCACGCGCCGGTCGTCGACGGGGCATTCGTGGTGAACTCGGGTGAGCTGCTCAAGCAGTGGACGAACGATCACTACCTCAGTGTCCGACACTTCGCGAACAACGGCTCGGCCACCTCGCGCTACTCGATCCCGTTCTTCTACAACGCAGCCGCCGACTACCCGATGACCTGCGTACCGACGTGCCAGAGCGACGATGATCCTCCGAAGTATCCGACGATCTCCTACGAGCAGAGCCAGGCGGCGGCGCAAGGCGAGTGATCGCGCGCAAGCGGGCGTTTTCTCGGACCCGACGCCATGACGCGCCACGGCGGACACCCTCGAGGTCGAAGATGTCCGCACAGCGCGTCGCCACCCCCGACGACCGGCCCGTCCGGGGTGCGTCGATCTCGGCAGTTCGCCACTTGCTACGGTCCGCCGGTGGCAGACGATCAGACGTTCCATGACGACATCGAGGCGTACTGCACGCCCCAGAGCGTCGTGGCCGACAGCGCCGTGGGACTGCACGTCTCGACACGATCGAGCCGATTCGACGTGGTCGTCGAGCGTTGGGGCGCGACACGTCGGGAGGTGTGGCGCGCCGACGCACTGCCCGGCAGGTACCTCGAGCCTCCACCAGACGCCGACGAAGCCGGGTGTGGCTGGCCGGTGTCCGTCGAGATCCCGGTGGACGCATCGTGGACCCCCGGTTTCCACCTCGTCACGCTGATCGCACGCGACGCACCCGCGGGCCGCGACCGGAACACCGCGTGGTTCGTGGTCCGCAACGCAACGCCATCGGGCACGCTGCTCGTCCTCGATACGAACACCTGGAACGCATACAACACGTGGGGCGGACGCAGCTTGTACACCGGCGGTTCCACGGTCTCGTTCGATCGCCCGCTCGCGCGGGGGATGCTGGAGCGACCGGACATCGAACGCGACGATCGGAAGGCTCGCCCCGTCCGCTGGGGTGAGGAACCCGACGCCGACGGCCGGATCTTCCAGGCCTACCGGACCGAGAACGCCTTTCCGTCCGCCATCGGCTCGGCGGGGTGGTTCACCCACGCTCGTCGGTTCGTCGAATGGGCCGAGCGCGATGGTCACGAGATCGACCTCGCCATCTCGACCGACCCGCACGACGATTCCGCGCTGTTCGATGGCTACGACCTGGTAATGAGCGTCGGTCACGACGAGTACTGGTCGGCGCCGCAACGCGAGGCGATCGAGACGCACGTGCGCCGAGGCGGCACCTATGCCGCCATGTCGGGCAACACGATGTTCTGGCAGGTGCGCATCGAGGGTGGACCAGCCGGGGCCGCCTCGCTGAACATGGTGTGCCACAAGTACGCCGCACACGTCGATGACCCTGTGGTCGCCGACGGACGACCGGAAGAGATGAGTGGCATGTGGTGCGACCCGCTCGTCGCTCACCCCGAGTGGCGTCTCCTCGGCGCTGGTTCCGCATTCGGCCTCTATCACCGGTTCGGGAACGCGACCGCTCGCGGTGTCGGTGGGTACCTCGTCTACCGACCCGATCACTGGCTGGTCGACGGGACCGGACTGCGATACGGCGACGTTCTCGGCGCGACCGACGGAGTGGTCGGCTACGAGACCGTGGGACTCCCGATCACGTTCGACGAATTCCAACAGCCGGTCCCGATCGAGCGGGCGGATCTTCCCGACGACATCGAGATCGTCGGGCACGTGCCGTCGAGCAACCTCGGTGTCGGTGACTATCCGGCATCGATCGCCGCGCTCTCCGACCAGGGCGACCTCGAGTTCTTGGCGACGCGCCTCTACGGCGACGACAGCGACGCGTCACGTCGCCGCGTCCGCAACGGCAATTCACTCATGCTGACATGTCGACCCTTCGGGTCCGACGGCGGCGAGGTGGTCACCATCGGCACCACCGACTGGGTGTTCGGACTCGCCAGCGACGCGGCTGTCCAGCAGGTCACCTCCAACGTCTTGTCCCGAACGCACCCCACACCCTGACCCACATCCCGCTCGGTCCGTTTGCGCCGCGAAGTTCGACCAGAGGTGGGGCGAGAAACCGGACACAAACGGTCTCGTGTGGCCGGCGGCCGAGAGACCACTCGTTTGCGTCATCGGAATCGACTGGGTGTCGGGCCAGAAACCGGACGCAAACGGTCTCGCGTGGCGTCAGAGGTGGGCGTCGATCCAGGCGATGAGGTCGGCGGTGACCTCATCGCGGTTGGTCTCGTTCAGGATCTCGTGGCGTGCCTCGTCGTACACCGACACCGTCACATCGGCGACGCCCGCGTCTTCGTAGCGACTCCCCAACAGCGCGACGAGTTGTCCGTCACCCGCAAGAGGGTCCGCCTTGCCGGACGCGATGAGGATCGGCAGGTCGTTGCGGATCTGGGCGAGCGCCGCTGGGTCGGCGAGACGCGCAGCGGGCCCGAAGAGCTGCGGCATGGTCTCGTCGGGAACGTCGAAGCCGCACCACGGATCGGCGACGTACTTGTCGACCTCTGCCGCATCGCGTGACAGCCACTCGTAACCCGTGCGGTGTTCGAACCCGACGTTGAACGCTTCGAGCCCAGACGGACCATCGGGGTCAGCGTCGGCCATGCCCGCGGCGAGCACGTCCATCGTCGACGAGCCCGACAACACGACCGCGGCGTATTGATCAGCGGGATCGACGA
>JBGCFW010000192.1:0-12155 GCA_045107155.1 Ilumatobacter sp. | reverse complement strand
CGCCGGGCTCGGGGCGAGATGTCGGTGGTCGCCGACACCGAGTCCATCGACGGTGAACGTGTGACCGCGCTGATTGCCGAGCTCGACGAGGGCGTCGCGGAGTTGAGCGAACGAGCGGTCGACGTGCTCTCGCGACCCGGGGCATTCGCGACGCTGTCGTCCGACATCTCGGCCACGGAAGCCGCGGTCGGTGACGCGACGACCTCGGCGCAGCTCGACGCGATCGCCGAGCGTCTCGAGATGCTCGGCAACGATCTCGATGCCGTCGTCGACACCGTGTCAGCACTCGAAGGTGGCGACCCCACCGTGCGCACCGCCCTCGTGCGCAGCGTCTCCGACGTCACCGGCGCCGCCAACCGAGTCCAGGCCCAACTCGATGCGAAGCGTCGGAATCTGGGCGCAGCAGAGACCGACGCGGCATTCGACGCGGAACTCGCCCTCGTCGAGCAGACTCTGAACGGCTCGGTCGCGGGCGCTTCGACGCCCGACGAGTGCGACGCCGTGCTCGCTCGGCTCCTCGTCACCATCGAACGACTCGAATCGCGATACGGCGATGACCCCGACCACAGCGCGTCGATCGCCGAAGTCCGCTCGAACGCGCATGAGGTCGTCGGCGAACGCCGCACGGCACTCCTCGACGAGCGCAATCGTCGGGCGACCCGGATCGTCGACGCCGCCACTCGCCTGCTCGACACCGTCACCCGCCGTGCGAGCGAGTTCACCGACGACAAGGAGATCGCGTCGTTCTTCGCAACCGACCAGCTGACGTCCCGTGTGCGGGAACTCGCTGACGAACTGGGTGAGCTGGACGACGCCGGACGAGCCGCTGAAGTTCGTGGCGGGCTGCGCGACGCGATGGAGGAAGCGAGGCGTCGGATCAGGGACAAAGCGGCACTGGTGTCCGACGACGGCGCGGTCGTCCTCGGTGGCGTACGGCTGGCCCCGAACGGTCAACCGTTCGAGATGGTGCTCTCGTCACGGACGAGCGACCGCGGCGACGACACGATCGCAGCCACGATCACCGCGACCGACTTCGCCGTCGACGTCACCGACGAGCTCCGTGAGTACTCCGACCTCCTCGGACGATCTTTCCCGTCCGAGACACCCCGGGTGAGCCGCGGTGAATACCTCGCCTGGGCGGTGTTGGAAACGATGTCCACGCGACCCGGCGGCCTCGCAGAGCTCCTCACGGCAGCCGCCAATCCGACGAAAATCAACGAGCTGTGCCAAGCGGAAGCCGAACGACGCCACGGCGACGGCTACCAGCGCGGGGTCCACGACCAGGACGCTGCACGGATCCTCGCCGCGGTGATGCCCGCACTCGAGGCAGAGCCGCTGCTCCGCTTCACGGGCCTCGTTCGAGGGCTCGCTCGGTTGTGGCTCACCGAACTCGATGCGACCGATCGGTCTGGCTGGGTCGCCAAGGCAACCGCGGCCGACACGGCGGCGCAGCGCCTCGGGGCGACGGGTCCGGCGGAACGCCTCGTCGAGGAGGCCCGATACCTGATCGACGCCTTCGTGGAGGCATCGAACGCGCCGGCGTCGCATCGGGCGGTCTTCGGTGCGATCGAGACCGAGCGTGCCGCCACCTATCTCATCGCCGAACTCGCATCGGGACCAGATGTGATCGAGTCATCGACCGCCACCGCGCTCGTGGCCGAACTACACATCGATCTGGGCGACGACGGCGTTGCTGAACTCGAAGTCGCGCTGGCGTCGGAAGCAGATGCGGTCGAACGCTTTGTGCTCGCTCGCGACTGGGTCGCCGCGTACGTCGCGGCAGACGAGTCGCGCGCCGATCGAGCGTTCGACGTCGCTGAGGCCGCATCGATTCTCGCCACCCCTGACGCGACGGTGCGGTCGGCGAATCAGGGTGGGGCGATCACGGTGACCGGCCTCGTCGCAGATCACCCGCGCATCCTCGATGGTCGGCTCGTGACACGGACCGACGAACTCGCTGAAGGCGCAGGTGCCCTGTTCAGCGAGATGCAGGAGCGCTGGCCCGCGTACTCGGCGGCACGGCGGCGCGTCGTCGACAGACAACGCGAGCGGGTTCGCCTCGACGAGCACCGCCCACAGGTGATGTCGGGCTTCGTGCGTAACACCCTCATCGACACGGCGCTGCTCCCGTTGTTCGGACCGAACCTCGGCCGCCAGCTCGGCACCGTCGATCCAACCGACGTCGCGCGCCAAGGCCTCCTCGTCGTCGTCTCACCTCCTGGCTACGGCAAAACGACCCTGATGGAATGGATTGCCGACCGCCTCGGGCTGCTGATCGTCAAGGTCAACGGGCCGGCACTGGGCCACGACACCACCAGCCTCGATCCGGCCGACGCTCCGAACGCGGCGGCAAGAGCTGAGGTCGAGAAGATCAATCTGGCCTTCTCGATGGGTCGCAACGTGATGCTGTACCTCGACGACATCCAGCACACGTCGCCTGTCCTGCTCAGCCGGTTCATCCCGTTGGCCGACGCCACTCGCCGGATCGAAGGTGTCGTCGACGGTGAACCGACCACATTCGATCTCCGTGGCAAGCGGTTCTGCGTCGTGATGGCAGGCAACCCGTACACCACCGGCGGCGGCCGCTTCGAGATGCCTGACATGCTCGTCAACCGCTCCGACGTGTTCAACCTCGGCGACGTGTCGGGCGAGCACGACGATGCGTTCGCGAAGTCGTACATCGAGAACTCACTCACAGCGTGCCCGTCGGTCGCTCCTCACGCCTCGAAGCTGCTCGACGACCTCGATGCGGTTCTGCAGATGGCGACCGGTCGAAAGCCGGTCGAGACCAGCGGACTCCAGCATGCGTGGGACGGCACCGAACTCGACGCGACCGTGCGATCGGTGTCGATGCTGCAGCGAGCGCAGGATGTCCTGCTGAAGGTCAACGCTGCGTACATCGCATCAGCGGCCACCGCCGACGACGACCGCGTCGCTCCCCCGTTTCTGCTGCAGGGTTCGTACCGCAACATGGCGCGCATCGCCGGGCGAGTCGTGCCCGTCATGAGCACCGACGAACTCGACGCCGTCGTCGATGACCACTACACGTCGGAGGCGCAGACCCTGACCGACAAGGCCGAACAGAACCTGCTCGCCTACAAGTCACTGAGCGGCCGAATGTCCGATGCGGAAGCGACACGTTGGCAGGAGATCTTGGATCGTGCCTCGGCGCGTGCCGCTGCAGCAGACGGCGTCGGTCGCGTCGTCGGTGCGCTCGATCGGCTCACCGGCGCGGTGCTCCACGATCCGGATCACGTCGGTCCTCTCGGCTGATCCTTCCGTCGGCCGCGTGACAGTGCTCGATGGCCAACCGGGGTATCGAGCGCCCGGAATGAGCGGCCCGGTCTCAGATCGGGGACGATCGGACGGAACTCGCGATGCCGCAGCATGCTGGCCCACAGTCCCCAGCCGAATGCGAGATCGATGTGCAGCCGACGTGGGTCGGCCAGGACTGAGAGGATCAGCAGACGCCGGGCCCGTCGTGACGCGAGTGATGCGAGCACCACAAGCGGCCACCAGGCACGCCGGACCGCGGTCGCAAGCTGACCACCGGCACGAGCGTGGCCCCGCATGGCCACCGACATCGCGTCGGCTGCCGGCAGGTCGGTCAGCTTCGTGACAGCCGCGCTCGCGCTGCCGAGCGCGAGGACTCCAGCGAACGCTGGATGTCCGGCAGCGACAAGCGCCCAAACGCCCGCCGTCCAGCCGTTCGACCGGTACGGAGCCAGGGACCGAGGATGACGCAGCGCCAATGGGCCCGACGACGCGCCGTAGTTGATCTGTTGGCGGATTCGCCCGACCACGTTCGGGCGGGGACGATGATGCACCGCGCGTCGCGGCTCATATCGACACATCCATCCCGCTTCGTCCAGGCGCCACGCGAGATCGACGTCCTCCCCGGATCGCAGCGTCTCGTCGAAGCCGCCGACGACGTCGAATGCCGATGCGCGCACGATCATCATCGCGCCCGGCACGTAGCTGATGCGTGTTCCGGCCCGCACGCGACCTGGCTCCGGTCCGAGATCGAGCGACGAGCCGTCGTCGCCGGTCACCCGCGGCGCGACGAGCCCCACGCTCGGGTCGTCGAAGTGAGCCAACAGGGGTGCCCACCAGTCCGCGTCGTCGAGCGGTCGTTCGGTTGCTGTTCCGACGTCGACGTCGGCGTCGACGAACGCGATCAGTTCGGTTTCGACGCGACCTCGCCCCGCGTTGCGAGCCCCGCTCGGACCCCGATTGACCTCGAGACGCACGGCCACGTCGACGAGCGGCGGAGCACTGGCATCGTCGACAGTGATGCGGCCGTCTCGCACGGGCGACCCGCCCAGCTGTGGCGTCACGATGGTGACGTCGCGGGTGCCCACGACGGCGGGCGCCACGGGAACCGGATGGAGGGCGCCCGCGTCGACGAGGCGTTGCGTGAGCACCGACGACGCTGACTCGCCGGACTCGATCAGATCGGCGACCCGAGCTCCAGCGGCGGACAATCGGAACAGGCGAAGCGGCGAACCGCCCCACACGACCCGCCCATCGCCGGCACGAGACCATGTCGCATCGAGGCGCCAGCGCATCGCGCCATTCAAGCCGACGCCTGCCGCCCGCCGAAACGGGCAGGGCCGTTCACCGAGCCGAGCCTGGCTGTGGCGACATGTCGGCAAACCGGACGACGGGTCGAACCACCTGGCGGATCGGTACCTCCTCGCCCGCCAAGATCGATCGAAGCGAACCAACCGCCAGTTCACTCATCTCTTCAAATGGTTGCATGACGGTCGTGATCGGAGGATCTTCGGGTCGGAGGTTCGCTGTACCGTCGAAGCCGGTCACGATCACATCGCCCGGTGAGCTCAGGCCCGCTTCGGCCAGCGCATCCAGCACGCCGAGGGCCGATTCGTCGTTCGCCGCCACGATCGCGTCGGGCCGGCGCTCGAGGAGCATTGCGGCCGCACGGTGACCTGCCACACGTGTGAACTCGCCGTCGACGATCAGGTCCTCGGCGACCGCCCGTCCGAGTCGTTCGTGTCCGAGACGGAACCCCTCGAGACGCTCGCTCGAGTCCTGACGGTCCGGCCGGCCGCTGACGTACGCGATCCGAGTGGCTCCCACTGCTGCAAGGCGCTCGACGATCGTGGCGATCGGCTCCCGGTTCTCGACGGCGACGGTGTGCACGCGGCTCCGTTCGGGATGGTCTCCGAACAGAACCGTCGGGACGCCGGCGTCGAGGATCTCGTCGACCCAGTGCGTACCGATCGCGATCGCACTCACGATCACGCCGTCGATGAGCCCGGTGCGAATCGCGTCGATGACCGACCAGCCGGGCTCGTCGCGAGCGAGAAGGAGCATCAGCGCCTCGTGATGGCGTGCGGTCGCGTTGGCCACGGCCTGGACGAGTGACGCACCGTACGGGTCGCGACTGAGTTCGTCGGAGGGCATCACCAGCCCGATCGCCGAGGCCCGGCCACCGGCAAGGTTCCGTGCCGCCCGGTTGGCGCGGTAGCCGAGCGACTCCGCCACGTGGATGATGCGCTGGCGAACGTCGTCGCTCACGCCCTTGTTGCCGTTCAACGCCCGAGACACCGACGCAGCGGAGACACCGCTCACGCGGGCGACGTCGTCGAGCGTCACCGCGGCGCCATGCGATGTGGTGCTGACTCGCTTCATGATCCGCCTTCGGTGTCGAATACTGCGTGCATGACGTAAGCGCTTGCATATCATCACGAAGCCGATACCTTCGTCAAGGATCGTTGACCGAATCACACCGCCAGATGCCTGTGAGCAGGTACAACGAAACGTTTCACCGAGACCCACAGATCCGAGGACCGCCAGCGATGACACACTCATCTCGTTCGAACGCAAGCGCATTCATGCCCGCAGGGGTTCCGGCGGCCCAGCTCCGTCGCCAGGCGGCGGTCGCCGGTACCCCGCTCCGATTCCCCGCTGACTTCGTGTGGGGTTCGGCGACCTCGTCGTTCCAGATCGAAGGCTCACCGGACCTCGATGGCAAATCTCCCAGCATCTGGGACGTGTTCTGCGCGACGCCCGGAAACATCCGAGATGGAAGTGACGGACGGCGCTCCTGTGACCATGTCAACCGAGTCACCGACGATGTGGCGCTCATGGCCGACCTCGGCCTCGACGTGTACCGCTTCTCGGTCGCCTGGACACGCGTGATCCCCGACGGAACCGGCGAAATCAACCATGCCGGTCTCGACTTCTACGACCGCCTGGTCGACCACCTGCTCGACGCTGGCATCACCCCGATGCCGACGCTCTACCACTGGGACCTCCCGCAGACCCTCGACGAGCGAGGCGGTTGGCTCGCTCGAGACACCGCGCATGCCTTCGCCGACTACAGCCAGGCAGTGGTGCAACGCCTCGGAGACCGCGTCGGCACGTGGACGACGCTCAACGAACCGTTCGTGTCAGCGAACCACGGCTACGTCACCGGCGAGCACGCGCCGGGCCACGCTGCACTGCACGAGGGCTTCACGGCGTCGCACCATCTCCTGCTCGCCCACGGGTTGGCAACCGAGCGCATCCGCAGCATCGACGCCAACGCCGAGGTCGCGATCGTGTTGAACTTCACGCCGGTCGAAGCCGCCACCGATGATCCTGGCGATCAGGAGCGCGCTGCGATGCGTGATGACATCGAGAACCGGTGGTATGTCGACCCGATCGGTGGCTTCGGATACCCGGAGTCGACCGCCGATGCGCTCGGCTGGGCCCGCACCGAGGTCCACGACGGCGACATGGATCTGATCGCATCGCCGATCGATCTGCTCGGTATCAACTTCTACTCCCGGCAAGTGGTCCGCCACTCTGACCGGGTCGAGTCCGACATCGACGACGACCATCTGCCCGAGTTCGCCACGACGGCCATGGGATGGGAGATCCACCCGCCATCGCTGGGTCGGCTGCTGCGTTGGCTCGACGATCGCTTCGTCTTCCCGAAGCTGATGATCACCGAAAACGGATGCGCGATGCCCGACGATCGGCACGTCGACAACGCCCACGGGTCCCAGATCGACGACCAGGACCGAATCGACTACGTCCGACGACACCTCGCACAGGTCCACACCGCCATCGCCGACGGCGTGCCGATTGTCGGCTACCTCCTCTGGTCGCTCTTCGACAACTTCGAGTGGGCATGGGGATACACCGGCCGATTCGGCATCGTCGAGGTCGACTTCGAGACGCTCGAGCGGACCCCGAAGGCCAGCGCCGACTGGTACGCGGGTGTGATCTCATCGAACACCGTCGAGGATCCTGGCCCCGAGCCCGAGCCGGTCGGGAGCAACGCGACGGCGTGAGCTCGGGCGCACTCGGCGCCCCGCGAGCGATTCGGCGACGGCCTGGTGACCGACGCCGCGCTCCGGATCGACGTTCGCAGCCGTCAGCGCTCGGCTGCTGCAAGCTGCTCGGCCAGCAGGGCGAGCGCCGCGGTCGAGAACGCGACCATGTTCGCGAGGCGATCATCGTCACCGGTCAGGATGTTTCGCGCTGCTTCGCTCGGTCCGCTGACCGCGACCCATGCGTGGCCCGGCGGGTCGCCATACGGGTTGCCCGACGGTCCGGTTGCACCGCCTTCACCAACGCCCCAGGTCGCACGGAGATGCACTCGCGAGGCACGAGCGAGGTGGGTCGCCCAGGGCTCCGATGCGCCGCGCAGCTTCCTCGGACGTTCCACCGGACCGGTGAGCATGCCGTCGAGTGCATTGCGGGTGTAGATCACACTGCCGCCGAGAAAGTAGGTCGATGCACCCGGCACGGCGAGCAGCGCAGCGGAGACGAGACCGCCACCGCTGCCCTCGGCCACAGCCACGGTCTCTCCTCGATCACGCAGCAACGCTCCGCATCGAGCGCCGAGCTGAAGCAGTTCTGCGGGCAGCAGACTCACGCCTTCATCGCTCCATCCACGACGAACTCATGACCGCTGCAATAGGACGCCTCGTCGGAAGCCACGAACACCACCACGTCGGCCACCTCTTCGGCGGTGCCGGTTCGCCCCATGGGGATTCCGGCGGCCGGCGCTTCCACGCCCGACTCGCGCATCATGTCGGTGTCGATGATGCCGGGGTGGACCGAGTTGACCCGAACCCCGGACCGGGCGAACTCGAGCGCCGCTGACTTGGTCATCCCTCGGACCGCCCACTTCGTGGCGGCGTACGAGTGGGCGATGCCTGCGCCACCCAGCCCGGCGATCGACGAGATGTTGATGATGCTGCCGCTCCCCTGCTCCTTCATGACGCGTCCGCACTCCCGAAGGCCGAGGAAGACACCGGTCTGGTTCACCGCGAGCATCTGATGCCAGTCGTCGATCGAGGTGTCGAGCAGCCGTTGAATCCTGAAGATGCCGGCGTTGTTGACCAGCACGTCGATGCGGCCCTCTGCTTCGACGATCGCTGCGACCACCGCGACCCACTCCGATTCGACGGACACGTCATGCTCGAGAAAGTGCGCCCGGTCGCCGAGGCGGTTCGCGGTCGCGAGCCCTGCGTCGACGAGCACGTCGGTGAGGTACACGGTGGCGCCCTCGGCGACGAACCGCTCGGCTTCGGCGGCTCCCTGACCTCGTGCAGCACCGGTGATGAGTGCGATCTTGCCGTCGAGTCGTCCCATCGCCGCAACGTACAGCGGGCGCAGCGGCCGCTGTGAATGCAACGAAACCGATACCGCTGAGTAACTTGTCGAGACACGTGGTCGCCGAGCGCTCCTCGCTCGGGACCGAGACCCAGGGGGAGATCCTCAGATGCGCGAAGCAGTCTTCGTTTCCTACGCTCGCACCGGACTGGCCAAGGCCGGCCGTGGCGGGTTCAACATCACGCCGGCGATGTCGATGGCGGCTCACGCCATCAAGCACGCGGTCGCCAAGTCGGGCGTCGAGCCCGAAGCCGTCGAAGACGTTGCACTCGGCAACGGTGCGCACGGCGCCGGCAACCTCGGCCGCCTGGCTGGCCTGCTCGCCGGCCTGCCGGTGAACGTCGGTGGCAACACGATCCAGCGCCACTGCTCGTCGGGTCTCAACTCGATCGCGGTCGCTGCGAACCACATCAAGCTCGACGGCGCTGACGTCGCAGTCGCTGCCGGTGTCGAGTCGATCTCGCTGCCGGGCGGCGGCATCGACTCGGTCGGCGGCGTCGACCCCGCGCTCACCGAGCAGTACCCGGCGATCTTCATGGCGATGATCGAGACGGCCGACATCGTGGCCGAGCGCTACGGCGTATCGCGCGAGTACCAGGACGAGTACTCCCTCGAGTCGCAGATGCGCATGGCTCGGGCCCAGGAGAACGGCCTGTTCGAGGACGAGATCGTCCCGATGCAGACCAAGATGAAGATGGTCGACCGCGAGACCAAGGAAGAGACCATCGTCGACTACACCGTCGATCGCGACGAGTGCAACCGCCCGACCACCACCGCCGAGGGGCTCGCCAAGCTCGGCCCGGTGCGCGGCGAGGGCAACTACGTCACCGCCGGCAACGCATCGCAGCTCTCCGACGGCGCCGCTGCGGTCGTGATGATGTCCGACGAGGAAGCGTCGCGTCGCGACATCGAACCGATGGGTGCCTTCAAGGGCTGGGCCGTCGCCGGCTGTGAGCCCGACGAGATGGGCATCGGCCCGATCTACGCCGTCCCGAAGCTGCTGAAGCGCCATGGCCTCACGGTCGACGACATCGACATCTGGGAGCTCAACGAGGCGTTCGCGAGCCAGTGCCTCTACAGCCGTGACCAGCTCGGCATCGACCCCGAGAAGTACAACGTCAACGGCGGCTCGATCGCCATCGGCCACCCCTTCGGCATGACCGGCACGCGTTGCGCCGGACACCTGCTCCAAGAGGGCAAGCGACGCCGCGCAAAGTACGGCGTGGTGAGGATGTGCATCGGCGGCGGCCAGGGCGCAGCCGGCCTCATCGAGATCTACTGATCGTTCACTGCGACACTTCCGGCACGGGCCGGGTCGCCTTCGGGTGGCCCGGCCCGTGCCGCGTTCGAGATGACGCCATACCCACTCTGAGCTGGGTGTTCATCCCCCACGGAACTCTGAGGTACCCCTTCGCTTTACTCGAAGACATGATCACCACCGACACCCGCACCGAGCGCTCAGCAGCACCCCGGCAGCTCACGCTGCTGTCGGATCTCGGAACCTCCACGCAACTCGCGGAGTCGAAGGCCCACGCCCGGTTCCGACTCTCGAAGACCACCCGCACCCGCGGCCTGGCGCACGTCGCCGAGATCCGCGCACAGCTCGCCGAGGCACAGGCCCGCCGCGAGGCCACCAACGTCGTCGAACTCCCGACGCGCCGCGCTGACGCCGCGTGATCGCGAGGCGGGCCGCCTCGTCAGCCAGCCGACGGCGCGAGATCGCGCACTGCTTGCCAGTGATCGAGCTCAGGGTCGAGCGGCAGGATCGCCAGCGAACTCGTCGTGACACCGTTGTCGAAGTAGGCCTGGATCTTCTCGCGGCATGCGGCTGGCGAGCCATGCACGATGAGGTCGTCGACGACGTCATCGGGGATCTCCCCGAGCGCTGCCTTGCGGTCGCCGGCCTTCCAGGCTTCCCACATCCCGCCGAGGGCGTCACCACGGCCCATCCACTCGTGGAACGAGGCGTACACCGGAACGTTCAGGTACGCCGCGATCGCGAATCGCGCTGATGCTCGAACGACCTCCGTGTTCTCGCTGGGGCAGCAGAAGATGCGGCAGACGATCTCCTTGTCCGAACCGTCGCCGGCACCTTGAACGATCGGAGCGACCGTCGACACGTCGCCGGGCGACAGCCAGTTGATGATGGCTCCGTCGGCCTCGCGCCCTGCCAGGCGCAACATCCCCTCACGAAGCGCAGCGACGAGAATCTGTGGCTTCTGCTCGGGAACGATGCCGAGGCGGAAACCGTTCACCTCGAACGTGTCGTAGGTCTGCTTCACCTTTTCGCCGTCGAGCGCGTCGCCGAGGAACCGCACCACGTCTCGCACCTTCTTGTAGGGCTCCTCGAACGGCACACCGTTCCAACGCTCGACGATCACGTTGCTCGACGAACCGATCCCGATCGCGAATCGTCCGGGTGCTGCATCGGCGAGCGACGCGACGCTCTGTGCGAACAACGCCGGAGCTCGCGTGTACGCCGGCACGATCGCGGTGCCCAGGCGCAGTCGCGGTTCCCACGCCGCAGCCATCGACAGTGGTGTGAACGCGTCGGCGCCGTCGGCCTCGGCCGACCAGATGTCGGTGTAGCCGAGGTCGGCGAGCTCGTGGAGCTTCGCTTCGTGGGAGTGGAGCGGCCCGGGGAGCGGGACGGTCATGCCGGGGCGAGTCGGGAGTGCCATCGCGCCGACCGTAACGAGTGACGCTTCGTCGGCCCGAACCACGGCTCGCCGAGCGGCTGATCAGCCGTCCCAGGTCCGAGCGATCACCGACTGGCTCGCCGTGGCGAGCAGCGTGCCGTCCTCGGCGAACATGTGCACCTGTCCGTGGGCAAATCCCCGCTCGAGCCCGTGCACCCGGATGTCCATCAACACCCACTCGGTCGGCACCAGCCGGCACACTCGGAGTGTGTTGTCGAGGCTGTTGCCGCCTCCTCGTCGCCCCATCGCCTGCCCGACACCCATCGGGACGAAGTCCCCCAGGATCGCGAGCGTCGTCGCGTCGAACCCGGTGATCACGTCGGGCACCTTGGCCCACATCACCGTCTGCCCATCGCTCTCGACTGACGGAGCGTCCCCGACCGCGAGATCATCGAGCGCAACCCCCTTGACCATCCGCTGATCGAGCTGCGCCGTGATGGTTCCCTCCTGCCCGGGGCTGGTCGGCCGCTGTGCGAGCATCGTGGGTGTCGGGAGACCGGTCGGCATCGACTCCCACTGACCCCGATACGCGAAATCTCGATCACCGAGCGCAGCGTTCACGGTCAAGATCTCGCGATCGGCGACGTGACAGACAGCACGCGCCTGCGTGATCGAGTTGCCCTCGACGGCGATGGTCACATCGACATCAACGACCTCACCGGGCCGCGCATAGCTGAGGTACTGCGACGTGGCCCAGACGCACTGGCGTCCCGAGGTGCCCTCGAGTGCCGAGATGGCGGCGGCGAGCCCGCAGCCCCCGAACAAGAAGCCGTCGCCCACCGACACCCGTTGCGTGACGGGAAGCTTCCATCGGAAGCGATT
>JBGCFW010000191.1:0-9424 GCA_045107155.1 Ilumatobacter sp. | reverse complement strand
CGTTCCCGTTCGACGCACCGCTTCCGTTCCCGTTCGAGGCACCATCCCCGTTCCCGTTCTACGCACCGCTTCCATTCCCGTTCGAGGCACCATCCCCGTTCCCGTTCGAGGCACCATCCCCGTTCCCGTTCGACGCGCCGTTCCCGTTCCCGTTCGTCGCGCCGTCCCCGTTCCCGTTCGTCGCGCCGTCCCCGTTCCCGTTCGTCGCGCCGTCGCCGTTCCTGTTCGAGGCGCCGTTCCCGTTCCCGTTCGACGCACCGCTTCCATTGCCGTTCGAGGCACCATCCCCGTTCCCGTTCGACGCGCCGTTCCCGTTGCCGTTCGACGCACCGTTCCCGTTCCCGTTCGACGCACCACCGCCCGGTGGGGTGGTCAACGGCGACGTTGTCGGCGGCGAAGCTTCCGGAACCGTCGTCGAGGTCGACCCACTCGGCGCCTTCTCCCCCGCCAGCTCGTCGTTGAGGACGGAGCCTTCAGCGCCGACCTCGCCGTCACGCTCTGTCGGCTCGGACGTGGCCACTACCGGCACCCGCTCGAGCGAGGCCCCATGGTGGAACTGAACGGAGGTCTCCGCGTTGCCGCCCGCGAACATCAGCTGACTCGGCATGGACACCGGAGCTGTCGTCGAGGGCGCGGTCTCGCTCACGACCTGGCCGCCGCTCGACGCAGGGCTCTCCACGACCAAGTCCTCGACGATGAGTGCTTCGATCTGAGGCGGCGGAGGCGGCGGCTCGTCGGCAACGACACTGATCGTTCCAGCGGTCACGCCGGCCGACACGACGGCAAGTGCCGAGGCAAAGCCGGAGGCTCCGCCCGTGGCCGCTGCAGTCGCTGCTCCTGCTCCCGCGGTCGATGCGACGGACGCTGCGGTGGTGGTTCCGCCAGCACCGGCAGCACCCGCAGCCGCTGATGCACCACTGTCGCCCGCGTGGACGACGCCGCCGCTGTCGAGGAGTGCGAACTGTGCGAGCCACGCACCCGGCCCGGCCATCCAGCGGAGACGACCGAGCGAGATGTTCAGAAACGCCCGCACCACGACCGGGTCGAACTGCGTTCCGGCACACCGCGCGAGTTCGGCACGCGCTTCGGCCGCCGACATCGGCTCCTTGTACGAACGAGCTGAAGTGATCACGTCGAACGTGTCCGCCACCGCGACGATGCGAGCCCCGATCGAGATGTCGAGCCCAGCGAGCCCGGCTGGGTAGCCGGTTCCATCGAACTTCTCGTGATGCTCCCAGACAGCGCGCAGCGAGTCGCCGAGCCAGTCGGCCAGCGGCGCGACGAGCGAACGCCCTTCGTCGGGATGCATCTTGACGACCTCGAACTCCTCGTCGGTGAGGCGCCCCGGCTTGTTCAGAATCTCCTGCGGAATCATCGTCTTGCCAACATCGTGCAGCAGCCCCGCCCACCGGATCTTGTCGAGCTCTGCAGGCGTCAGACCCAGTTCTTCGCCGAGCACCTGGGTGTAGGCACGCACACGTTCGGAATGCCCGCGAGTGAGTCGATCGTGGTGGCTGAGCAAGCCGACCAGTTCGAGGAGACGCTCGGCAGCCTCATTGGAGGTTTCACCTTCGGGCGCTACCTGCGCTGCGGCGATTCGTTCTTCAAGGTCTGCGGTGCTGCTGGTGCGCATCGCGATTCGAAAACGCGATGGCGCGCGGTCCGGGAAGACCAGGGTGAGATGGAGCAGCGCCGACAGCGGCATCAGGCGCCGAGCGAGTCGATCGACGACCAGCATCGCCGTCGCGGAGGCAAGAACGACACCGGCGACCCGAACGACGTTTCCGGCGATCGAGGACGCGCCAGGCAGGAGGCCTGACACGACGAATGCGACGACGACCGACGCCACGAACGGGATCGCGAAGATCCCGAATCGAACGCCTCGTCCGAGCCATGCGTGGCTCCCCCATCGATTCGTCTCACCGTGTGCTGACATGCTCGCCATCCATTGCTCGCTTGCACTGGTCCGTCCAGTCGAGAACGCACGCTACGAACGCGTCGTTGCCACCGCAAGTGGTTGAACGAACTCATGAAGTGATCTCTCCTCGGTCTTGAGAAGATCACTCTTCGTGCCGGCTCCGCGCGCTCGATCTGAACAGAAACTCCACTCAAGGGGTGGCGGCGCCCCACCGAAGAGCTGTCACGAAGATCGCCGACAAGCAGCGAATTCGAGCCAGACGAGCAGCTCTCAGCATCACTTCAGCGACACCGCAGATGCTGAGACTTCTCGACCCACCCAATCTTCGAGGTCCGGACGGACCGACGAAGGGAACGGAGCCCACATGACGATCCTGGAGAACCCCTCCGATACAGGAGCGCACCAAGAACACGCGGAACGACTCGACCACCTCGAGCGAACCGTCGCCGCGCTGTGGAGCGCCCCGCCTGCCTGCACCGAGGACGAGCGCTTCGAACTGGTCACGCGACTTTCGTCGGTCGCCTCCACACTGGAACGTGTCCGGCGCGACGGCGAGCTGAACCCCAGCTCGGGCTTCGACGCCGCCGCACTGCTGGAATGCGTGTCGAAACTCGCGACGCTCTCCTCCGAGTGGTGCGGCCTCCGACAGGTCGACGCGGCCTGAGCGCTCAGGCGCGCGGCGCCCACTCCGACCAGCGGACGTGGTCTGCCAGCGCGTCCACCACGTCCAATGCGGCGTATGCGCCCGACGCTGTCACCACGCGTCCACCGTCGTCGGCGACACTCCGGGCATCGGACACCGTTGCACCCAACGCTCGGAGCTGATCATCGGCAAGCCAGTGGCCGACCGCATCTCGACCGTTCAGATGGCCGACAGCCGCCAGGAGCAGCGAGCCCGTCGACATCGCCAAGACCCCTCGCGCTCCGCCAGCAGCTCGCGCGAGCCAGCGGTGCGTGCCCTCATCGTCGATGACCTGCTGCCAACCGAGGCCTCCAGGCACCACGAGCACATCGGGGATCGCTGCGTCGCCCGCTGCGGTGTCGACGACGATCGTGCGCGATGGGTCGACAGCGGGAAGGCGACCAGTCGTCGGGCCGACGAAAACGATGCCGGCCCCGATGCGGCCAGCGAGTCGCGTGACGGGCAGGTCGAGTTCTCGACTCGAGACCCCTCGATACGCGAGCGCTGCCACGACCGGCGCCCCGGGCGCGCCTTCGACACCGGCGAGTACCGGCGACGCCGACCGCCCTCGGCTCGCGTCCCGACCGGCGCGCCGCGCGAGCGCCGACCGCACGCGATCCACGTCAGCCGACGTTGCCCTGGATGTACTCGTGCAGCTGGTCGTTCTCACGCTCCAACTCGCCGAGTCGATACTTCACGACGTCGCCGATCGAGATCATTCCGGCGAGCGCACCTGCGTCGTCCACGACAGGGAGGTGCCTGATGCGGCGCTCGGTCATCGACTGCATGAGAGCGTCGACGGAGTCGGCCGGGTGACACGTCACCACGTCGGGCGACATGCAACTCGCCACCTCGCGTGCGAGCGTGCTGCCACCGCTCTCGGCCAGCGCCCGCACGATGTCGCGCTCGGAGACGATGCCGTCGATGGACACACCGTCAGCGCTCACGACGAGGGCACCGAATCCGCGATCCCGGAGGACCTCGGTTGCTTCGGCGAGCGTGGCTCCGGGGGCGATCGTGGTCACCCCGGTCGCCTTGGCGGACAGAATGGTCTGGACATGCACGGTTCGGCTCCTTTCGTCGGAACCACGACCCTAGTGCACTCGTGAAACGCCGTCCGACGCCGAGTGATCACCCCCGGAGGTAACCCGACACGTCGACCGTGAGATGTGCCCCACCGCGCGTGAAGATGCAGAGACCACCACGCTCGTCGAGCGGAGCGAGCAGCTCGCTGCCTGCATCGCCTCCTACGACGTGATTGACGCTCGACGCGAGTGGCGGTTCGTCGACGCACGGCCACACGGTGAAGAAGCCTGGCGAGTCGGGAGCAATCGAGGTCACGTACGCCGCCACGGCCACGGCGTCGCCCGGAACGCCACCGCGACCCGTGATCTGAATGCGTCGGACCTGACCGTCGCGCACCCTTCCGGTTCCCACACCGAATCCATCGATCGAGCCAGCGCCGGATCGCGTGTCGTGAAACCGGGCCGGCACGGTCGCGACGTAGTCGGTGCCCGCCGGCACGAAACCGACCACGTCGACGATCACGTCGGTCGATTCGCTCGAATAGACACACAGCCCGCCTCCGCCGTCGAGGGGCGCCACGATCTCGTCAGCACGGTCGATGCCAGCGACGACGTTCAGCGACGCGGCAAGAGGGGGATCATCGGTACACGGTGAAACCGTGACGTATCCGGCCGATTCGGGCTGCACTGCAGCGACATTGACGATCGCGGCGACCGCGTCGTCGGGCACCCCTGCTCTCCCGGTCACCTGCACTCGGCGATCGGTGCCGGCACGGATCCGGCCGACACCAGCACTCCGCCCGTCAACCGTCCCGGTCGACACCGCACGCGTCTCGAGAAGTCGCGCCGGCGTGACGGTCACCAGTGGACTCGACGGCAAGATGTGCCCAACCACGTCGAGCAACAGGTGAACATCGGCAGACGAGAACAGACACAGCTCGCCAGCACGTGACAACGCAACCACGAGTTCGTTGGCGACATCGGTGCCGGCCGCGTAGTTGAGCGATGAGGCGAGCGGCATCGGCGTCGAGCAGTCGAACGCGACCACGAACCCCTCCGCCTGAGAAGCGACGGCCGTGAGGTTCACGATCGCCCCGCGGGCGTCGACGGGCACGGAGCCGCGGCCTGCCACTTGCACCCGGAGCACGGCGCCTGCAGCTGTCTTGCCGATTCCGGCGCTGCGGCCGTCGGCGGTCAGCTCGCCGGGACGGGTGTCGAGGAGGCGCCGTGGCGTGCGCACGTCGAACAGCCCCGCAGGTGGCGACGACGGCCCGCCCGTGAAGGTGCTGGCGCAACTCCGATACGGGCCAGTCACCGGCGAACGCCGTCCGGAGGTCCCCACGACGGAGACGGCCACCGTGCCGCCCGATGCTCCAACCACCTGCGACCAGTCCGCCGCAGCAGCGCGGTACTCGACCGATGACGTGGTCGCGGCGTGGAGCAAGACCGATGTCTCGGCATCGCGGTACTCGACGATGAACCTGTCGTTCGCACCCCGGCGCCCGCCGTTACCGCGCTCCCAACCCAGCGTCGGCGAGCCGCTCGTGATCGGCCGCACGGCCGGTCCGATGATGCTGGGCGCGACGTTCATCTGCGAGACGACGCAGTTGACGGCGTCGCTGCGTGCCCCGCGGTCCGGAGCGAACAGCGCGATCGCGTCGCTCAACGTTCGAGGTTCGCCCGCATCCAGCGTGTCCCAAACCTGCTGCGTCCCGAGAGCAACTCGATCGCGGTCGTCGGGCGCGTCGTCGTACAGATCCCACAGAATCGATGCCACGCTCAACTCGTTGTCTTCGCCGAGGCGCGCAGCGTCTTCGAGATCGTCGACGATGAAGGTGTCCTCGGTGTCCTGGTAGGCGGTGTCGCCGACGCCGTCGAGGTCCAGTTCTCCGGCACCGCGCTCGAGGAGCGCCGAGACAGCGAAATACGTGGGCCAACCTTCACCCCAGGCGAGCCGGTTCGCGGTGTCCTTGTCGAGCCGGTCGCCGAGGTTCTCCGAACCCGAGTGCCGGCCACCGGGATTCGCCTCGATGTCGATGACATCCGCGACGAAGTGCCCGTACTCGTGCAGCATCACGTCCCAGTCCCAACGATCGAGCTCGAGCATGTGCACGCGCTCGGTGTTCGGGTCGTAGAACGTTCCCGCTGCCGGGAACACGATGTCCACGTCACCGATCGGACGTGCCCGGAGCGTCTCGACGTGGCCGACACCGTTCGTCATCGCGGCGTGGAGCGAGAAGACGGTGTCGTGCGCATCGACGTTCCCGGCCAGAAACGACGTCTCGACGGAGGTCCCCGGAGCGACGTCGAGCAGCATCTGCGACGACGTCGTGCGCACTTCGTAACCACCAGCGCGCTCGACCACGAACTCGAAGCCAGGGCCGGCGGCGCGGAGGCGGACGAAGATGTCGGCGCGCTCCGTCGTCGCTGCCGCCGAGCGGAAGCGGCCATCGGCGTCGGTGATCACGGTGGTGCGCACGATCTCCCGACCGTCCGGCGTGACCTCGACGAGGTCCACGTATGCCGACACGATGGGGTGGACGCGCCCGACTCGGTCAGTCCACTCTGCGATGCCATGTGCACACACCTCGTCCGGCGCGCAGACCTCCGTGTCATCGACAGCGATGGGCGGGCCGTCGGCGAGCACGAGCCGATCGGTTCCGATCGTGGGCCTGGCCGCCGAGTCGTCGCCGACATCGGCGAGCGCCAGACGGAACGCGAGATCCTCCGGTCCGATCTCGCTCAGCACGAGCGTCTCGGACGAGACGTCGAACCAGATCCGATCGGTGGCGCTCATCGCAGCGCCATCGGCTGCCACACCGACGAGTGACGCAACGATCGAGGCCCGCCCGGACACGTCGACCGCATCGATCGCGATCCTGTCGCCGGCTTCGACCGGCGCGTCGAACAGCACGCGCTCGGCAGCTCCGTCGGCGGGCGCCGACGAGACGAGGAGTCGCAGCCCGACCGTGCCTGGCTCGGCATCGATGCCGACGTCGATCAGGCCGTTGTTCAACTCCGTAGCGCCCACCTCGACGCCGAGGCGGGCATGCGGTTTGCGACCCCCGTGATCGTGGACCGGAACGAGAGGGTCGACGATCACGGCGGACGTCTGAGCGCTCGGCGCCGAGTCGGTTGCGACACCGAACAGAGCGATCGCACATGCCACAACGGTGGCGACACCGATGTTGATGGCCAGCCCCCGCATCGGTGGTCCACGGTATCTTCTGGCACAGCTTCAACACCAGGAGTACCGGAGTTTCACTGTGCGTGTTCGTTCAGCGAGTGCGCGTGAGATGCAGGCGCATGCTCACTGACACGCGACGATGCCCGAGCCGAGCGGCTCGGGCATCGTGCTGTTTCGATGTGCGACGCGCGACGTCAGCGCATCGACGAGATCACCAACGGTAGTGAGCGAAGGCCTTGTTGGACTCGGCCATCTTCTGCATGTCGTCGCGACGCTTCATCGCGGCGCCGAGACCATTGGCGGCGTCCATCAGCTCGTTGGCGAGACACAGTGCCATCGACTTCTCGCGGCGAGCACGAGCGAAGTCGACGATCCAACGGATCGACAGCGTGGAGGCCCGGCGCGGCCGGACTTCGACGGGCACCTGGTAGGTGGCACCACCGACGCGGCGGCTGCGCACCTCGAGCGGCGGCTTGACGTTCTCGATCGCACGCTTGACGGTGTCGATCGCCAGATCGTCGCCCTCGAGCTTCGACTGGATGATCTCCATCGCGTCGTAGACGATCTTCTCGGCGGTGGTGCGTTTACCGTGCAGCATCACCTTGTTGATGAGCTGGGTGATGACGACCGACTTGTAGATCGGGTCGGCAACCAGGTCGCGGCGGGGAGCGGGTCCTTTACGAGGCATCTCGGATCACTTCTCCTTCTTGGCGCCGTAGCGGCTGCGAGCCTGCTTGCGGTTCTTGACGCCGACGGCGTCGAGCGTTCCGCGGATGATCTTGTAGCGCACACCCGGGAGATCGCGAACACGACCGCCACGCACGAGCACGATCGAGTGCTCCTGGAGGTTGTGTCCTTCGCCCGGGATGTAGGCGGTGACCGCGATGCCCGAGTTCAGACGAACACGCGCCACCTTGCGGAGCGCCGAGTTCGGCTTCTTCGGGGTGGTGGTGTACACGCGAGTGCACACGCCACGACGCTGCGGGGAGCCCTTGAGCGCCGGCGTCTTCGACTTGGTGACTTTCGAGCTGCGCCCCTGACGGACGAGCTGCTGGATGGTTGGCATGGAGTGGAACCTCGTTCCGTCGTCGACCCGGGAGCGCCATGCTCGGCTGGATCACCGGATATCTGGTGGGTTGACGCCAAGCCTGATGACTTGACGTCGCCGTACGAACAGAGCGCGAACCCTGTCGAGAGGACCCTTCGAGGCTACGGAGTGCGCCCCACGCGCGCAACGCGGCGAGTGCGGGCGCCACAGGTCAGCACGCAGCTCGGCGCGGCGTCAGAACGTCGCCGCGTCAGAACGTCGCGGCGTCAGACACTGAGCAGCCCAGAGGCCAGGAGCTCGGTCGTCGCCTCGCCGAACAGGTGTCCTTGCACGGCGTCGACCCCGATCCGCTGCAGCACGTCGTGCTGCTCGTAGCGCTCGACACCGGTCGCGATCGAGAGCGCCCCTAGGCGACGCCCGAGACTGACCATGGCGGCGATCTGCTCGCGGGCCCCGTCGTCGGTGTCACAGCGTGCGATCAGCGACCGGGAGATCTTGATGATCTCGGGACCGAGCTCGAGGATGCGAGTGGCATCGAAGAAGCCCGTCCCTGCCCCGTCGACGCAGATCACTGCGCCGTTGGCCTGCAGGGCTCGGAACGCTCCGACCAAGGAACTGACGTCATCGAGATCGGACTGCTTGGTCAACTCGACCACGAGTCGGCCGGTCTGTGCGCCGATCAGGGCCTCGGTCACTCGAGAGTCCAGCAGCGCCTCGGCCGAGACGTTCACACCGAGGAACGCAGTCGGGGGAAGCTCGACGAGCCGCTCCAACGCGGCAGTCAGCGCAGCGAGCTCGATCTCCACGTGCATGTTGCGCTCCGCAGCGCGCCGGAACGCATCCGCCGTCGCGGTGCCTCCTCCGAAGCGGGCGAGGGCTTCGTAGCCGATGGCCGTGCCACCTTCGACATGCAGGATGGGCTGCAGCGCGATCGTCGGGCTCGACATGGTGTCGAGCACGTCCAGGATCGCACCCTCCAGGTCAGCTTCGAGGATGCTGCGGACGCGGGCCACCGCGTCGGGGTCGATTCCGCCAGCAGCCTCCATCGCTCGACCGACGGTTTCGACGGCGGCCTCGCCGACCATCGAAGCAAGCCAGGCGTTGCCGCCGTTCTGGTTCGAGTTGTTGCTCATGTGGCGTTGGCCTCCTGGGAGAATCGGAGCACCGACGTCCCGTTTGTCGTTCACTCTTTGATTCGGTCAGTGCTGAGAGACACTTGAGGTCCGAGGACGAATTCAGTCAGGATCTGACCGTTTCGAAACGCCGCGCTCCGGCGAGCAACCGGGCAAGCGCCTCGCTGATCGGTTGCTCGGTGTTCGCCTCGTAGTACGAGTAGGCCGGCGAGGGATTGACTTCGAAGCACACCGCGCGACCACCGTTCACACGGAGGTCGATACCAGCGAAGTGCAGATCGAGGCGGCCGGCAAGCGCACGACATCGGGCGGCCAGCACCGGGTCGAGATCATCGGGTTCGAGCTTCGCCTCACAGGTCTCGAGCCGGGCATACCGATAGTCGTCGGCATCGGATCGGATCCGCGTGGCGATCACTTCGTCACCGACCACG
>JBGCFW010000190.1:0-40350 GCA_045107155.1 Ilumatobacter sp. | reverse complement strand
GCGCTGCGCCCGCCGAACTCGCGCCAGAAGTGGTTCGTCCACAACACGCTGCCACCGCGTGCGGCGGCGCTCTCGAGGATCCCCTCGAAGGAGTCGTCGTCGCTCACGAGGATCCACGCTCGAGTGCCCCGGCCTGGTGAGAGCGTCGTCGGTTCCGGCGGTGCGGCGTCCGGGTGCGGTCGCATGTTGGCCGCGTTCGAGATGCCCATGTGCAAGTTGCCGGTCGGTCCTTGTGAGCCGTCGTCGAGCTTGAAGTTCTGGCCGGGGACGATGCGATGGAACACGCCGGGGATCCGCTCCTCGACCTCCCAGCCGAAGACCTCGGAGTAGAAGGTGTTGGCGGCGTCGACGTCGGTGACCGGGAAGTCGACGAAAACGAGGGCGTTGGGATAGGTCATGGCGCTCCTTGCTCGGACGTTCTCAGACCGATCGGTCTGATGGTCAGACCGTACCAGTGGCGGCGCGCCGGTCGTCGAACGCGACCTGAGCGGTCGGCGTCGGGTGGCTAGGTTCGAGAAATGCCGACGCATCGACGGAGCGCGAGTGGTCGCACGCTCGCAGCGGCCATCGGCTGTGCGGTCGTCGCCGCCGTCACGGTGGTTGCGCCCAGCCCCGCGGCCGCAGCCGACACCCGGGTCCCGGCCGGTCAGGTGTTGCGCATCCCGGTCCCCGACGCGATCGGCGGCAAGACCGTCGTCGGCCAGCTCACCGTCGACAATGCGTCCGAACAGGGCTATGTCACGGCGTACGGGTGCGACGACGGCATCCCGCTCGACGCGAACGGCCGTGTCGCTCGTTCGGACCTCAACTATGCGGGTTCCTCGTCGTCGGTCTGGTCGAACCGCCTGATCGCGCAGGCCGATGCAGACGGCGACATCTGCCTGTTCACCAAGAACTCCGTCGACATGATCGTCGACATCAACGGAATCTCTTTCGACACCGGCATCACCTCGCTCCCGAACCGGCGCAGCGATACCCGTGTCGGAGTGAACGTGCCGCGCGCTCCCGTGGAAGCTGAGGAGGTGCTCCGCATCCGGGTGCCCGAAGCGGTCGGCGGCAAGACGGTGGTCGGCCAGTTGACCGCGGATCGTGTCGATGGGGTCGGTTTCGTGACCGCGTTCGGCTGCGACCTCGGTCTTCCGTCTCGGGACGACGCGAGCGTGGCGAGGTCCGATCTCAACTTCGACCGAGCACTCAGTCCGGATGCTTCGAACCGCCTCATCGTCGAGGCCGATGCCGACGGTGAGGTGTGCTTCTACGCGTCTCGCCAGACCGAACTGATCGTCGATGTGAACGGAGTCGCCGAGGGTGGCCTCGACTCGTTTCCCAACCGTCGTGTCGACACCCGGATCGGCCTCGGGGCGCCGCGTCGGTCGGTCGCCGCGGGCGAGGTGCTCCGGATCGACGTGCCCGAGGCCGCAGGATCTCGCACCGTGATCGGCCAGCTCACGGTCGACCGGGCGCGCAGTGCTGGTTTCGTGACCGCGTTCGCATGTGACGACGGGCTTCCCGAGGACGACGAGGGCGTCACGCGATCCGATCTGAACTACGACGGTCGCGTTGCGGCGATCTGGTCGAACCGTCTGATCGTGCAGGCCGACGGAGACGGTGAGGTGTGCCTGTACACCTCCGATGCCGTCGAGTTGGTCATCGACATCAATGCCACCGCCAGTCCGATCGGGATCTTCTCGTTCCCGAACCAACGCGTCGACACGCGCACCGGCTCCACGGTGCCGATGACCACGGTGCCGGTCGATGCGTCGGGCCAGCCGGTGTGGCCACCCTTCACGCCGTCACCAGGAGTCGCGGGCGTTTCTGCACTGACCGGGCGACCGATCGACGCGGCGACCGCAGCGCGCCCCGTCGTCGCGGTGAAGATCGACAACTTCCGGCGAGCGCGACCTCACTTCGGTCTCGATCAAGCCGACGTGGTGTTCGAGGAGAACGTCGAGGGCACGACTCGGTTCGTGGCGTTGTTCCATGCGTTCCAACCGACTCGGGTCGGCCCGATCCGGTCGGCGCGAACGAGCGATCTCGACCTGCTCTCGGGCATGAATCGACCGGTGTTCGCGTACTCGGGCGCCAACGCTGGCGTCACCGCCTGGGTCCGTTCGGCAGCGGACTCGGGTGTGCTCGTCGACTTCTCGGGTCTGCGATCACCGTGTTACGCACGGGCTGACGAGCGGCCCGCGCCGCATGACCTCGTCATCGATGTCCCGTGTGCGGTGGCTGCGGCGGCGAGCGGACCTCAACCACCGGGTCCGGCGGGTGAACTCTGGGCGATCGACGGCACCTGGGATCCTCCGGTGTCGGTCGGCCCGCGTGCCGACGGCGAGTTCGGCGTGCGGATGGACGGCGTCGCCGTGGGTTGGGTCTGGGACGGCGAAGCAGGTGTGTACGTCCGCTCCCAGGATGGCGAGGTCCATCTGGCGGAGCCGGAGGTTCCGATCACCGCCCGCAACGTCGTCGAGATCGCTGCGACCCACGTGCCGTCACCTGTGGATGCACGATCACCGCATCCGATCACCGTCGGTGGCGGATCTGCGGTGATCCACCGAGCCGGCATCGCGATCGACGCCACGTGGTCGCGAGCGACGGCATACGACCCGTTCGAGTTCCGAGACGTGGCGACCGGCTCGTTGATTCCGCTCGACGTCGGGACCACCTTCGTGGAGTTGACCCGCGCGTCGTGACCGGCGCGCGTTCACCTGGGCACCGCTCAGTCTCGTCGTGAACGGCCGTTGAGGAAGTCGATCGACCGAGTCACGTTGGCGGCGACGAACCGCTCGAGTTTCGGCGATGCCAAGAAGTGCTGTGTTGCGTCGAGTGGGAGTGTCGTCCCACGCCGCACCGCTTCGCGAGTGGCTGCGCGGGCCGTCTTCACGGCGTGCGCATGGACGATGAACGCCGTCGTGCCGTCGAGCTGAGCGCGCCGCTGGAGCTCGTTTCCGTAGGTGGCGATGTCGTCGGCGAGCGGTGCCACCGAGGCGCGTTCGAGGACCTCGGTGTGCCACTCGTGACGACCCGTCCAGTTCGCCTGGAAGGCGGTGAAGAACACGAGCCGGATCAGCTCGGGTGATGGTTCACCGAGGGACTCGAGTGCCCATCTGGCCGCGTGCGGGTAGGTGAGTCCGTGGGTGATGTCGAGCCAGCCGAAGTCATCGTGGAAGTCGAATTCGCCGGACACGTCGTAGCGGAGCAGCCGCTCACTGACGGCGTCGATGATCGCGTCGAGCACGCGGTGGACGCCCGCACCGTTGCGGATCGCCGTCTCGATCGCGTCGACCGGTGCGACTCGGTCGCCGTCGAGCAACACCTCGACGAGGGCGTCGTGACCGTCCCAGTCGTTCCGGACGTGGCGGGCCTCGATCGCGATGCCGGGGAGGTCGACGCGATCGAGCGCCCGCACGAAGGGCCGCATGTACGGAAGAGTGTCTTCCCGGGTGCCGAGGACGATGCTGGTCGTCAGGTGCCCGAGGATGCCATCGGCGTGCTCCCAGCCGATCAGCTCGAGGAGCTCGAACGCCTTCTGGGTGTAGATCGCGCCGTGACCGTACGAGAGGTGGTGGTCGGATGTGGCGCCCACCAGCCACGCGATCAATTCGACCGGGCGGTCGCCTCGAGCGATCGCAGCGCGGATCGCCGCCTGTGCAGCGTCGAGGTCCTCGCGTTCGATGGCGTCGCGGAACTGCTGCTCGGTCGCGGTCGCGTCGCCGGCGTCTGCGAGCGGTCGCTCGGGCCGATCGCGTGTGGCCTCGGCGATTCCGGCCAGACCCTGGACCAAGGGGAGTGCGCGCTCGTCACCGCTCCACAGGTCGACCATCGCGAGGCAGTCGGTCGCTGACGCGATGTCGTGACCCCACCCGTAGTCGTGCCTCGCGACGCCGCGCTCGACGCCGACCGTCATGATCTCCGCTGGTGTCGCGCCGGCGTGCAGCAGGCGAACCACGTCGCGAGAGATCTGGCCGACGTAGTGCTGGTCGATGCCGCGGCGCAGGCTGTCGAGGAGCCGCGGTCGGAGCTCCTCGGGGTCGGGTCGGCGTACCGTCACACGGATTCCGCCGTCATCGGCCACGTCGACGTCGTGGGTCTGGACGGCCTCCTCGCCCAGCACGCACGTGCCGTCGCTGACGCGGAATTTCCAGTTGTGCCACGCGCACGTGAGGAGCTCGCCGTCGAGCTTGCCCTGGGTGAGCCCGTAGCCCTCGTGCGGACAAGCGTGATCGAGGGCGTGGACGCCGCTCGCGGTCCGCACGACGCACACCCGGTGTCCGTCGACCTTCACGAGCTTCATGGACCCTTCGGTGATGTCGTCGAGGTGGAGGACCGGTGCGTCGTCGGCACCCGTGTCCGGAGCGATGTCGGTGTCGGTGGTGTTCGTCATGTCGCCGACGGTAAAACTTCAACAATGGTTGAAGTCAAGAACGAATCACCGCGCCCTGCAGATCGGCATCGGCTGCTGACAGTCGGTGAGGTTGCACGACGCGCCGGTCTCGCGACCTCGGCGATCCGCTTCTACGAGGAGCACGGGCTCATCGAGTCGGAGCGGAACGCTGCAGGGCACAGGCGCTACCGGGCTGACGCACTGAGACGGGTGAGTTTCATCAAGATCGCGCAGCGGGTCGGGCTCTCACTCGCTGAGATCCGCGAGGCGCTCGGCGGGCTTCCGAACGGCCGCACCCCGACCAAGCGCGACTGGGCGAAGCTGGCTCGGAGCTGGCAACCCATGATCGACGAGCGGATCGCCACCCTGAGCGCGATGCGCGAGAGGCTCGACGGCTGCATCGGATGTGGATGCCTGAGCCTCACCGCATGCGCGCTCTACAACCCCGATGATCGGGCTGCGCAGCACGGAGACGGCCCGCGTTGGCTGCTCGGCGACCAACCCTGACCGAGCCCGACCCGAACGAAGACCACTCGGCTCGAGCGCTTCTGAACGTGGCCCGCGACTTGCCGAGCTCGGTGGCGTTCGGGCGCTGATTTCGGCTCGCTGTGAGGAGGGAGTCGCGGCGGTCGTCGTGTCACGAACGTGCGCCGGCGCCGCTATGGCGCGAGCTGCGCCCGGACCGCTCGTTCCGCTTGACATCGGTCGGGTGGTCGCGGTTATGGTCTGACCATCAGACCGAACGACGTGCCAGCGTCGTTCCGACCGTCAGGGGGCCACCCATGATCACCGGGATGAATCACGCCGTGCTGTACGTGCGTGATGCTCGACGACAGCAGACGTTCTACGAAGACGTGCTCGGCTTCCAGACCGTGGTCGCACACCCCGACGGTGCGTTCGTGTTCATGCGCGCCCCCGGCTCGCCGAACCATCATGACCTCGCGTGCTTCACCATCGGTTCGCAGGCAGGAGCCACCACGGCCGGGCGTGAGCAGGTCGGGCTTTACCACCTGGCCTGGGAGGTGTCGACGCTCGGTGATCTCCAAGAGCACGAGCAGCGCTTGCGCGACGCCGGGGCGCTGAAGGGCGCATCCGACCACGGCGTGAACAAGAGCTTGTACGCCATGGACCCCGACGGCATCGAGTTCGAGGTCATGTGGCTCACGCCGCCCGAGCTGTGGGGCGACGAGGAGCATCAGGCGATCGTCCGCCCCCTCGACCTCGACGCCGACGTCGCCACCTACGGCCGCGATCGGAAATCGACCACGCACATTCCGCCGATGTCCGCAGACACCGCGCACCACCACGAGGCGCAACAAGGAGCCACCTCATGACGACGTTCCAGGCAAAGCCGTTCTCCGACCAGTACTGCCACTTCTTCGACGACGACGCCTTCGAGGAGACCACCCGCGAAGGATTCCGCCGCCGAGTGATCACCGGTGACAAGTTGCAGCTCTGCTTCTGGCGGATCGCCGGAGGCGCCACCGGTTCGTACATGCACCAACACGAGGAGCACGAACAGCTGGGCATCGTGATCCGTGGTGCGCTCGACTTCCGGATCGGTGACGTCGACGACGACACGCGGACGGTGCTGAATGCCGGAGAGATCTATCTCGCTCCGCAGCAGGTGTGGCACGGCGATTCGGTGTTCGTCGGCGACGACGAGTACGACGAGTGCTGGATCCTCGACGTGTTCTCGCCGCCTCGCGACGATCTCCGTGAGGCGCAGGCGGAACCGACCGTCACCCGTCTCGACGAAGCGAATGGCGCACCGTCGTGACCGACACCGATTGGCGACTCGCCGTCGACATCGGGGGCACGTTCACCGACGTGGTGCTCCTCGACGCAGCGTCGGGCGACGTCGTCGTCGACAAGACGCTCACGACGCCGCAGAATCCGCTCGACGGAGTCCGCACCGGTGTCGGCCAGCTACTGGCTCGGGCCAACCTGCGGCCAGCCGACGTCACGGCACCGATCGTGCACGCGACCACCCTCATCACGAACGCGTTGATCGAAGGCAAGACCGGGCGTGCCGGGCTCGTCACGACCCGAGGCTTCGGCGACACGCTGCTCATCCGCGACGAGCACCGCTACGACATGTATGACCTGCAGATCGAGTTCCCGGCGCCGCCGATCCCACGTGATCGCACCGTCGAACTCGATGAGCGCACGTCGGCCCAGGGCGTCGTGGTCCACGCACCGACTCTGGAGGCAATGCAGGCCGTTGCCGACGAACTGCGAGCCATGGAGGTCGAGTCGGTCGGGATCTGCTTGCTGAACTCGTACGTCGATGCCACCAACGAGCGCACGCTGGCAGCCTTCCTCGAGCGTGAACTCGGGGTGCCGGTGTGCATCTCGGCCGACGTGTCGCCCCAGATCCGCGAGTACCCGCGCATGGTCACCACCGCGTGCAACGCGGCCACGATGCCGGTCATCGGTCCGTACCTCGACGAGCTGCAGAAGTGGCTGTCGGGCGAGGGTTTCGGTGGCTCGGTGTTGATGATGCTGTCGAACGGCGGTGTGGTCTCGGCTGACGACGCCGCCCGCGTGCCGATCCGTCTCGTCGAGTCGGGCCCGGCCGCGGGAGCTCTCGCGGGAACCTGGTTCGCCGATCGCATGGATCTGGATCGCCTGTTGTGCTTCGACATGGGCGGCACGACTGCCAAGGCGTGCCTGATCGACGGCGGCGAGCCCGAACTCACGAACGTGTTCGAGGTCGCCCGCGCCTACCGCTTCAAGAAGGGTTCGGGGTTTCCGGTCTCGGTGCCATCGGTCGATCTCGTCGAGATCGGTGCCGGCGGCGGCTCGCTGGCGTGGGTCGACCAGTTCGGTCTCCTCAAGGTCGGGCCGGAGTCTGCCGGCGCCGAGCCGGGGCCCGTCTCGTACGGCCGCGGCGGCACGGTTCCTGCGGTCACCGACGCTGACGTGGTGCTCGGCCTGCTCGACCCGGCTGCGTTCCTCGGTGGCGACATGCCACTCGACGGTGCCGCGGCCGCCTCGGCCGCTGGGCGTGTCGGCGAGTCGCTCAGCCTCGACGCGATCGACGTCGCAGCTGGCATCCCCGAGATCGTCAACCAGAACATGGCGGCCGCTGCTCGAATGCACGCCGTGGAGCAGGGCGTCGACCTGCGTGGTGTGCCGATGATCGCCTTTGGTGGTGCCGGCCCGGTGCACGCCTGCGGTGTCGCCGAGCTCCTCGAGTCCGATCGGGTGGTTTTCCCCGTCAACGCGTCGGTTCTCTCGGCGTTCGGCACCCTCGTGTCTCCCGTCCGCATCGACCTGGCTCGCTCGATGCCGCGCCGCCTCGATGCACTCGACGCGGCCGAACGGACCAACCTCCTCGACGAGCTGCGTACCGAAGGTCGGCGCGTGCTCGCCGCCGCCGGATCCGGCGACGACGCTGTCCGCTTCCGCTACGGCCTCGACTGTCGCTACTCCGGCCAGGGCAACGAGGTCACGGTCTGGGTGGGCGAAGGCGACGAGTGGCCCGTCGATGACGAGGCGGTGCTCGCTGCCTTCGAGGCGGAGTACAAACGCATCTTTGGTCTCGCGATTCCGGGCGTGCCCGTCGAGATCGTCACCTGGCGTCTCGCGGTGTCTGCCGACGCCGACCAGGTCAGTCCCGAACCCGTGCCGACCGGTTCGGGAGCTGAGCCGGTCGCTCACCGTTCGATGGTGTTCGGGCGCGGCATTGACCCCGTCGACGCCCCGGTCTACAAACGCGACCAGCTCGCGGGCGGCGCAACGTTCTCCGGGCCCTGCGTCGTCGAAGAACGCGAGACCACCGCTGTCATCCGCCCGGGCTGGACCGTCGAAGTCGGCGCTGACGGCAGCCTCCTCGCCAGCAGAACCGCCTGACCGAACCTCACCTGTTCGTGAGGATCTGAAAAGAGATCAACGACATGACCATCACCGAAGAGCGTCCGGCATCGGCAGGCGGGTTCGACCCGATCGAGCTCGAGATCTGTTGGCAGAGTCTGATCGCCACCGTCAACGAACAAGCCAAGGCACTGCAGCGATCGGCGTTCAGTCCGATCGTGCGCGAGGCCGGCGACCTCGCGAATGCCGTGTTCGACCGGCGTGGCCGGATGGTCGCTCAGGCCGTGACCGGTACGCCCGGCCACATCAACAGCCTCGCGATCGCGGTGTCGAACATCTTGGAGGAATTCCCGATCGACTCGTTGGACGAGGGCGATGTCCTCATCACGAACGATCCCTACAAGACCGCCGGTCAGCTCCTCGACGTGACCGTGCTCGTGCCGGTGTGGCGCAACGGTCAGATCATCGCGCTGTTCGGCTCCACGATCCACCACACCGACGTCGGCGGCTACGGCATCGGCGCTGGCGGACGTGATGTCTTCGAGGAAGGTCTGTGGATTCCGATCGTCAAGCTGATGAAGGCGGGCGAGCGCAACGAGGACGTGTGGAAGTTCATCCTCTCCAACGTGCGTCAGCCCGATCACATGGGCGGGGACCTCCACGCTCAGATGGCGTCGGGCCAGATCGGTGCGCAACGTCTGCTCGCGCTGTGTGATCACCACGGCTTCGACGACATCGAAGCGCTCGCCGACGAGATCATCGAGCGCTCGGAGGAGGCGACGCGAAAGGGCATCCGCGAGCTCACATCGGGTCGCTACGAGTCCGAGGCGCTGCTCGACCTGGCCGACGGCAGCGAGATCCTCATCAAGTGTGCCCTGATCGTCGATGCCGAAGCCGGTGAGATCACCGTCGACTACACCGGGTCGGCCGACGCCAGCCGGTGGGGCATCAACGTCGTCAAGAACTACAGCCACGCCTACACCACGTTCGTCGTGCGCTCGGTGCTGAGTCCCGACATCCCGAACAACTACGGATCTCTCAAGCCGATCGAGATGATCGCGCCCGAGGGATCGATCCTCAACGCCGTGTCGCCGCAGCCGTGCACCGCTCGCCACGTCGTCGGGATGTTCCTGCCGAACGCGTTGCTGAAAGCGCTCGCCCAAGTGCGTCCAGACGGCGCGATGGCCGAGGGATCCGGCGCCGTGTGGACGATGCAGGTTTCGGGCAACCATGACGACGGCAGCCCGTTCATCACGGCGATGTTCACCTACGCCGGCGGCGTCGGCGGGCGCGCCACGAAGGCGGGCCTCGACGCCTGCTCGTACCCGACGGGCGTGGCGGCGGTGCCGATCGAGGTGGGCGAGGCGTCGGCGCCGATCCGCTTCAACCGCAAGGCGCTTCGGCTGGACTCCGGTGGCCGCGGTGCGCAGACCGGTGGTCTGGGCCAGACCATCGAGTTCGAGGTCGACACGACTCGAGAGTGGCAGCTCAACGCCGTCACCAGCCGCCTCGCCGAAGCGCCGCAGGGAATCTTCGGTGGGGAGCCGGGAGCGGCCGGAGCGTTCAGTGTGAACGGTGAGAAGATCACCACGCAGGAACGCATCACGCTGCAACCCGGTGACAACGTCCGCCTCGACCTGCCCGGTGGCGGGGGCTACGGAGCGCCGAACGATCCGCAATGACGCTCGACTGCACGAACGCTCACGGGGACCGAATCGGGGCATTGCTCCGATCGCGTCCCCGCGCGCCCGAGCGCGGTCGAGGCCCGAGCTCGTCCGCTGCCGGAGCGGGGTGCGTCCGGTGACCTTCGCTGCGCAGTGGGCAGATGCGGTGGCGGCGCGACCGTCGTCGACGTTCCTCCGATTCGAGGCGTCCGACGGGACGGTGACCCAGTGGTCCTACGCCGAGTTCGACGATGTCGTCGCTCGCACGGCGACCGGATTTGCCGGGGCGGGCGTCGATCCAGCGCGCGGCGTGCACCTCGCGCTCACCAACTCGCCGTGTTTCGTGGCCGCGTGGCTGGCCGCTGTTCGGCTTGGTTCGTTCATCGTTCCGTCCGACCCGATGGGCACCGCGCCCGAACTCGCCGAGCACATCGAGCGCACCACACCGGCGGTGTCGGTGGTTTCGACCCGGCGTCGAGAGGTCGCTGTCGATGCAGTGGGCCGGGTGGCCGGTCCGGCGCCCAAGATGTTCGTCGTCGACGAAGACGACAGCACGTGCGGCGAACTCGTCGTTGACGCCGGCCGCGTCCGTGAGCCGCGCTCGACATGGCCACAGCCCGGAGCGCTCGACCGCGCTGGGATCATGTTCACCAGTGGCACGACGGGGCGCCCGAAGGGTGTCGAGATCACCCAGGCGAACTACGCCTTCGCCGGGTCGACGATGGCCGCCGCCGCCGGGCTCGCCCACGACGATCGCCAACTCGTCGTGCTGCCGCTGTTCCACGCCAATGCGCAGTACTACTCGTTCGCGTCGGCGATTGCGGTGGGAGCGAGCGTCGCGTTGATGCACACCTTCTCAGCGAGCGGCTTCGTCGCACAGGCGGCGCGTCACGGCGCAACGCATGCCAGCCTCTTCGCGGGTCCGATGCGGATGATCCTCGCTCGTGGCGGGCCGCACACTGCGACCGAGGAGGCGCCCGAGCTCCGGCTTCGGCACTGTTGGTTCGCGCAGAACATCACCGTCGACCAACACGACACGCTGACGGAGTGGTTCGGTTGCCGCCCGCGGCAGCTCTACGGCATGACCGAGACGATTCCGGCCGTGCTCACCGATCGTGCTGGCGATGCACGACACGACTCGATGGGCTTCGTGACCGATGGTTGCATCGTCGACGTGCACGATGCCCGTGGCAACCCGGTCGGGCCTGGCGAGGTCGGCGAGGTCGTGGTGGGCGGCGAGCCAGGCACGACGCTGTTCGCCGGCTATCTCGACGACCCGGAGACCACGTCCGCCTCGTTCCGAGACGAGTGGTTCCGCACCGGAGATCGGGCGCGACGCGACACCGAAGGCCGGTACTTCTTCGACGGCCGCCGCTCCGACGTGCTGAAGGTGTCGGGCGAGAACGTGTCGGTGGTCGAGGTCGAGTCGGTGGTCGGTGATCACCCCGATGTGTTCGACGTCGTGGTCGTGGGCGCTCCCGATCCGATTCGCGACGAGGTGCCCGCGGCGTTCGTCGTGGTGGAACCGGGCGCGCTCGTCGAGGGCCTCGATCAACGTCTCGCGGCGTGGTGTGAAGCCCGCCTCGCCAAGGCCAAGCGGCCGCACAGCTACACCGTCGTCGACGAACTCCCCCGAACCAGCGTCGGCAAGGTTCGTAAGTTCCTGCTCACCGAGGCAGCATCTCGATCGGTCGCCGAGACCGATGCCGATGCCGCCACTCCGTCCCCTCTGGAGGCCTCATGACCATCACCGACCGCCCGACCGCTGCACCGGTCACCGGACCATCGTTGCGCCCTGACCTGCTCGATGCGTTGGACGCTTCGATCGTCGACGTCGCGAACGCGGCGACGTTGCCACCCGAGCTCTACACGTCCCCCGACGTGCTCGAGTTCGAGCGCGATGCGATCTATGCGAAGGAGTGGATCTGCGCGGGACGTCTCGAACGGATCCCGAACCCCGGCGACTGGTTCACGGTCGACATCGTCGACGAGCCCGTGATCGTCTGCCGTGACAAGACCGGTGAGGTGCGCGCCATGTCGGCGGTGTGCCAGCACCGCGCGATGCAGGTGTGCGACGGCAGCGGCAACGACTCGACGTTCAAGTGTCCCTACCACCACTGGAACTACGGCCTCGACGGACGCCTCCTCGGCGCTCCGGCGATGGAGCGCACCGAGGACTTCGACAAGGCCGACTACGGGCTCCCGCAGTTCCGCGTCGAGCTCTGGCAGGGGTTCGTGTTCTTCAACATGGACCCCGACGCAGCGCCGCTCGCTCCGACGCTCACCGACTACGACCCGTTCATCGCCAACTACGACCTGGCCGATGCCGTGTGTCCCGGCACGTTCACGCTCGAGGACATGCCGTGGAACTGGAAGGTGATGTTCGAGAACTTCAACGACGGCTACCACGCCAACCGCCTCCACCAGTACGTGCAGGACTTCTGCCCGAGCAACCTCACCGAGTTCCCGACCGAATCGAACGACGATGCGAACGTGATCTTCCGTGAAGGCGGCTACACCGTGATGGACGGCGGCTTCAACGCCACCCACCAGGCGATCATGCCAGTGTTCCCGAAGCTGACCGAGGCCGAGCGCACGCGTTCCACATTCGCGCTCGTGCCACCGACGCTGTGCTTGGGGACGGCGCCCGACCAGGCCTTCTTCTTCCTCGTCCGACCGAAGTCGGCCAACACCATCGACGTCGAGATCGGCTACATCTTCCACCCGAGTGCGCTCGAGGACCCGCTCTTCGAGCACAAGCTGAAGCTTGCCGACGTCGGCGTGCAGGTGTTCGTGGAGCAGGATTCGGACGCGACCACCAAGGTCCAGCGTGGGTTGCGATCGCGTTTCGCCCCGCGAGGGCGCTACTCGTGGCAGGAGGAGAGTCACGTACGTTTCAACCGATGGCTCGTTCAGCGCTATCGAGCGCACGCCGGAGCTGAATGACGAGTTTCTGGCAGCGGCCGCGTCACGAGGTGCTCGGCGTCTCGTAACACGGTGGAAATCCACCACCGACTACCATCGCAATGGTCTGACCATCAGACCGAATCAACAGGGGAGGGGCACATGCTCATCGAGAAGACCACCAGGAACCGTCGACTGACGAGAACGATCGCCGCACTCGCCGCGCTGTCGCTCACCGCTGCTGCATGCGGGAGTGACGACGACGCTGCTGACGATCCGCCCGCCACCGAAGCGCCCGAGGCCGCCGAGGACGAAGCGATGGAAGAAGAGCCCGAAGAAGAGGCCATGGAGGAAGAGCCCGAAGAAGAGGCGATGGAGGAAGAGCCTGCCGGAGACGCCGACATCGCTGCATTCGACGCGAACGGCGACGGCGAGGTCCGAATCGGCATCGCCGCAGCAGGTCCTCGCGATGACGGCGGCTACTACCAGGCCGTGGTCGACGCCGCAGAAGCCTTCTCGGTCGAGAACGGCTTCGGCGAGGTGATCGTCGTCGACAACATCCAGTCCGCCGACGCCGCCACCGAGCTGTCGAACCTCGCACAGCAGCCGATCGACATCATGATCGTCGGCGCCAGCGAGATCGCCGAGCCGATGGGTGACCTCGCCGAAGAGTTCTCTGATCTCTTCTGGTACTGCAACTGTGGCGCAGGGTTCCCGGAGAGCGAGTTCTACCTGCAGAGCCAGGACAACGGCGCCGGGATCGCCTACACCGCAGGTGTCGCGACCGGCATCGCGCTACGTGATTCCGGCGGCACGTCGGTCACCTTCATCGGTTGCTGCGACCTCGGCTTCGAGATCCAGCACTACCTGGCCTACGAGCTCGGTCTGAAGTCGGTCGACGAGTCGCTCGAGTTCACCTACGTCCCGTCGGGCGACTTCCCGTTCGACTTCGACAACATCCAGAACGCGAGCGCTGCGTACGAGAACGCGGTCGCCGAAGGCGCCGATGCGATCTACCCGTACCTGGGTGGCGCACACGAGCCCGTCGTGCAGCTCGCCAATGAAGGCGGTCAGATCGTGATGAGCGCCGGTGCGTCCGATGTCTGCACACGTGACAGCGAGCTCACCTGGGACATCGCAGTCCGCTTCGACGGTGGCGACTACGTGCGGGAGATCTTCCCGCAGATCCTGGCCGGCACCGCCGACGAGGGCGACATCATCACCTACTCGCCGGGCGAGGAGCCCGACGTGGCCGGTGCCCGCATCTGCGAGGCGACCCCGGAGCAGGAAGCCGAGCTCCAGGCTGCGTACGACCTCGTGGCCAGCGGTGAACTCGACGGTGAGTTCGGCCGCATCGCCGGAGAGGCATTCGGTGGCTGATGACGACATCACGTCGTTGAGCGAATCTGGGCAGGCGGCCGGTGCAACTGCACCGGCCGCCGGCCCGCCGGCCGCAATCCGTCTCGACGGCATCACCAAGACCTACGGGACGGTCACGGCATGCGACGCGGTCGACCTCGAGCTGCATCGCGGCCGCATCCACGGGGTGCTCGGCGAGAACGGCGCCGGCAAGTCGACCCTGATGAAGATCATCATCGGGTTGGTGCTGCCCGATGAGGGCGTGATCACGATCAACGGCGATCGCGCTCGTCTCACCGAACCGACCGACGCCGCGAAGTACGGCATCGGGATGGTGCATCAGCACTTCAGTCTCGTCGAACCGTTGCGCGTCTGGGAGAACGTGGCGCTCGGCGAAACCGGTGCGCTCAAGCCAGCCGATGTGCGGACGCGCGTCGGCGAGATCTCGGAGCGCTACGGGCTCGACGTCGATCCCGATGCCGTGGTCGGTGACCTCCCGGTCGGCATGCGCCAGCGCGTCGAGATCATCAAGTGCTTGCGTCGCGACCCGTCGATCCTGATCTTCGACGAACCCACGTCGGTGCTCACGCCCGCCGAGAGCGCCGGTCTCTTCGAGACCCTGCGCCACGTGGTCGACGACGAGAATCGAGCCGTCGCGCTCGTGAGCCACAAGCTCGATGAGATCCTTCGAGCGACCGACGAAGTCACCATCATGCGACAGGGGCGAGTGGTCGATCGCGTCGTCACGTCGGCCGTCACGGCGTCTTCGTTGGCCGCATCGATGGTCGGCCGCGATGTGTCGTTGCGCTCCGAACGCGTGGCGCTCGGTCTCGTCGACACGAGCATCGACGGCGCCGAGATCCCTGACACCGATGTCACGATGGCTGAGCCGGTTCTCGAGCTCGAGCGGGTCACCGTGATATCGAGAGACTCGATCCCCGTCCTGAACGATCTGAGCCTTCATGTCCGCGCTGGGGAGATCGTCGGCGTCGCGGGCGTCGAGGGGAATGGGCAACGTCCGCTCGCCGATCTCCTGTCGAGCCTGAACCCGGCGCACAGCGGCGAAGTCTTCGTGAGCGGCGAATCCGTTCCCACCGGGCGTGCCGGGGCGATGGCCGCCGCCGGCGTCGGTGTGGTTCCCGAAGATCGACATGACTCCGGCGTCGTGCTCGACATGTCGATCACCGAGAACCTGGCGCTCGTCGACGCACCGTCGTTCTCACATCGAGGTCTCGTGGACCGCAAGGCGCTCCGTGAGCGAGCGGTCGAACTCATCGCCGATTTCGAGATCTCGTGTCCCGGACCCGAAGCGCCACTCGGCTCGCTGTCGGGTGGCAACCAGCAGCGGGTCGTTCTCGCGCGTGAGCTCTCGTCCAACCCCGTCGTTCTCGTCGCTGCGCAGCCCACCCGCGGGCTCGACGTCGGTGCGATCGAGTACATGACCGACCGGATCCGACGCGCTGCCGAAGACGGCGTCGGCGTGCTCCTGATCTCGAGTGAGCTCGAAGAGATCCTCGACCTCGCGCACCGGATCGTCGTGATCTCCGACGGTCGGATCATCGGCGAGATGGACCGCAACGATGCCGATCTCGACCGACTCGGCCTCCTGATGGGTGGCGAGGCGGCGTGACGACCGGATTCGACAAGTCCGAGGTCGACGCGATCTCGCTCACGCCGGGCACGCACGAACACGAATCACCGCCGCGCCCGACGTCCGGGCGAGGAATCGTCTCGAGGATCAGCGGGTCCGGCGAGATCCTGGCGCTCTATGTGATCTGCATCGCCGCCGCGCTCGCGCTGTCTGCGCTGCTCGTCCAGGTCACCGGTGGTTCAGCGGGCGACGTGTTCAACGCGCTGCTCGACGGCAGCTTCCGCAAGCCCGGGCGTGTCGGGCTCACCATCGGGGTCGCGATCCCGCTGCTGCTGGTGGCGCTGGGCACGATCATCTCCACCAAGGCTGGGCTCGTGAACATCGGCCAGGAAGGCCAGCTGTTCCTCGGTGCTGCGTTCGCTGCGTACGTCGGCACGGAGATGGGTGGCCCCGGTCCGGTGGTGATCGTCGCGCTCCTCATCGCCGGTGTGGTCGGCGGGGCGATCTGGGCGGGAATCGCTGCCGTGCTGAAGTATCGGCGCAACGTGCCCGAGGTGCTCACGACGCTTCTGTTGGTCACCGTCGGGTCACAGGCTGTCGGATACGGACTCAAGAATCAGTGGCTCCTGCTCGCTCCGGCCGAGGGGCGCTCGAATCGTCAGCAGGTGAGCAAACAGCTCGCCGACGACGTGCGGATCCCGCGTATCACGTGGTTCGGCAACGAGTTCCCCATCTCGGTGTTCCTCGCGCTCGCGCTCGCGGCGATCGTCTCGATCGCGTTGGCCGCGACGGTGTGGGGCTTTCGGGTTCGCATGCTCGGTCAGAACCCGCGCACGGCGCAGCGCGCCGGGGTGGCATCGGCTCGCTATGGCGGCGGAGCAATGCTTCTCTCCGGCGGCTTCGCCGGTCTCGCCGGTGGGGTGATGCTCGCCGGCGGCGACTTCGGCAATTACACACTCGTGCCCGGCTTTCCGAGCCAGATCGGCTGGACCGGACTGCTCGTGGCACTCGTGGCACGCCAACGGGTGATCGGCGCGATCTTCGCTGCCGTGGTCTTCGCGTCGCTGCGGACCGGCTCGGGCTTCCTCGCCGCCACGGGTGTCGAACGCCGCGTGACCGACGTGGTCCAAGGGCTCCTCGTGCTCGCACTCCTCATCCCGCCGGCGCTGCTGTTCCTGCGCCAACGCCGACGTGAAGCCGCTGCATCGGGAGACCGCGCGTGATCGGTGACTTCCTCGGCGCGCTCATCGACGTCGCCACGTCCGAAGCCGCCTACATCAATGCACTGACGTTCGCGGTGTTCCTGGCCTTCGGCGCCTCGGGCGAGTGGGTCGCCGAGAAGTCCGGCACGCTCAACATCTCCGTCGAGGCGATGTTCCTCGCTGCCGCATTCGCCGCGGCCGTCGGCATGGACCGAACGGGCAGCCAGTTCACCGCACTGTTGATCGGGATCGGCGCGAGCCTCGTCGTCGCGTCGGTGCAGGCCGAGATGAGCCATCGGCTGGCAGCGAATCAGTTCGTCGTCGGCCTCACGCTCAACATCTTGATCCTCGGGCTCGCGAGCTTCTTGGCGTCCGAGCTCGAGTTCTCCACGCGCAAGTCCGCCCCAGTCACGATTCCGGTGCTGTCGGACATCCCGCTCGTCGGTCGAGCGTTGTTCGACCGTGCGTGGCTCTTCTACCTGATCTATCTGGTGGTGCCGGTGTGCTGGTGGCTCGTGTTCCGAACACGGTGGGGCCTGGAGCTCCGTGCGGCGGGGGAGAACCCTCAGTCGGCCGACGTGTCGGGAATCGACGTGAACAAGCGCCGCCGACAGGGGATCTACGTGCTCGGTGTGACCGCCGGTATCGGCGGCACGTACCTGGTGCTCGCTGCCGTCGGCCAGTTCGAGGACTCGATCGTCGGCGGGCGCGGCTTCATCGCGCTCACCGCGGTGATCTTTGGTGGTTGGACGCTCCGTGGGACCATCGCAGGCTGTCTGCTCTTCGGAGTGGTGCTGTCGTTCCGTCTCTCGCTGCCGGCGCTCGGCTACGACGTGAGCGGCGACCTGCTCGCCGCCTCGCCGTTCGTGTTGACGATCCTCGTGATGGCGATCTTTGCGTCTCGAGTTCGCTCACCCAATGCGCTGGCCCAGCCGTTCATCCGCGGTCTGAAGTGATGCGGCTCCGGCGGATGCGACCGTCAGCCGAGCACCTGTTCGACCGAGAACTCGAGGTTGTTGCCGTCGGGGTCGGTGACGATGCAGATGTAGCCGACCACCTCGTTGCGGTACATCGGCCCGAGCAGGAGACATCCTTCCTCTTTGGCCATCGCGGCGATGTCGTCGACCTCTTCGCGGGTGTCGAGCGACAGACCGAGGTGGCTGATCGAGGTGAGGAACCCGTACGACTCCTCGATGTCCCCGGTGATCTTCGTCGGGAGCTTGCCTTCGATCAGCACGATCACGAAGCGAGCTGCTTCGTCGGCGGTGCGGTCTCGCTCGTTGGCGAGCCACGCCGTACGCATTCCGGTTTCGTCGTCGAAACGCTCGTGGATCACGGCGAGCGTCGTGTACTTCTCGTAGAAGGCGAGGGTGGCGGCGAGGTCGCGAACCGGCAGAGCGATGTGGGTGAGCAAGGAGCTGGGTTTCGCAGGCATCGCCCAACTGTAGTCAAATGGTCAGACCATCAGACCAACCGGGGTCTGTCTCACCGGCTCGGGGCCCGACGATGACCACTTTCACCACGATCGCTGCAGTCGAGCCGATCGGCGTGAGCTTCGGGACCGACCGCGAACGCATGTCGTTCCTGTTCGTGAAGGTCACCGCCGAAGACGGCCGCGTCGGCTGGGGTGAAGCGTGCGACAGCTATGGCTGCTCGTATGCCTCGGTGCTCGCCACTGCCGTCACCGACGTGTTCGCACCCCTCGTCGTCGGGGAACGCCTCGATGCCGTCGACCCGCTCGCCGACCGGATGCGACTGTTCACGCGCCGCCGACTCGGTGACCAATGGGTCGCGGCGCAAGCGCGCTCTGCGATCGAGATCGCACTCTGGGACCTTGCCGCGCAGGATCGACAGAAGTCGATCAGCTCGGCGATCGGTCGTGTGCGGAACGACATCGAGGTGTACGCGTCTTCGGCGTTCCTCGAGGAAGGGCCGGCATCGCACCACCTCGCGATTCTCGCGCCACTGCTCGACCGCGGGATCCGTATGGTCAAGGTGCGCACCGGCCCCGAATGGCGCCGCGATCTCGACACGCTCGCCGACCTGCGCCGTGAACTCGGCGGCGACGTCGAGATCATGGTCGACGCCAGTGAGACCTACACGTTGCCGACCGCCCGGCTCCTCGCCGCGTCGCTCTCGGTGCTGGACGTCCGCTGGATCGAAGAGCCGATCCCGCAGCACGAGCGCGCCGCGATCGAGGCATTGGTCGAGCACTCGCCGGTGCCCGTTGCGTACGGCGAGCATCTGTACGGACTGTCTGACGCGATCGAAGCGATGCGGCGACGACAGCTGGACGTGTTGCAGCCCGATGCGTCCACCGCCGGAGGGATCTCAGAAGCGCGTCGCATGGCCGAAGCAGCCGCATCGTTCGGCGTGCGCGTCGTCCCGCACGTGTGCGCCGGCCCGGTGTCGCTCGCTGCCAACCTGCACCTCGCCGCCACGGTGCCGGCAATCCGTGCGATCGAGTATCCGCCCACGCTGGTTCCGGTGTGGGACACGTTCGGCACCGGCGCGCCGCTCGGCCCCGACGCCGTCGTCGCCGGCAAGTTGGCGATCCCCGACACCGTCGGACTCGGCGTCGGACTCGACGAAGCCCGTGCCGCGGAGTATCCGTATGAGCCACCGGGCGTGCGCGCCGCCGGTACCACGGGTGGCCTCCCCGACAGATTCGTCGGCGACCGCTGACCTTCAAGAACCCGAACCCCGCAATCGAAAGGCCACGAGATGAGCACGACACAGGACATCACCGACCGAAGCGCCGGCGCGCCTGGCTTCGACGGAGAGATCGGCCCCAGCATGGCCGAGTTCTCCGGTGAGTACATGACCTACGTCGAAGGTCATCTCGACGACGATCTCGCCCGCGTCAGTGAGCGCATGATGCGACTGCTCCGCTCGATGGGTGAACTCCATCAAGGATTCGCCGTGAGCCAGCTCGAGCACGCGCTCCAGACAGCGACGCGAGCCGAACGCGATGGAGCGAGCAAGGACATGATCGTCGCGTCGTTGTGCCATGACGTGGGCAAGACCTTCTCGAACATGAACCACCCGGCGATCGCCGCCGAGATGCTCCGACCCTGGGTCAGTGACGAGGCCTACTGGGTCGTCAAGTACCACCAGGACTTTCAGGGCCGCCACTACTACGAGAGGATCGGAATGGATCCCGAGTTGCGCCGCAAGCATCTCGGTCACGAGCACTACGAGATGGCCGAACGGTTCGCCGACGTGTGGGACCAGACCGCATTCGATGCGAACTACGACTCGCTGCCACTCGAGCACTTCGAACCGCTCGTGCGTGAGGTCTTCTCACGCACGCCGCGCCGCGGCTGAGGGGTCGCCTGGGACGACGATGCAGCGGATCATCCGAGGTGGCGACGTCGTCACCATGAATCCCGCCCGGGAGGTGTGGACCGGTGGTTCGGTCGTGCTCGACGACGATGTGATCGTCGGCGTCGGGTCGACGTCGGAGCTGTCGGCACGGCATCCCGATGCCGAGGTGTTCGATGCGCGCAACTGCGTGGTCACGCCCGGGATGATCGACGCGCATCAGCACCTGACCGGCGACCCGCTGATCCGTAGCTGCATCCCCGACCTGCTCCCACCCGGCGCGTCGATCTTCGAGTGGTCGGTCCCGGTCCACGGTGCGCACACTGCACCGGATGATCACCTGTCGGCGTCGCTCTCGGCCGTCGAAGCGCTCACCAACGGGGTCACCACCACGGTCGAGGCTGGAACCGTCGCGCATCCGCAAGCGGTCACCGACGCACTCCGCGAGGTCGGTCTGCGAGCCACGCTCGGGGTCTGGGGTTGGGACATCGAGGAAGGTCCGTTCGCAGCACCGACCGACGAGGTGCTCGATCGTCAGCGCGCTGTCGTCGAGTCGCTTCCCGCCGGCGGCCTGGTCGAAGGCTGGGTCACCCTGGTCGGCCATGACCTCGCGTCCGACGAGCTGCTCGCTGGCGGAGCGGATCTCGCCCGGGAGCTGTCGACGGGGATGACCATGCACCTGTCACCCACGTCGTCCGACCCGGAGCGGTACCTCGAACGCCACGGGCGTCGTCCGGTCGTGCACCTGAACGAGCTCGGCGTGCTGGGCGAACACCTCGTCATCGCTCACGGCGTGTGGCTCGACGATGCCGAGGTCGAGCTGCTGCTCGACACCGACACCGCGCTCGCATATTGCCCGTGGGCATACCTCCGGCTCGGCCAGGGCGTGTGCGCTCATGGACGCCATGCCGAGATCGTCGCGCGCGGAGGCCGGGTCGCACTCGGCTGCGATGCGACCAATGCCGGTGACGTGATGGACATCTTGCGCACCGCCGCCGTGGCAGCGGGCCTCGCTCGCGACACCCGGATCGACCCGACCTGTTTCGGTGCGCACGATGCATTCGCACTCGCGACGATCTCGGGCGCCGAGGCCATCGGCGCCGGTGACCGCCTGGGTTCGCTCGAGGTGGGCAAGCAGGCCGACATCGTGGTGCACCGGACCGACACGCCCGGTTGGACGCCGCGCGGCGACGTGGGGCTCCAGCTCGTCTGGGGGACCGATGGTCGTAGCGTGCGCGACGTGTTCGTGGCAGGTCGTCACGTGGTCGCCGATGGCCGGGTCGCCACGATCGACACCGAAGCGCTCGCCGCCGAGGCCACCGCGCGTCAGGCGTCGTTGCTTGAGCGGGCCGGCGTCACGCCGCCCGCACCGCTCTGGCCGCATCGGGACGGGAGCTGACGTGGAGCGACGCATCCTCGGGCGCACAGGTGTCGGCGTCTCGACCTACGGATTGGGCACGATGGTGCTCGGCGCCTGGGGCAACACCGATCACGATGCCTGTCACCGGATCATCCACCGTGCGCTCGACGCGGGCATCAACTTCGTCGACACCGCCGACGTGTACGCGGCTGGTGAGAGCGAGGAGATCGTCGGTGCTGCGCTGGCTGGTCGACGCGACGACGTCGTTCTCGCCACGAAGTTCCACAACCCCATGGGGGCCGATGTCAACCGTCGTGGCAACTCCCGGCGTTGGATCAACCAGGCCGTGGAGGACAGCCTCCGTCGGCTCCGCACCGATCGCATCGATCTGTACCAGGTGCATCGGCCCGACCCGACCACTGACCTCGCTGAGACGATCGACGCACTGACCGACCTCGTGCGAGCCGGGAAGATCTTGATGTGGGGCACGTCGACGTTCCCGGCCGAAGACCTCGTCGACGTCTGCCGGGTCGCCGAACGCCGCGGCGTCGCCGCAGCGCACGCTGAGCAGCCGCCGTACTCGATCCTCGCGCGCGGCATCGAGCGTGACGTGCTTCCGGTCTGTCGACGCGAACGCATCGGCGTCGTCACCTGGAGTCCACTGTCGGGCGGCTGGCTCACCGGGAAGTACCGCCGTGATCGCCCGGCACCCGCGGGGTCTCGGGCGGACACCAACCCGGACCATTTCGACACCGAGAACGCCGACAAGTTCGACGCGGTGGATCAACTCGTCACGATCGCCGACCAGGCCGGTCTGACGCTGACCCAACTCGCACTCGCCTGGACGATCGAGCATCCGGCGGTCACGACCGCACTCCTCGGGCCGCGTACCGACGCACAACTCGATGACCTGCTCACCGCCGTTGGCGTGGTGCTCGACGACGACGTCCTCGACGCGATCGACGACATCGTCGCGCCTGGCGTCGACCTCAACCCAGCCGATCGAGGTTGGAACCCACCCGGTCTCGATGTCGCGCAACGACGTCGCCCCCGACCCGTCCGACCGTCCTGACCAGACTCGATCCCACCAGAGGAGCATCACCATGAAGGCAGCCCGATACGAACGCACCGGCGGACCCGAGGTCCTCGAGGTCGTCGACGTCCCCGACCCCGATCCGGGCGATGTCGACGTCGTGGTCAAGGTGGAGGCGTGTTCGTTGAACCGCCTCGACGTCGTCCAGCGCAACGGTTGGTTCGCACTCGATGGTTTCGCCCTGCCGCACATCGCTGGCATGGACGTCGCGGGCACAGTCCTCGCGATCGGCAACGAGGTGACCGACGTGGTCGTGGGCGATCGCGTCGTCGTCAACCCATCGATGGTCGGCGTGGACGACCGTTCGGCGCTCGGCGGTCGCGGCGACGTCCACGGTGGCCTCGGCATCATCGGGGCGACGATGGACGGTGGGTACGCGGAGCAGTGCCTGGTGCCCGCGAGCCACGTGTTCCCGGTGCCCGACTCGGTGCCGATCGAGCACGCCGCGACCTTCCCGACCGCGTACCTCACCGCATCGCACTCGTTGTTCGACGTCGGCGGTCTGACCGCAGGTGAGACCGTCATGATCCACGCTGCCGGGAGCGGGGTGTCCGTCGCAGCGATCCAGCTGGCCAAGCAGGCGGGCGCCACCGTGCTGGCCACGGCCGGCTCGCAATCGAAGCTCGACAAGGCACTCGAACTCGGTGCCGACCACGTGCTCAACAACCGAACCGGTGACGTGACGGGCTGGGCTCGTGAGGTCACCGCGGGCAAGGGGGTGGACATGGTGCTCGATCACGTCGGCGCTGCATTGTTCGCGCCGTCGATCTTCTCGATCGGCGTCGGCGGTCGCCTCGTCACGTGCGGCAACACGAGTGGCGACGAAGCCGTGATCCCGAGCCTCGGATTCATGTTCCACAACCGAGTGTCGATCCTCGGCTCCGACGACTATCGACCCGAGGAATTCGGTCCGGCCTGGCAGACGTTTTGCGACGGCGACTTCACCGTGGCCATCGAGGAGGAGTACTCGCTCGACCAGGCAGGCGAGGCGCAGGATCGGATGCTCTCCAGCGACTTCTTCGGCAAGATCCTGTTGCGACCGAACGGCTGACCCGACGCGCATGGCCGATTCCCCGTATCCCGAACTGAAGAAGTCCCACACCATGGCCCACAAGGGCCGCCCGTGGACCGACTATAAGCCACCGGTCGCGGCACCGGTGTGGGACGTGATCGAAGGTTTCGGCCGCTTCCACGCGCTGTGCTCTGCGCTCGAGCTGAACGTGTTCGACGTGCTCGACGAAACCGGGCCTGCAGCCGCCGAACTGCTCGCCGAGCGGATCGGTGCGTCGCCGTCGCACCTCGAAACGCTGCTCGAAGGCGTGGTGTCGATGGGACTCCTCGATCGTCGCCACGGCCTGTTCGAGCTGAACGACACCGCCCGCCGGTATCTGCTCAGCGACTCACCGGCCTCGATGGCGTCGCTCATCCCGGTGTCGCCTGGTCCATTGGCCAACTGGTCGCAGCTGACCGACACCGTGCGAAACGGCGCACCCGCCGATCCGATCGACGACGAGCCCGCCGAGTTCTATGTGCCGCTGGTCGAGGGAACGTTCACCACGATCAACCGGTGTGCGATGCGCGCCGATCTCCAGTTGCGCTACAGCGCGCTCGACGCTCCCCGGGTCCTCGACCTCGGTGCTGGTGGCGCGCCGTGGGCGGTTGCGATCCTCGAGGCGAATGCCGGTGCCACCGCCGTGGTCAACGACCTCGACGGCGTGATCGACGTGGCGCGTCGCAAGATCACCGAGCGCGGGCTCGCTGACCGAGTGGAGTTCCTCCCCGGTGATTTCCACGAGATCGATCTGGACCTGGGCGCGTACGACATCGTCGTGCTCGGCCACGTGTGCCGCACCGAGGGCGAGGACGGCACACGGCATTTGATGCGGCGAGCGTTCGACGCACTCGTTCCCGGTGGCCGAGTGCTGATCGGTGACTACTACGTCGACGAGCAACGTTCGCTGGCGTCCCACGCCTTGATGATGGGCGTCACGATGATGGCGAGCACTCGCAAGGGCGCCACGCACACGCACGGCCAGATGGGCAGCTGGCTGCGAGAGGCCGGATTCGAAGCGGTCCGCGTCATCGAACCGATCGGATTCCAGGAGGTGTTCGTCGCGAGCCGGCCGAATCCCCCCACCCCTACGACAGGAGCACCGTCATGACCGACCTGACCACCGCCGCACCGCGACCCATCGAGATCGACGTCCTCGTGGACGCCTGGTACGTGGTGACGATGAACGAGACCCGCGACATCATCCGCAACGGCTCGGTCGCCGTCGACGACGGTCGTATCGTCGACGTCGGCAAGACCGCCGACCTCGAGCAGAAGTACTCAGCGAAGCGGCGCGTCGGCGGCGACCGCTTCGTGCTCGCTCCTGGGATGGTCAACACGCACATCCACATCACGGGTGAACCGCTCACCCGCGGCTACGTCCCGGACGACACGCCGTTCGAAGAGAACGTGTTCGTGTGGCTCACCAACCTCTACGCGGTCTACGGCGCAGAGGACGAGCGCTGCTCGGCCCAGCTCGCGGCGACCGAGATGCTCCGCAGCGGCACCACGAGCTTTCTCGAAGCGGGCACCATCCGCTTCCTCCCCGAAGTGCTCGACGGCCTGGCCGAGGTCGGGATCCGCGGCAGGCTCGGCTCGTGGGTGTGGGACCTGCCGCCTCAGCCCGACGTGTACCACCAGTCGACTGATCAGGCGATCGAACGGTTGCGCTCGCAGCTCGACGAGTACAAGTCGGTCGCCGATGGTCGGCTCGGCACCTGGGCGACCATCGTGGGCCACACGACCTGTTCCGACCCGCTGTGGAAGGCGACACGCGAGCTCGCCGACGAGTTCGGCGTCGGCGTGAGCTTCCACATGTCGCCGGCGAAGATGGATCCCGACGGGTTCATCGCCGAGTTCGGCCAGCGGCCGATGGAACACCTCGAAGAACTGGGGGTTCTCAAGCAGGACTGTGCGATCACGCACTGCGTCCACGTGGACGACCGTGAGATCGACATCATGGGCGGTCACGGGCTCACGGTCGCGCACTGCCCGACCACCGCGTTGAAGGTCAGCTACGGCGTCACTCAGATCGGCAAGATGCCCGAGATGGTGCAGCGCGGCGTGAACGTCACGATCGGCACCGACGGCAACAACGCGTCGAACTACTCCGACCTGATGCGAGCGACGTACCTCGTCGCCGGTCTGTTCAAAGACGGTCGCATGGATCCTCACATGTTCCCGGCCGAGAAGGCCTTCGAGATGGCAACGATCGGCGGCGCGAAGGCGATCGGCCTGGAGGACGAGATCGGTTCACTCGAAGTCGGCAAGCGCGCTGACCTCGTGCTCCACGACACCGACCGGCCCGAGTGGCGTCCACTGCTGAACGTCGTGAACCAGCTCGTCTGGTCGGCCGACGGACGCGGTGTGCACACGGTGTTGGTCGACGGCCGCATCGTCGTCGAAGACGGCCACATGACGACCATCGACGAGTCGGCGCTGTGGAGTGAAGCGCAGCGTCGCGGCGAGGAGATCGTCGTCCGCTCGGGTCTTCCCGACAAGGCCAAGTACCCGGTGGTGTAGGACCGTTCGAAGCCCAGCGATCGCACCGCCAAGGCACCGCACGGCTCGCGACGCCGACGTCAGTCGTCGGAGGCCATCATCGAGCGCGACTTCTCACCGATCCACTCGCCGGCTCGAACGGTTTCGTCGGTGGCACCGAGGGGGATTTCGGTGAAGTAGTCGGGGTGGACGAAGAACGGGATCGAGATCCGGTCGCGGTCGGCGCGCCCCTCCGGGACGAGGACGCGGTGCACCGTCGACGTCCACCGGCCGTCGACCCATGCCGACAGCAGGTCGCCGATGTTGACGATGAAGCCGCCCTCCACCGCCGGAACGTCTCGCCACCGCCCGCGGTGGCGAATCTGGAGACCGGGCTCGGACTCTGCGTAGAGCAAGGTGATCGTGCCGTAGTCACTGTGTGCGCCGCGACGCAGTTGGCCAGGTGGCGGCGTGAAGTCGACGGCGGGGTAGTAGTTGACGAGCATCATCGTCGAGTTCGCGAACTCGTTGCGAGAGACGTACGTGTCGGCGGGGTCTCCGGTCGCGATCGCCAGGAGTCGAAGGAGGTCTGCCGACAACGCATCGAGGGCCGCGAAGTAGTCCTCGAACGCGGCGCGCAACTCGGGCGGTGAGTCAGGCCACAGGTTCTCGTGGCACATCGCGACCACCGCCGGGTCGCCGTCGGCGTCGGGGGTCTCCTCGTAGCGCCCGACGTTGAACGACTCCGACAGGTCGGGCGGAGACTCGTCGCCGAGCGTCTTGGCGAGCGCCGTCGCACTCATTGCCTGATAGCCGCGGTACGAGCGGTCGGTGGTGAATCGGTTCTTCTCCTCGACCGGCAGCGCGAAGAAGCGACGCGAGGCAGCCAGAACCGCCTCGATGGTCGAGTCGGGCACACCGTGGCCGGTGATCACGAAGAACCCGCTGTCACGGGCGGCAGCATCGAGCGCCGATGCGGTGAGGGTTCGAGCATCGGGTTCGCCGGCCAAGGCGCTTTCGATGTCGATGACGGGCACGGGCGTGTCGTGAGCGTTCGCGTCGGTCATCGCCCGACGGTAGCCTCTCGCTGGTCTGACCATCAGACCGGTCAACGCAGGAGGGACACACCATGGAGGGTCGAGATCGCACCGCGACCGCGCCCAGTGTTGACCTCACGAGCCGGAGGCACGACCACGAAGTGGTGGCTCAGCGGGCCGCACCGAATCGCCTCGAGTGGGGGCGTCGGTGACCTTCTGGGAGGCGCTGCTGCTCCTCGGCGGTGGCCTCGCAGCGGGTGTGATCAACACGATGGCCGGTGGTGGCTCCGCGTTGACGGTGCCCCTGCTCGTGCTCGCCGGTGTGCCCGGCAACCAGGCCAACGGCTCGAACCGTGTGGGTGTGCTCACCGCGAGTTGGGCGGCGGTGGCGTCGTTCCGGCGCGAAGGTGTCGACGGCCTCAAAGACGCTGGGCCGGTCCTCGCGCCGGCCGTGGTCGGCTCGCTCATCGGGTCGTTCGGAATCAGTCAGATCGCCGATGAGACCTTCGAGACCATCTTCGGGTTCCTGCTGATCCCGATCATCTTCCTCACGATCTTCAAGCCGAAGCCGGCGGAGGGCACCGAGCCGTGGTCGGTGCCGGTGACGGCGGCGGTCTTCTTCTTCATCGGGATGTACGGCGGTGCGTTCCAGGCCGGTGTCGGCCTCGTCATGCTCGCCGCGCTGACCCGGGCTGGGTTCGATCTCGTGACCGCGAACAGCGTCAAAGTCCTCGTGAACTTGATCGTCACCGTGTTCGCGCTGCCGGTCTTCATCGTCCAGGGAAACGTGGTGTGGGCGCCGGCGTTGGTGCTCGCTGCGGGGTTCCTCGCGGGTGGGTGGTTCGGTGCCAAGCTCGCGGTCAAGGGTGGCGAGAAGGTCGTGCGCATCTTCATGATCGGCGCGGCGCTCTATCTCGCCGGCCGCCTCATCGGGATCTGGTGACTGGAGTGGGCGTGGACATCGAACGGATCGACGGACCGATCGCAGAGCTCGGTGAAGGGCCGCTCTGGGACCACCGACGGCAGTGCCTCTGGTGGGTCGACATCGTCGCCTCCACGCTGCACCGCTACGACCCGGCGTCGGGCGTCACCGACTCGGTGATGTGTTCCGAACCGTTCCTCTCGATGGTCGTCCCGAGTGCGGATGGCGGACTCGTCGTCGCGACCGAGGAAGGGATCGGCTCGATCGACCCGTCGACCGGCATCGTCACTCGTCTCGGTGACGCGTCGCCGGGGTCGGGTCTGAGGATGAACGACGGCAACGTGGGTCCCGATGGGCGGCTCTGGGTCGGCTCGATGCATCACGACTTCATCGAGGGCGCTGCGTCGCTGTTCGTCGTGGGTGCTGATGGTCGAGCCGCCACGGTGCTCGACGACGTCACCTGTTCGAACGGCATCGGATGGTCACCCGACGGCTCGACGATGTTCTACGTCGACACGTTCACCACGCACCTCGACGCCTTCGACATCGACGCGAGCACCGGTGCGGTGAGCAATCGGCGCGCGGTCGTCGAGTTCGACCCCTCCTGCGGTGGCCCCGATGGCATCGCCGTCGACGCCGATGGAGCGGTGTGGGTCGCACTGTGGGACGGTGCCGCCGTCCATCGCTACCTCCCCGACGGAACGCTCGACCGCGTCGTCGAGATGCCGGTCTCGCGACCCACGTGCCCGGAGTTCGGCGGGGTCGACCTCGACGTGCTCTACGTGACTGCGGCGGCGGATGACGCGGCACCTGGTGGCCTGTTCCGGATCGAAGGCCTGGGTGTCGCCGGTGTCGCCGCCACCCCCTTCGGTGGTGAGGTGTAGCGTTCGGTCATGAGCGAGCACTCGGAGGTCAGCGCCCAGCCGGACATCGAGGCGAGTGGCGCCGACATCTTGCCGTTTCCCTCGAACGGGCGAGGCTCCCAAAGCGCCGACGCACCCGGCGAGCCGTTGCTGCGCGACGTGCTCGGGGATGTCCTGCGAGATGAGCGGCACCGTCAGAACCGAACGCTTGCCGACGTCGCCGACGACGCAGCGGTGTCGTTGCCGTACCTCTCGGAGGTCGAACGGGGCGTCAAAGAGGTCTCGTCTGACGTGCTCGAATCGATCACCCGTTCACTGGACCTGACGCTCGACGAAGTGCTCGAGCGAGGCGTGGAACGGCTACGAATCCGGCCGCAACGCGACGCCCGCTTCGAGCTGCGCGCCGCCTGACGACGCGACGGCGTCGACGACGCCGTATTCCACCGCAGCCTCCCCGGCGAGCACGAGCGCTCGATCGGTGCCGTCGCGGATCTCTTCCACCGTGCGACCCGTGTGCCGTGCGAGCAAGCCGTCGGCCTCGGCTCTGACGCGTGCGAGCTCGGCGGCTTCGAGTGCGAGGTCGCTCATGGATCCACGGTTGCCGCCGGTGTAGGGCTGCTGCAGCAGGACGCGACCGTGTTCGAGGATCGTACGTTTCCCCGGAGCTCCGGCGGCCACCAGGATCGCTCCCGACGACACGGCCTGGCCGACGCACAGCGTCGCGACGTCGGGCCCGACGAACTGCATGGTGTCGTAGATCGCGAGCATCGCGGTGAACGATCCTCCTGGCGAATTGACGTAGAGGTGGATGTCGCGGTCGGGTGCTGCCGATGCGAGATGCAGGATCTGAGCGACGACTGCATTGGCGACGCCGTCGTCGATGGGCGTGCCGATGAACACGATGCGCTCGCTCAGCAGGCGGCTGTAGACGTCGGTGACCCGCTCGCCGCGTGCCGTCTGCTCGATGACCGATGGGATCGTGTAGCTGCTCATGCCGACACCTGCTCCCTCGCGGCGACGAGCCCGACCGGGTGCGTGGGCGCAGCGGGGCTGATCTGGTCGAGCGAGGTGATGATGTGGTCGACGAAGCCGTAGTCGCGCGCTTCGTCGGCATCGAACCATCGGTCCCGGCCGACGTCGACGGTCACTTCGTCGAGCGGTCGACCGGTGTGGCGGGCGATGATCGAGCGCATCCGATCGAGCGTGTCGATGAGGTTGGCCGCCTGGATCTCCACGTCGGCGGCGGCGCCACCGAGCCCGGCCGAGCCCTCGTGCATCAGGACCTGAGCGTTCGGGAGTGCGAATCGCTTCCCCGTGGTTCCGGCGCAGAGGATGATCTGGCCCATGCTGGCAGCGAGGCCCATCGCCACCGTCGCGACGTCGTTGGGTATCAACTGCATGACGTCGTAGATGGCGAGCCCGGCGATCACCGAGCCGCCGGGAGAGTTGACGTGGAGCACGATGTCGGCGTCGGGGTCGGCATGGCTCAGTACGAGGAGCTGCGAGATGACGCGACTCGCGGAGTCGTCATCGACTTCGCTGTCGAGTCGAACGATGCGGCGCTCGAGCAGCCGTTCGGTGAGGTGGTCGGTCAGGGCGAGGCGCGGTGTCGACATGACCGCATCGTGGTGATCGAGCGTCCGGTTGCGACGCGGTTCTGCCACAGGCAGAACGGGTCAGCCGGGTGCGGCGACGGCGACGGCGTCGGTGACGATCTGTTCGATCATGTCGGCGTCGGTTCCGAGGACGCGCAGGACCAGACGGGCGACATCGGGAACCTCGTCGGGCCCGCTCTCACCCAGAATCCGGGATCGCATCGACTGCAAGGTGGTGCCCAGCACCGCGTTGGTGGCTGCTTGTCCGGGCTGCACGTCGAACGTTCCGTCGGCGACGCCGTCGCGGATCGCGTGGTCGACCAGTGAGCGGAGGCGTCCGCGGAACTCAGGTCGGACGGCTGCCAGCCCGACGAATGCGGCAGCGGCAGCGGGTGCGGTGTCGGCCATCTCGAGGAGCTGGAGCACACCGAGTGTCACGCGGCGTGACGGATCGTGTTCGATCTCGGCGAGCGTGTCGCGACCGATCTCGATACCGCGCCCGAGTTCATGGGCCACCGCATCGATCAGCGCATCGACGCTGTTGAAGTGGTTGTAGAAGGTGCCGACGGCGACGTCGGCCTCGGCTGCCACGTCGGCCGCGCTCACGTGCCCTGGTCCGCGTTCCGCGATCACGCGCGTGCCGGCTTCGACGAGACGGCGTCGCGTCTGGCGGCGCTTGCGCGGGTAGCCGACCTTCGGCTCGTCGGAGGCGGTCTGCTCCAGAGTCATCGATCCCAGTGTGCCAAGCGATGAATCTGCATGTCCAATCCAATATTGATTTCCTCAGACAAAAATGGTTGGATACTCTAATATTCGTTCGCGCCGATGAGCCGCACCACCACGAGGACGCCATGAGCACCACCGGATCCGCCGCCAAGAAGACCTCCGCCGAGAAGACCTCGAGCACGACGACCGGCAACAAGAAGGCCGCGAAGAAGGCCGCTAAGAAGGCCGCGAAGAAGAAGGTCGCAAGCCGCGACCAGGCACGCGTGTCGGACGACGAACAGACCGACGGCGAGCTGATCGGTGCGGCGATCGACGCGGTCACCTCGAACCTGCCCGTCGGCCTCGGTCCGACCCAGATCGCTTCTGCCGGATTGCGCTTCCTCCGTGCCTCGGCGTCACAGCCGCAGAAGGTCGTCGAGCGCACCGCCAACTTCATGGTCGAAGAGGCCAAGATCCTCGTGGGCACCTCAGAAGTCGCTCCGGCCCACAAAGACCGTCGCTTCGCTGACAACGCATGGCGCGACAACGCGGCCTTCAAAGTGCTCGCCCAGTCGTATCTCGCCCTCGACGAGCAGGTGCACGGACTCGTCGGCGACCTCGACGTCGACGACAAGACCCGCCTCCGCACGGAGTTCCTCGCCGATCTCGCCACCGATGCCATCGCTCCGACCAACACGCTGCTCGGCAACCCCGCGGCCCTCAAGGAGGCGTGGCGGACGAAGGGTCGCAGCCTCGTCGACGGCACCCGTCACGCGATGCACGACCTCCGCCACAACGGTGGAATGCCTTCGATGGTCGACTCCCGCCCATTCACTCCTGGCGAGACCGTTGCCACGACGCCGGGCAACGTCGTGTACCGCAACGAGGTCCTCGAGCTGATCCAGTACACACCGACCACGGCCAAGGTCGGGCAGCGGCCGATGGTCGTCGTGCCGCCGCAGATCAACAAGTACTACATCCTCGATCTCGCGCCGGGCCGCAGCCTCTTCGAGCATCTGATCGGCGAGGGCCACCAGGTGTTCGCCATCAGCTGGCGCAACCCCGGCCCCGAGCACCGCGACTGGAACCTCGACACCTACTGCGCAGCGATCCTCGAAGGCATCGACGCCGCGTGCGAGATCACGGGCGCGAAGGACGTCAACATGCTCGGCGTGTGTGCGGGTGGTATCACGCAGGCCGCGCTGCTCGGCCACCTCGCCGCCATCGACGACCGCCGGATCCGTTCGGCCAGCTTCCTGGTCACCGTCATCGACTGGGAGGTGCCCTCGACGATGGGCACCATGATCTCGCGGCCCGTGGTGGAAGCAGCGACCCGGCGCAGCCAGCGCGATGGCGTGCTCAAGGGTTCCGACCTCGCCAAGATCTTCGCCTGGCTGCGTCCGAACGACCTCGTGTGGAACTACGTCGCGAACAACTACCTGATGGGGAAGAACCCGCCGGCGTTCGACGTGCTGGCATGGAACGGCGACACCACGAACCTGCCGGCGGGCCTCCATGCCGACTTCATGAACATCGCAATCGACGACGCCATGACGCAGGCCGACGTCGTCGAGGTGCTGGACACCCCGATCGATCTCGGCGAGGTCGAGGTTCCGAGCTTCGTCGTCGGTGCGGTCACCGATCACATCACGCCCTGGGAAGCCTGCTACCAGACGGTGAACCTCCTCGGCGGTGACACCGAGTTCGTCCTGTCGTCACAAGGCCACATCCAAGCGCTCGTCAACCCGGCAGGGAACCCGAAGGGCAAGTACTTCGTCAACCGTGAGTGCCCTGACGCCGCGGAAGCCTGGCGAGCCGATGCCGTCGAACACAGCGGCTCGTGGTGGGAGCACTGGAGCATCTGGCTCGACGACCACATCGGGCGCACCGTCAACGCGCCTGCAGCACCAGGGAGCGACGAGCATCCCGCGCTCATGTCGGCCCCGGGCTCGTACGTCCTGCACTGACCCGACTGCTCGCCGGGCTGCGTGCTTGACTGCTGACATGGTGCTGGCGAACAACTCGACCGTGCGAACGAAGTCGTCGACGGTCTCGGTCGGACTGCAGCGGCTGCGCGTCACCGTCGAGAACGCCGGAGCGGGGCGTCCGCTCCTGCTCGTGAATGGCATCGGTGCGACCGGGGACCTGTTCGGACCGTTCCGCCGCCACCTCCAGGATCGCGAAACGATTGCGTTCGACGCGCCCGGTGTCGGCGGTAGCCCCACGCCCACCTTCCCGTACTCGATGAGGAAGATGGCCGGCATCGTCGCCGGACTCATCGACGAACTCGGACACGACCAGGTCGACCTGTTGGGCCTGAGCTGGGGCGGTGGATTGGCCCAGGAGGTCGCTCACCGTCATCCCGAAATGGTCCGGCGCCTGATCCTCACCGCGACGATGCCCGGTGTGACGAGCGTGCCCGGTCGCCCGCTCGCGCTGGGCATCCTCATGTCGCCGATCCGTTACTACTCGCCCGCCTACCTGAAGCGGGTGGCGCCGACGTTGTACGGAGGTGCGATCCGCGAGAATCCGCAGCTGCTCGACGAGCATGCGAAGCAGCGGGCGGCTCGCCCGCCGACCCAGCTCGGTTACGCGTATCAGCTCTCGGCGATCCAGCGTTGGACGAGCTTGCCGTGGTTGCACACGTTGCCGCATCGCACGCTCGTACTCGCCGGTGACGAGGACCCGATCGTGCGGTTGGTGAACGGGCGGATCATGGCGAACCAGATTCCGGACGGACGGCTCCACGTCGTCGAGGGTGGGGGCCACCTCTTCCTCTTCACGCGTGGCGAGGAGATGGCCGAGGTGGTGAGCGACTTCCTCGACACCGGCGCGTCGAAGGCTCGCCGCCAACTGCACGCCGTCGTGGGCTGACTTTCCGGTCGGGCCAGCCGAGCCGAGGTCGTCAGACGGCCGAATACACCGCACGTTCGAACGACTCGTACGCCGCGAGCGCTGCTGCGTCGACGAAGGGCAGGTGCTGCATCATGATCACGCCGGCCACGCCGGTCGTCGGATCGATCCAGTAGTGGGTGTTCATCACGCCCGCCCACGACAGGCTCCCGGCGCGGCGCATGCCGTCGATGTCGTCCTCGTTCCGCATGAACCCGAGCGTGAAGGTCTTGTCGGCGCCCGGGAACAGGTCGATGTCGCAGCCGAACACGGGGTTCGACGATGGCTGAGGTGTGATCCGGAGATCGCCGATCGCATTCGTGGACATCGAAGCGACCGTGTCGGTCTTCAGCACACGGGCACCGTCGAGTTCGCCGCCGGCGAGGATCATCTGACAGAACCGGAGGTAGTCACCGCCGGTCGTGTGCATCGCATGGCCCATGCCGTAGAACTCTGGCGTCGGCGGGAGATCGACCGGCATGGGAGTGAATCCGTCGGGCCCGTGCGCGTGGTTGCTCACGGCGCGGTCAGCGCGGTCGGACAGCTCGAATCCACTCGACGACATCGCGAGCGGGTCGAGGATGTGCTCCTGGACGTAGGCATCGATCGACTGTCCGCTGACGGCTTCGACCACCCGTCCGACCCAGTCGGTCGAAGGGCCGTAGGCCCACTGTGTGCCCGGGTCGAAGGTCATCGGGAAGGACTGCAGCGATGCGATCGCGCCCGACAGCGTGGGGATGCCTTCGGTGGCAGCCATGTACTTCGTCTGTTCAGCGTTCCAGATGTCATAGACGATGCCTGAGGTGTGCGTGAGCAGATGTCGGGTCGTGCAGGGCGACGCGGGAGGACGCAGCCGAGGCGTGTCGCCGTCCCACCCGTCGAGCACCTGGATCGTGCCGAAGTCGTCGACGAGCTCGGCCACCGGTGTGTCGAGGTCGAGGCGACCCTGCTCGACCAGTTGCATCGCTGCGACGCTGCCGATCGCCTTGGTCATGGAGAAGGCGCGGAACACGCTGTCGGCCTGCATCGGCGAGTCGGTGCCAATTTCGGTGAGCCCATGGGCCGATTCGTGGATCACACCGTCGCGGTCGGCCACGACGCCGACCACTCCCACGGTGTGTCCTGCGGCAACGGCGTCGTCGAGCGCGTGAGAGATCGAGTCGATGGTGGGCATGGCGGCCTCCTCCGGGCGAGTGTGCGCGTGACCGTAGTTCGAGCCACGCGACCGATCTCCACGGGAGCACTCCGTACGTCTGCGTCATGCGATCTCATCGGATGGTCGAACCGTCTGCCCGAGCCAGCGAGCGTCAGGAGCCGTGTAACGCGTTGTTCACGGTGCGGGGATTGCCCGACACCCGGCGGTGGTCTTATGGTCAGACCATCATGAGTGACGAGACGACTCGCCTGACCGCCACGCCTGACACCTGCTTCTGGGGGTATCTCGACGCAGCCGAGGAGAACGTGCTCACGGTCGATCCGGGTGACACGCTCACGATCGAAGCGGTCACGCATCACTCTGGCGACGCGCCGGACTTGCTCATGGATGACGGTGTGAAGGCGATCTGGGAGGGGATCGCGCCCGAGACCCGAGCACCGGGTGTGCACATCATGACCGGGCCGATTGCTGTGCGCGGAGCGGTCCCCGGCGACACGCTGCGCGTGGAGATCCTCTCGATGACGCCCCGGATGCCCTACGGATCGAACTGCGCAGCGAACTGGGGCCTGTTCCACGAGAAGATGGGCAAGGAACGCATCACCATCTACGAACTCGTCGATCCGGACCCGGCGGGAGGCTTCCCGACGGTGGCGCGACCGATGTTCGGGTTCGACTTCACCGCGATGGAGCTCTACGACCTCCCGGGTGTCATCTCCGAACCCGATCCGGCCAACCGTGAGCAGTTCAGCCGAGCGGTCCAGGTTCCGGTGCGTCCGCACCTCGGGGTCATGGGTGTGGCGCCCGAAGGTGGTCGCGTCAGCAGCATCCCGCCGGGGGTCTTCGGCGGCAACGTCGACAACTGGCGCTTCGGGCCCGGAGCCACCGTCCACTATCCGGTGTTCCACGAAGGCGCGGGCTTCTACGTGGGCGACCCACACTTCGCGCAAGGTGACGGCGAGATCTGCGGCACGGCGATCGAGGCCTCGCTCGACGTCACGTTGCGCCTGTCGGTCGCCGACGACCTCCCGGTCGAGGCGCCGCTGCTTCGCACTGACACCCACTGGTACACGCACGGTTTCTCCGGTGGTGTCGAAGAAGGCGTCGACGGGCTCGGCAATGCAATGGCGATGGCAGCCGAGCAAGCCCTCAAACTGCTCGTCGACAAGGGAGGCTTCTCGATGGACGACGCGTATTCGCTCGCCTCGGTCGCCGTCGACATGGGCGTCACGCAGGTGGTCGACGGCATCGTCGGCTGTCACGCCGGCATCCCTCACTCGCTGCTCGATCGATGACGGCGTCGCCGACTCCGGTCCACCTCGTCTGACAGGCTCGTCACGATGCATCTCACACCACACGAACAGGAACGGCTCCTGATCCACGTCGCCGCCGATGTGGCGCGCGCTCGCCAAGCACGCGGCCTCAAGCTGAACCATCCCGAGGCGGTGGCGATCCTCACCGACTGGGTACTCGAAGCCGCTCGCGACGGTCGCACCGTCGTCGACCTGATGGACGCCGGTCGACACGTGCTCACTCGCGACGACGTGATGGAAGGAATCGCCGAGATGATCCATGACATCCAGGTGGAGGCCACGTTCCCTGACGGCACGAAGCTCGTGACGTTGCACGACCCGATACAGCCCGCGCTCGCAGCCGGGGGCGACTCGTGATCCCGGGTGAGTTCGTCGGCCCCGACGATCCGATCGAGATCAACGTCGGGCGTGCCGTGACGACACTGCGGGTCGAGAACGCGGGCGATCGTCCGATTCAGATCGGCTCGCACTTCCACTTCGCCGAAGCGAACCCGGCGTTGTCGTTCGACCGGGACGCGGCTCGCGGTCAGCGCCTCGACGTTCCCGCCGGCACGGCGATCCGCTTCGAGCCGGGCATCGCGACGGACGTCGATCTCGTCCCGCTCGTCGGTGAGCGAGTCGTGCTCGGGTTGCGTGGCGAGACGGCCGGGCCGCTCGACACCGGTGGGGTCGCGTCATGAGTCGCATCGAACGGTCTCGCTACCGGAATCTCTACGGACCGACCGTGGGCGATCGCGTGCGTCTCGCCGACACCGACCTCTTCATCGAAGTCACCGAGGACCGCTCCGCCGGCGCGCAGGCCGGCGACGAAGCGGTGTTCGGGGGCGGCAAGGTCATCCGGGAATCGATGGGCCAATCGACCAGGACGAGTGCCGACGGGGCTCCCGACCTCGTGATCACCGGTGCGATCGTGCTCGACCACTGGGGCGTCGTGAAGGCTGACGTTGGTGTGAAGGACGGTCGCATCGTCGGGATCGGCAAAGCCGGCAACCCCGAGACGATGGACGGCGTTCACGAGGCTCTCGTGATCGGCCCGTCGACCGAGGTGCTCGCCGGCAACGGCCGGATCCTCACCGCCGGTGCCATCGACTGCCATGTGCACCTGATCACCCCGACGCTGCTCGACGAGGCCCTCACCGCCGGCATCACAACGATCGTGGGAGGCGGAACCGGTCCTGCCGAAGGGACCAAAGCTACGACCGTGACGGGCAGCTGGTACCTCGAGAGGATGCACGAGGCGCTCGATCACTGGCCGGTGAACGTGGCCCTGCTCGGCAAAGGCAACACCGTCAATCCCGAGGCGATGTGGGAGCAGCTCCGCTCCGGCGCGGCTGGCTTCAAGTTGCACGAGGACTGGGGCACCACGCCCGCCGCGATCGATGCGTGTCTCACCGTCGCCGACGCGTCAGGTGTCCAGGTGGCGATCCACACCGACACGTTGAACGAAGCCGGGTACGTCGACGCAACCCTCGACGCGATCGCCGGCCGATCGATTCACACGTTCCACACCGAAGGTGCCGGGGGTGGCCACGCGCCCGACATCATGACCGTCGCATCGCATCCCAACGTGCTGCCGTCGTCGACCAATCCCACGCGACCGCACACGGTCAACACGGTCGCGGAGCACCTCGACATGTTGATGGTGTGTCATCACCTGAACCCGTCGGTTCCCGAAGATCTCGCATTCGCCGAGAGTCGCATTCGTCCGTCGACGATCGCGGCAGAGGACATCCTCCACGACATGGGAGCGATCTCGATGATCGGTTCCGACTCGCAGGCGATGGGCCGGATCGGCGAGGTCGTTCTCCGCACCTGGCAGACCGCGCACACGATGAAGCGTCGGCGCGGGGCGTTGTCGATCGGTGCCGAAGCGGACGGATCGGCCGACAACCTGCGTGCGCGCCGATACGTCGCGAAGTACACCATCTGTCCGGCGCTCGCTCACGGGTTGGCCGACCAGGTCGGTTCGGTCGAGGTCGGCAAGCTGGCCGACCTCGTGCTGTACGAGCCGGCGTTCTTCGGCGTCCGGCCGCACGTCGTGGTGAAGGGCGGGATGATCGCCTGGGCGCAGATGGGTGATGCCAATGCATCGATCCCCACGCCACAGCCGCAGTTGCCGCGTCCCATGTTCGGCGCTGCTCCGGGTGTCGCGCCCGGCTTGTCGGTGAGCTGGGTGTCGCAGGCTGCGCTCGACGATGGCCTTGTCGATCGGTTGAACGTGCAGCGTCGGTTCGTGCCGGTCGCCGACACGCGCTCGGTCGCCAAGTCCGACATGGTGATGAACGATTCCATGCCGGACATCCAGATCGATGCCGACACCTTCGCCGTGCACATCGATGGCGAGCTGATCACCGAGGATCCCGCCGAGTCGCTCCCGATGGCGCAGCGCTACTTCCTCTACTGACCGATGCCCCACTCTCCCGCGGCCCCGTTTCCATCCGCCTGCGTCCGGTTCGGCGCCCAGACGTGGGGCCGGAAATCAGACACAAACGAGGTGGGCCGAACCTCGTCGCGCGCCGTTGCGTTTGCGTCGAATTTCTTGCCCGGATGCGGGGCCGGGAAGCGGACGCAAACGAAAGTGATGGGTGTGGTGGGGGCGTGAACTCGGGGTTGATGCTGTTGGTCGACGGACGGTTCCCGGCCGGCGGACACACGAACTCGGCAGGGGTGGAAGCCGCGGTGCAGGTGGGTGACGTCCGCGACGACGCGACGTTGGAGCGATATCTCCGCGGGCGACTCGCGACCACCGGTGTCGTGGATGCGGCGTTCGCTGCCGCCACGGCGTCGATCGCCCCGGCCACCGAGATGGGGGCGCTCGACGACCTGGATGTCGAGTACTCGGCGCGAATCATGGCGCCAGCGCTTCGATTGGCGAGCCGACGTTTCGGGCGGCAGATGCATCGAGCTGGCCGCGCAGTGTGGGCGACGCCGATCCTCGATCGTCTCGGAACGATCGAGGGCGGCCCGCATCAGCCGCTGGTCCTGGGGGCGCTCGTCGCCGCGGCCGGCGGCACGCCGAGAGATGCCGCAGCACTGTCCATGCACCACCTTTCGGCGGCTGTTGCGACGGCCGGTGTCCGCCTCCTCGGTCTCGACCCCATGTCGGTCGCGGCGCTACAGGCCGACGTCGCGAGCGAGACCGATCGTCTCCTCGCCGATCCGCACGACGGTGTCGAGCGATGGATCACGTCGCCGGTCGCCCAACTCCCTGCGATCGGTGGCACGCTGACCGAGATCCTCGGCGAGCAGCACGCCGCATCAGACAGCCGACTCTTCGTCGCCTGAGAAACGAGCTCGATGGCCCCGCATGACATTCCCCACGACGACCCACACGGGCACGTCGACGATCTTCCGACCGAGGGTCGACGCGCGCTGCGTGTCGGGATTGGCGGACCGGTCGGCTCCGGTAAGACGACTCTCGTCGGATCGTTGTGCGCGCTGCTGCGCGACGAGTGGTCGGTCGCAGTGGTGACCAACGACATCTTCACCTCGGAGGATGCCGACGCGTTGCGTGAAGCGGCGGTGCTCCCCGCCGATCGGATCGTCGCCGTGCAGACCGGATGCTGCCCGCACACAGCGATTCGTGACGACATCGCGGCGAATCTCGATGCCGTCGAAGAGCTCGAGGCATCGCATGC
>JBGCFW010000019.1:0-11842 GCA_045107155.1 Ilumatobacter sp. | reverse complement strand
TCGACGTTGTCCTTCTGACAGCTTCTCCGGATGGTGGTCGCGCAGGCCTTCCAATCCGAGTCGCGAGGCCTCTCGCGAAAGTCGACGATCGATGTCGCCCACCGTCACGTCGTCCTGTCGGAGCTCCAGTGGGAACGATATGTTGCGACCGGCTGACAGGTGGCTGAGCAACTGGTTCTGTTGCGTCACCAATCCGAAGTGTCGAGTGCGCGACGGGTCGTCGGTGATGTCCCGCGGGCCGAGACGCACCCGACCCGACGTCGGCAGCTCCAACCCACACAGGATTCGCAGCACCGTCGTCTTGCCACAGCCCGACGGCCCGACAAGGCCCACGAACTCTCCGGCGCGGATCGACAGGTCGAGGTGATCCACAGCAGTCGGCGCGTCCGGCCACGTCTTGGTGACGTTGTCGAAGACGATGTCCTGCACGGACGAAAACGGTAGTGACCTCGCCGCCCACGATCCACGCGGGCTCGGTGGTCCGGCCCGTCGCTCAGCTGTCGGCGAGGAATCCCCAGTCATCGAGGCTCGACATCGGACCGACGTTCGGAGCCATCACGATCCCGGCGATGTCGTCGCGATGCGCCGAGAACGCGGGCTCGACGTAGAGCGGAACGGCCGGCACCGCATCGAGCAGCAGCCGGTCGATCTCCGCGTATGCGTTGCGACGTTCCAACGGGTCGTTGATGCGATCGACCTGGTCGAACACGGCATCGACCTCCGCACTGCTGAACGCCCCGAAGTTGACGCCGTCCCCGGAACACCCTTCGATGCTGACCGGACATGCATCGGTCGCGAACGACAGCGCAGTCGCAACCGGATCGTTGTTGAAGACGCGAAACTGCAGCAGGAGGTCGAACGCCCCTGCGTTCATTCGTTCGCTGGTGAACTCCGATGACGCGGGCGTGCCGGTGATGTCGATCCCGATCCCCTGCAGCGCCTCCTCGATCGCGATCGCGGTGTTGATGCTGTCCGAATCCGACAGCAGGACGATCGTGAGCGCGAGATCCTGCCCGTCCTTGCGCCGGAAGACGGTCTCGTCCGGACGCAGCCACCCGGCCTCGTCGAGCAGTCGATTGGCTTCATCCACGTCGAAGATGTCGGCGAACGGCTGATCGTTGCCCCGCTGATCGGGCGCGAACACCAGGCTGTTCCACGGCTCTACGTTCGTTCCGGTCTTCCGCCCGACCGCAGTGTCCGCAACGGCTGCCCGATCGATCGCGTGGAGAATCGCGCGGCGTACGAGCGGGTCCATCAGCGGCTCCGACCGCAGGTTCATGCTGAGCTGCACCGCGATGTCGGATGCATCGGTCAGCACGGTCGTGTCGGCGAGCGCTTCGGCGTCGCGCACTTCGGTGCGATCCACGTCGTCGACCCAGATGACGTCGACCTGCCCCGACTGCTGCGCCTCCACGAGTGCTGCTGAATCGGGGTAGAAGGCGAAGTCCACACGATCGAGCGCGACTTCGTCGCCCGTCCAGCCCGGATTGCGTGCCAGCGCGATCTCGCCGGGATTCTGTCGCGCCGCGAGTTGGTACGGGCCGGCAGCAAAGTCGACGCCGTCAACCAGGAAGGTCGCGGCCGTCTCCCCACGCCCGAGGTGCTCCCGCCACGCCGCGTTCTTGATGATCGGATGGATCGTCGAGAACAGCAGGTACGCAGCGCCATTGGGTTCGCTGAGCTGCAGTTGCACGGTGGTCGCGTCGAGTGCGGTGACGGTCGCAACGCTGTCATAGAGCGAGGTGCTCACCGCGCTGGTGTCGGCCGCGACCAGGTATTCGTGGGTGGCCACGATGTCGGCGGTCGTGACCGGTGTGCCGTCCTCCCACGAACGGTCGTCACGAATCGACCACGTCAACACCAGCGGGTCGTCGGGGTCGGCCCTCGGCGGCCCGGTCGCCAAGCTCGGTTCGGGGTCGAGCTGTGCATCGATGCGATACATCACCGGCAGCGTCCACTCGGCGAGGATCTTGGCCGCATCTCGACTGGCATGCGGATTCGGATTCGAGAGATCGAGCGTGGTTCCCACGGCGACACTGCCGCCACGCCGGAGCGCCGAGGCGGCGGCAGGCACCTCGGATGACACGGGAACGCCGTCTGCTGCGACCTGGGTGGACGGTACGACCGTCGACGGCTCGGGCGCAGCAGTCGCCACCGAATCCTCAGCTTCCTCATCGACCGAGGGCGTGCTGTCGTTCGTGATCGCTGTCGTCGTCGCCGCCGACGGAGCGTCGGCGCGGCGAGCGAATGCGAGTGCACCGATGACCAGAACGACCACACAGGCAGCGGCCGCGATCAGCGAACGTCGAGGTCGCCCGCTTCGGGCGGGAGTCGGTGAGGCGGGTCGCTCGCCAGCCGAGGCGCTGCCGCTCATGGCGGCGATCAGCTCGGCGCCGCTGGCGAAGCGGCCGGCGGCCTCCTTGGCCAGTGCCTGCGTGAAGAAGTCGTCGAGGCGCTGGTCGCCGACCGACGGAAGCTCATCGGTGGAGTGGGCCATCAGCGTGCTCACCACGTCTTGACGGGCGAACGGCGAGCGGCCAGTGAGCGCGTGATATGCGACGCACCCCAGTGCGTACAGATCCGATCGATGGTCGACCGGCTCGCCACGCGCCTGCTCGGGCGACATGTACTCAGCGGTGCCGATGCTGCCCGTCGTGTACCTCCCCAACTCGCGCGCCGACGCGGCGATCCCGAAGTCGCCGAGGTACGGCCGACCGTCCTCGATCAAGATGTTCGCCGGCTTCACATCTCGATGGATCAAGCCGGTGGCGTGGGCCGCGTCGAGAGCCGCTGCGATCGGTGTGAGCACCGCGACCACTCGCTCGACCAGCATCGGTGCCTCGCGATCGATCGCAGCGGCCAACGTCTCGCCGTCGACGAGACGCATCGCCAGGTAGTACAGACCGTCGTCGTCGCCGGCCTCGTAGACCGGAACGATCGATGGGTGATCCAACGACGCAGCCGCTCGACCCTCGCGTTCGAACCGCCGAGCCGCGACCGGGTCCCGCGCGACCAGTGGGTCGAGCACCTTGACCGCGACATCTCGATCGAGACGAATCTGACGAGCGCGCCACACCGACCCGAATGAGCCCTCGCCCAGCGGCTCCGTGAGTTCGAACCCGCCGAGCCGGCGCCCCCGAAGTTCGTCCGCCGTCATCTCGAGCGAGACTAGACGGCGGTTGTGATCCGCTCTCCGGAGATGTCCGGCGGAATCCGAACGTGGTCGACGGGTAGGACGGTGCGTGTCGATCAGTCCAGTAGTTTCCTGGCGGTGGGAGGACGTCCGCGGTTGCTCACCAGGCCGCCACGGATCGGTCGACTCCTGCCGCGGCACCGGCTGATCGACGCCGCCGGCGCCAGCCCCGTGGTCGCCCTCGTCGCGCCGACCGGCAGCGGCTGCACGACCGCTGCCGCGCAGATCGCCGCAGCTGACGAGCACGCGCATGGGGTGGCCATTGCATGGTGCCGGCTCGCTCACGCCTACGACACCGCCCGCGACGTGGTCGACATGATCGCCGACTCGCTCGGCGCGGAGTCCTCCACGTCGGTGCGGGTGATCGATCTCGCCGACCGACTGCTCGACATGTTCGAGGCCGGCCCGCTCACCGTGGTGATCGACGACTACCACCTCGCGTCAGATGGCGACATCGACCGCGTGATCGCTGAGTGCGTCGAGCTGATGCCGCCGACCAGTCGATTCGTGATCGCCACCTCGGCGCGCCCGGCCGGCCTGATCGGACTGGTCTCGGCACCGAACGCGTGCATCCTCGACGCCACCGATCTCGCATTCGACGCCGATGAATCCCGTTCGCTGTTCGAGCATCACGGAGCGAACGCGGCCGACGCCGACCGATGGCATCGGCAACTCGGCGGATGGGTGCAAGGCGTGGCGTCCGGCGCGCATGCGCCGACCGGAGACCCCGCTGAGCACGTCGACACACTGTTGGCAAAGCTCAATGATGCGGGTCCTCCAGCGACCGACATCGTCGACGCGGTCGCGGCATTGCCGTACGCGACCGCCGAACTCCTCACGCAGATGAACCTCGGTGTGGACGCTGGCACCCTCGTCGACCTCGTCGCGAGCACACCGTTGCTCACCGACCACGACGGCTACATCCGGATGGCCGATACCGCGGCCGCTGCGCACTCCTCGCACATGGACCCCGAGCGCCTCGCTCGGTTGCGTATCGCCGCAGGACGACTGCTCGCCGACGATGACCCCACGACGTCGATCGACCTCCTGATCGACGCCGGCGCCCCCGACCTCGCCGCCGACGTGCTCGCCGACCACCTCTCCGCGATCGGTGTCGAGCGCGCGCTGAACTGGCTGTACCGGCTCCCATCGGAACTTCGCCGACGGTTCCCTCCCGTGCTCGCCGCCGGTCAGGCGACCGTCGACATCGACGCAGCCCTCGCTGCCGCACAAGCCCGCGTCGAGATCGCGGACAGCCCACGCTCGCGACGCGAAGCGCTCTTCGCGCTCGGCTCGGTCGAGGCACACCGCGGCGAACTGGCTGCGGCCGCCGGCGCCTTCGAGTCGGCACTGCGCTCGGTCCGCGACGACACGGTCGGATCCGCACCCATCGCGGCGGCCCTCGCCTCGACGCGCTGGCTGCTCGACGACCTGCTCGGCGCCCGTTCCGCGTTGGGCGGAGTCGTGCCGGATCCAGCGACGCGGTGGTTGCAGACGCAGATCGATGTCGCCGACGGCGTGCCGACACCGGCGATCGACCTGACCGACGAGGACGACCCGTACACCTACGCGGCAGCAGCCCTGACGGCGCTCGTACGGGGAGACACCGCTGCGGGCCTCGAGCACGCTGCCGAGTCGTATCGCCGAGCAGTCGACGGTGGCGGAGAACCGTTCGTGGCCGCGGCTGCGGTGCGTGCATGGAGCCTGCTGCGCAGCGACCAGCACGACGCAGCGCTGCAGACCGCCGACGAGCTCGAGCGACGACTCGGTCCACGACATCAACTCGCTCGCGTCCACGGCGCCATCATTCGCGAGCGGGGGAGTCGCGGGTCGGGCGATGCCGGGCAACACGAGCGCGATCAGCGGCGACTCCGCGACCTCAGGACACGCGGGTACGCATCGATCGAACGGCTCTCTTCGCTGGTGCTGGACACCGAGGAGTCACCCGGCCACGGAGTTGCGCTCGAGGTATGCGTCATTGGCGAGCACCGGGCGATCTGCGATGGCCGGACCGTTCGGCGGAGCGACTGGAAGTCGAAGAAGGCGCTCGAAGTGCTCACCGTGCTGGCCTCGTACGGGAGTGCAGGCGGCCGGCGCGAGCAGATCATGGAGGCGGTGTGGCCTGGCCGCGACCCCGAGAAGGGTCGCACGCTGTTGCGAACTGCGTTGAGCGAGATCCGGCGTGTGCTCGAACCGGACCGGCCGCCTGGCGAACCCTCCCGCTTCCTCACCGCCGCCGACGACATCATCGTTCTCGACGGTGTGCTCGACCTGGACCGACTGGATGACCTGGTGAGCGTCGATCCGGCTGTGGCGTTCGGCGAGCTCCGTGTCGGTCTCGCACCGACCGTCGTGGGCGCAGAATGGGCGCAGGAGTGGTCGCCGCGGGTCGAACGTCTTGTCGTCTCGGCAGCGTCCACCTTGCCGGACAACGCAGAGCGCCTCCAACGCATCGATGCGTTGGAGGCGCTGATCGCTGCCGAGCCTTGGCAACGGCGGCACTACGACCGTCTCGTCGAACTGCATCGGGCCGGCGGCGATTCCTCGGCTGCGGACGATGTCGAGCGCCGCTGGTTCGACGACGACTGATCAGTTCTCGACACCGCACATCGTCAGCCAAGCCGGCTCGCCGTCGTGGAATGCGAGGTGCGCATCGTTGGTGATGGTGCTGCCGTCCACCAGCGTGAAGTCGACGGTGAAGGGGATGGCCTCGGGGAACGTGATCGTGCCACCCGGCGTGTTCATCTCGAGCACCGCCGGAAGTCCGACCGAGGTCGTGCTGGCGTCGGCGATCGATCCTGTGGTCCGGGTCACGTACTCGGCGCAGACGTCCTCGCCGAACGCCAGCGGCACACTCGGGTGCAGGGTGCCGTACAGGCTCGACGAGTCGGTGTTGCGATGCGCCTCGACGAAGCCGTCGAGGAAGGCGTCGACTGTGGTCGTTGCCTCCTCGATCGAGACCTCCTGTGCGTTGGCGTCCTCGGTGCTGGTGTCCTCGGTGTTGGTGTCCTCGAAAGGGTCGGCCTGATTCGAGTCGGTGTCGACCGGCGGCTCGAATTCGAAGCACTCGGTGTCGAAGACCGAGCCCTCGTCGGGACCGACCGGGAAGGTGTTGCCGGGTCCCATCTCGAGCGTCGGCAGCAGATCGACGGGGTCGATCGTCGGGTCGTCGCTCGAGAGTTCGAAGCGGTCCAGTTCGTGATCGCCGAACTGGTTGATACCCAGCGGTGCGTCGAATGCTCCGTTCGTGAGCGGAATCTGCAGCGGCTCGCCGCCGTTGATCGTCGGTCCCTCGACCCAGATCCAGCCGCCGTCGAGCCCGTACACCTCGCCGCGCACCCAGATGCCGGACGCTGCGTTCTGCTCGACCACCGGCTGGTGTTGCACGTTTGCGCAGATCTGCTGCAACCCGGGCGCCGGGATGGCGACGTCCTCGATGTCATCGAGCATCGAGTCGTCGAGTGATCCGGCAGCGTCGTCGTCCAGCTCGCCGATCAACTCGTCACTCGGGTCGCCGATCAAGACGTCAGGCGTGACTTCGCCGACGGCGATCGACGTCTCCTCCTCGACGATGGCCGCAGGTGGCGTCATCTCGAACCAGAGGTCGTCGAGCTCGGCGACCTGCTCCGGGCGGACGTGAGTCAGTTCGACGGACACGCTCGTGTTGCCCGCTGCATCGATCATGTCGGTGGCGGTGAGCGAGATGCAGAGGTAGACGTTGCTGCAATTGGGGCCGGTCACGCTGCTGGCACCACCGTCCTTGTCGTCTCGTGAGAGGTAGCCGGCGGGCTCGTCGGCGATGACGAGGTACGTCCCGGCGCTCGGCGTGAAGCTGAGGCTGACCTGTCCGGTCGACGTGGTCGTTCCGCTCGCCACGGTGGCATTGGAGGAGTCGACCAACCGGACAGCGACGCCCGAGAGCGGGTTGTTCGAGGTGTCCCGGGCCAGAGCGGTGATCGACTGCGCTGTGGTTGCGGGCTGCGGAGCGGTCGCTCCGCTGGCGTCATCGTTTCCGCCGGCTGCCAGGAAGGCCCCTCCGGCGAGCGCGATGGTGGCGGTCGCTGCGGCGATTCCTGCGTAGATGCGGTTCGTAGTCATGTCGTGCTCCTCGGTGAGTGGGTTGATGCACTCACCATCGATCTCGCACGTGAAAAAGGCGTGAGAAAGAGCTGGACTCCGGTGCGACTGCGGGAGACTGGCGAGGTGGAACCGAGCGTCGGCGTCAGCACCCCGTGGGATCTGTGGGACCTCCCGCACGACGAACAGCGCGCCCGACTCGCGCAGATCGCCGACCTCGGCATCGACCACCTCTTCACCGCCGATCACGTCAGCTTCATCGACGGCAGTGGCATGGACGGCCTCGTCATGCTCGCCGCGATGAGCGGCCTCGAACCGCGCCTCGACCTGCACGTCGGAGTGTTCCTCCTCGCACTCCGCCATCCGATGGTCGCCGCCCGCCAGATCGCGTCCCTCGCACAAGCCGCACCCGGACGCCTGACCGTCGGTGTCGGCGTCGGCGGCGAAGACCGCCACGAGATCGAAGTGTGCGGCGTCGATCCGGCGAGCCGAGGGCGTCGCACCGATTCCTGCCTCGACGTCGTCCGCCGCGTCCTCGACGGCGAGACGGTCAGCGTGGACGACGACTTCCTCACGCTCACCGACGCCTTGATCAAGCCAGCACCGAGACCGCGCGTGCCGTTCCTCGTCGGCGGTCGCAGCGACGCCGCCGTGGAGCGCGCCGGTCGACTCGGCGACGGATGGCTCGCGGCGTGGTGCTCGAGCCGTCGCTTCGCTGAGGGCGTCCAGCGTGCCGAACACCTCGGTGCCGACCGCGATGTCATGTGGAACCACGGCCTGCAGGTGTGGGTCGGCGTGGGCGGCGACGTCGCCGATGCGCGACAGCACGTGGCCGCGGGCATGGAGAACTTCTACAAGCTGCCCTTCGCAGCGTTCGAGAAGTACACGCCGATGGGATCCGCCGAGCAGATCGCCGACTTCCTCGCCCCGTACGTCTTGGCGGGTGCCCGCACCCTCAACCTCACGCCGTGCGGTGCTGACCGGCACGTCGAACTCGAGACCATCGCCGAGGTGAAGCGGCTCTTGTCATCTGTCGAATGACGCCGGCAACGCGGCTCAGCGTCCGACGTAGTTCGGATCTCGCTTCTCCAAGAAGGCTGTGACACCCTCGCGGTGGTCCTCGGTGGCGAACAGGTCGGACAACGTTGACGACACCCACCGCCCGAGCTCGTCCCAGTCAGGGTCGAGCGCCCGCCGAAGCCCTGCCTTCAACGCCCGCACCGCCAGCGGCGGATTCGATGCGATCGCTGCCGCGACCTCACCGGCTTCGGCCAGTAGATCCTCGTGGCCGACCACGCGCGACACCAGCCCGATGCGCTCGGCGTCGGCGGCGTCGATCAACCGACCGGTGAACAGCAGCTCCGCCGTTCGCTCGCGTCCGATCAGTTGCACGAGGCGAGACAGTCCCGCGACATCGCAGCACAGCCCGCGCTTCACGAACAGCTCGCCGAATCGGGCACGATCCGATGCCACCCGGATGTCGGCCATCAACGCCAACTCCATGCCCCACCCGACGGCTGCACCGTTGACGGCGGCGACGACCGGAACGTCAGTGCGGAGCAGCACGCCTGCCGCCGGTGTGAGTCGTGGTGTGCGCGGCGTGCTCGATCGGTTCTTCGTTCCTTCGGCGAGCATCACCTGTTTGACGTCGTCGCCCGAGCAGAACGCGGGGTCGGTACCGGTGATGATCAGACAGCGCGCCGTCGTCCGTTCCACCGCGTCGGCGAGCTCGGCATAGGTGGTGTGCGTGAGCGCGTTGCGTGCCTCGGGCCGATCGATGGTGATCGTCCCGACATGGCCGTCTTCGCGGTAGTCGATCTCGGTGTACACGAACTCTCCGATCCCCCGCCGTTCCGAGGCGGCGAAGAACGAGCTTCGCGTGCACCGGTGACGGTCATCCGATCGGACGCCCTCGAAGCTGTGCCTGCGAGGACAGCACGGCGAGCGGTTCGTCAGATGCGGAGCTGCTCGGCGGTCACGTGGGGAGCACCGATGTGCGGAGCGATCGCCTGGCGCAACCGATCGAGATGATCGGCCGGCATCTCGGCCCACGCCAGCCCGACCAACTCGTAGGCCGCTCCGCCGTCAGGTCGCACGCCGCGATGGCCGTGCTCGTCCAGCTCGGCCAGACGGAACACGAGGCGAGCCGTGATGGCGTTGCCGGCCATCGGGTTCCCGAACAGGATCTGGCTCGACACCCCCCAGTCGACGTCGGCGGTCTGGGTCGTCCACGACTCGACCCGCGTCAGGTCGATGCGACGTCGGCCGCAGACCAACTCGTTTCCGTGCCGCTCGATCGTCGCGTTCTGCTTCGCGCCCAGGTTCTTGAAGAACACGAGCCCCCAGAGGAGCAGCCCGAAGAGACCGAGCAGGATCCCCAACCCGAGGAACGCGCCCACGCCACCGACGAGCAGACCGATCACCAGAACAGCTGCTGTGGGCGCAACGAAGAACAGCAGGAACTTGCGCCATCGGTTGGCGATCCGATCGCTCTCGATCTCACGCTGCCAGATCGCCTGGCCGCTCGTTCCGGTTCCTCCCAGTTGCGCGTTCATGGTCGTGACCATACGAACGCACCGTCAACGGCGCGTTCGGGTCCTCGAGCTCGAACGACGAGCCGGGTCGAGCGGTCCGAACAGGCCTTCGCTGGGTCCTGTCAGCGCGACTCCAGCCACTGCAGGACAGCTTTGACCCGGTGGTGTGCGCCGTCGGATCCAGTCAGCCCGAGCTTCGAGAAGATGTTGCCGATGTGCTTCGACACGGCCTTCTCCGACAGCACCAACCGCTCGGCGATCGCCGCGTTGTTCAAGCCCTCGGCCATCGACGCCAACACATCGGTCTCACGCGGCGTGAGTGAGGAGAGCCCGCCCGGTCCGTCGGATGCGAGGAGGTGCACGAGCTTCGGGTCGACGACGGTCCCGCCCGTCACGACCGATCGCATCGCTGCACCGAGCTGGTCGCCGTCGCCCACCCGTTCCTTGAGCAGGTAGGCGAGGCCGTCCATCCCCTCTCGAAACAGCAGCGACACGTACCCGGGGTCAGCGTGCTGACTCAGCACCACCACACCCACGGTCGGATGCTCGCGCCGAATGCGGAGTGCGGCATCGACCCCCTCGGTCGTGTTCGTCGGCGGCATCCGGATGTCGGTCACCACGACGTCGGGCGACAGCTCGGACACCAGCTGGTGGAGCTGGGGTTCGTCGTCGGCCTGGCCGATCACCTCGACATCGTCCTCCAGCTCGGCGAGCGCGACGACGCCGCGGCGAACGAGCACGCTGTCGTCGGCGACCACGACCCGCAGTGTCACGTCGCACCCGCCACCGACTGTGGAGGCCCCGCCGCGCTCACGACGTCCGAACGCCGAACGATCGGTGCGGTCATCTCCACGGAGCAGCCAGCACCTGGTGACGCATCGAAGTCGACCGTTCCACCGACCGCGCCCAGGCGGTCGGCGAGATTCACGCCCACTCGACCGGCGAGGAGTTCGTCGGGCTCGGCGCCGACGCCATCATCGACCACCGACACGGTCAGCCACTCGTGCTCGGCGTCGGTCTCGACGTCGAACTTCACGATCACCGCGACACCCGTTCCAGCGTGTTTCGTGATGTTCTGCAGTGCCTCGCTCACTCCGAGGTAGAACGCGACCTCGTGCGATGGGGTCATCCGGCCGGGGTCGGCACCGGTCACCTCGACGCGTAATCCCGTCGTGGTCGCAAGGGACCTCACCGCCTCGAACACACCGCGCGCTTCGAGCAGCGGGGGGAAGATCCCGTGTGCGAGCGAGCGGAGCTGATCGATGCCTGTTTCGAGATCGTCGGCCAACGCGTCGACGTCGGCGCTGTCGATCGCACGACCACGCTCGGCTGCTCTCGCGGCGATCCGCATCTGCAGAAGGGTCGAGACGAACGCCTGCTGCGCACCATCGTGCAGATCGCGTTCCAAGCGACGTCGCTCCTGGTCGGCCGACTCCACGAGCCGAGAACGCGACGCACGCAATCGGTCGTCGGACCGACGCAATTCGGCGTTGAGCGTTCGCTCACGATCCAACGCCGTGCGCTGGAGGTCGCTGGTCTGCCACACCAACTGCACGAGCGGCACGAACTGGCCTGCCAGGTAGAGCACGACGAACAGATTGCGCCACGACTCGCCGATCTCCTCTTCGAGGTCGACGCCGCTCGTCCACATCCCGATCGATCCGACCACGAGGGTCACCAGCACCATGCACCCCGCCGTCACCGCCACCGCACGTCGCTCGAGCTGCAGCGCAGCGACCACCGGAGGGATCGCGATCGTGATCGCGAGTACCGGGAGAAAGGAGGGAGCCACCACCACCACAGCCAGTGCGATGCCCCACGACCCGAGGGCGATCCGCGCCACCGCTGCTGTTCGACGACCGGCACGGAGCGGCCGAATCGCCGAGCCGCGAACGAGGCCCATCACCAAGAGCGAGCCGATCAGGTACCACGCCCACCACTCGTTCAGCCCGAATGCGATCGCTGCGATCGACGCAACCACCACCCCGACCGAGGTCGTGACGACGTCGCCCATCAGGTGCCGCTCGACGAACGTCGT
>JBGCFW010000189.1:0-7051 GCA_045107155.1 Ilumatobacter sp. | reverse complement strand
GCTCGACGTTGTGAACGGTGGTACCGACCGGGATGTAGCGGAGCTCCATCGCGTTGCCCGGCTTGATGTCCGAGCCCTGACCCGACGTGATGCGGTCGCCCACGTTCAAGTTCTTCGGGGCCAGGATGTAGGCCTTCTCACCATCGAGGTAGTGGAGCAACGCGATCCGGCAGGTGCGGTTCGGGTCGTACTCGATCGCGGCGACCTTGGCGACGATGTCGTCCTTGGTGCGCTTGAAGTCGATGATGCGGTACTGCTGCTTGTGACCGCCACCGCGGTGGCGGCTGGTCTTGCGCCCGTAGGCGTTGCGGCCGCCGGTCTTCGACTTCTTCGCGAGCAGGGACTTCTCGGGAGTGGTCTTGGTGACCTCACCGAAGTCGTGGCTCGTCTGGAAGCGACGTCCGGGGCTGGTGGGCTTGCGTGAACGAATGGCCATGACTGCCTGCCTCAGTTCTCGAACAGCGGAATGTCGCCCGCTGCCAGGGTCACGATGGCGCGCTTCGTGGCAGGCGTGGAGCCCGCACGGTTCGTGCCTCGGGTGCGCTTCTTCTTGCCAGGCCGGTTGAGCGTGTTGACCTTGGCGACTTCGACGCCCCAGATCGACTCCACTGCGTCACGAATCTCGGGCTTGCTGGCCGAGGTGTGCACCTGGAACGTGTAAACGCCGGACTCGATGAGCTCGTAGCTCTTCTCCGAGACGATCGGCGCAATGATGATGTCGCGAGGGTCCTTCATCAGGCGTCCTCTCCTTCTTCAGCGGCTTCGGCTGCAGCGGCCTCGGCTTCCTTCTTGAGCTGGGAGGCGGGGCGGGTGAACCCGGCGGCCTTCGCAGACTCCTCGGTGTCGAACCAGACCTCGGCGACCGTGCGGTTGTAGAACGACGTCTCGGGCAGGTGATACAGCATCGAGTCGGCGTTGCCCTTGATCGGGTAGCCCTCGGGCATCTCCGCCGGGTCGTCGAGCGGGGCGTGGCTGCCGGCGCCATGCGGCGATGCGTCGACCGCATCGGACACGCCGTCGTCATCGGAGTCGCCCGCAGCTTCGAGGCGCTCGGTGGCTTCCTCGACGGCCACGGCGGTCTCGACACGCTGAGCGGCCGTGGGGCCCTCGGCGGCGGGGAGCGATGCCTTGGTGAACACGACCACGTCGGAGCAGAGCACGTCGTACGCGTTCAGCTCAGCGGCGTCGATGACCTGCACGTTGGACAGGTTGCGGAAGCTGCGCAGAGCGTTGACGTCATCGGACGTGAGCACCACGAGGACGTTGCCACTGAGGCCGAGCGCCTCGAGGGCGGACTTGGCGGCCTTGGTCTTCGGCGTGTCGAAGTCCCATGACTCGACGACGACGACCTTGCCTTCGGCGGCCCGATCGGACAGCGCCGAACGAGTGGCGAGCTTGACCATCTTCTTCGGGGTCTTCTGCACGTAGCTCCGGGGCTTCGGGCCGAGGGCGATGCCGCCTCCGGTGAAGTGGGGCGCCCGGATCGAGCCCTGGCGAGCGTTGCCGGTGCCCTTCTGGCCGTACGGCTTGCGACCGCCACCACGGACCTCGGAACTGGTCTTGGTGCTCTGGGTGCCGGCACGACGTGCGGCGAGCTGTGCGGTGACCACCTGGTGCATCACCGCGACGTTCGGCTCGAGGCCGAAGACGCCAGCGTCGAGTTCGACCTTGCCGGCATCCTTGCCGGCGGCGTTCTTGAGCGTGAGTTCAGCCATGATCAGGCGCCCTTTCCAGCGAGCTTGACGGCGTTGCGGACGGTGACGACACCGCCGGCGGGACCGGGGACGGCGCCCTTGATGAGCAGCACGTTGCGCTCGACATCGGATTCGACGACCTCGAGGTTCTGCGTGGTGACCTGCTCGTGGCCCATGTGACCAGCCATCTTCATGCCCTTGAAAACACGGGCGGGGAAGGCGCACTGGCCGATGGCGCCCGGCTTGCGGTGCACCTTGTGGGCACCGTGGGATGCCGGGCCACCAGCGAAGTTGTGACGCTTCATCGTGCCGGCGAAGCCCTTACCGCGGCTGGTGCCCGTGACGTCGACCTTGGAGCCGGCGGCGATCTGCTCGACGGTGAGCTCCTGGCCCACTTCGAGGCCGTCGACCGAGTCGAGCCGGAGCTCGACCAGGCGCTTGCCGGGGGCGACGCCGGACTTGGCGAAGTGACCGGCCTCAGGCTGGTTCAGCTTCTTCGCGTCCTTGCTGCCGTAGGTGACCTGGATGGCCGTGTAGCCATCTTTCTCGGTGGTCTTGATCTGCACGATGCGCATCGGATCGACCCTGACCACAGTGACGGGAACGACCTTGTCGTCGACCCACTTCTGCGTCATGCCGACCTTCTCGCCGACGATCGCTTGTTGTGCCATTTGGCGGTCCTTCTCGTTGTCCAAGCCCCGGGCGTTCCTGGGGCTCTCCACGTAAAAGCTCCGTGACACGCAAAAAAGCGAACGTGCACACGGAGCTGAGAAACTCTGTTGTGCCGGCTGGTTCCGTTCCCGATCTTTGCGGGTGGCCTGGCTGGACGTCGGTTGACTTGATCTTCGTACCGTGCTCGGAAACCTCCGATCACGGCCATGCAATGCTACGGAGCGCGTTCGCCGCTTCCAACGCTCGCGTTCATGCGCTCGAAACATGCCGAGGTGACTCGCGCCACATCGAGCGATCTGCGACACCCGGCGACCCCACTCGGTGAGCGAATCGGCGCGCGGTACCGTACGAACGTGGAGATCCCGAGCGAACGTCACTGGTGGATCGAACCCGGTGCACTCCTCGGCGGACCCTTCCCCGGCTCCCGGTCAGCGGAAGAACTGGACCGACGGCTCGAGACACTGCTCGACGTCGGCATCCGCACCTTCGTGTCGCTGATGGAGCCGGGCGAGACCAATGACCAAGGCGATTCGTTCGCCCCGTACGACGTCCCGGTCGCCGAGCTGGCCACAGCACGCGGGATCGCCGTCGAGTTCCATCGCTTCCCGATCCCCGACTACGGCACGGTGAGCGTGCGGAGCTACCAGCGCATTCTCGAGACGGTGTCGGCCTCGATCGATGCGGGCCGGCCGGTCTACCTCCACTGCTGGGGCGGCCACGGTCGTACCGGCACCGTCGCCGGATGCTGGTTGCGAGATCGGGGCGCGTCACCCGACGGCGCACTCGAGCAGATCACCCACCTCCGATCGCACTCTCCGTACCTCCGAGCGATGGAGTCGCCGCAGACCGATCCGCAGCGCGAGGTCGTTCGTCACTGGCCGACCGCGCCTGCGAGCTGACACCACACGAACCCGTCACCACTTGCCGCTGGATGGTTTCGCGGCGAACGGGCATGCTGGACCGATGAAGATCTCCATCACCTACTGCGTTCCTTGAGACTATTCAGCCCACGCCGTGCGCGTGACCCAGGAACTCCTCAGCGCTCATCAGCACGCCATCGAGTCGCTCACCTTGATCACCGGCACCAGGGGAGTCTTCGACGTCGAGCTCGACGGCGAACTCGTGTGGTCGAAGGCCGAGCACGGACGCCAGGCAAATCCTGGCGAGGTCGTGGCCGCGCTGGATCGATCGCTGGCGGGCTGACACCGAAATGGCTGAGCCGAGGTATCAGCCGCGATTGAGGAGCTGGTCGACCGGGGCGAAGTCATCCGTGAGGATCGTCGCGCCGTCGAGATAGCCCGGGAGCGCATCGCCTGCGACCAGTTCCCCGACGATCCTGGTGGAATCGGCCAGTTCTTCGGGCGTCTCGCTCGGGTCGACATCACCCGCGAGCAGTCGGCCCAGCTCATCGAGGTCGAGCGATGCGTCGCTCGCGATCACGACCGAGTTGCCGAGCCTTCCCTGCAGCGGGCCTGGACCGCGCACGACCGCCACGTGCTCGAACACCTCGGCGACGGTGGCCGCCTCAGCCCGTAGGAACGCCTCGGACGGTCCGTCGATGATGTTCGCGACGTAGACCCCGTCGTCTCTGAGTACCCGAGCCACGTCGACGAAGAACTCCTCCGTGGCCAGATGGAAGGGCACCGAACGACTGCCGAACGCATCACCGACGACGACGTCTGCGCTGTCGTCGGCGAGCTCCGCGAACGTGAGCCGACCGTCACCCACCTGGATGTCGATGTCGTCACCTGGTTCGAACCCCAAACGGTCTTCGACGATCTCGACGAGGTCCCCATCGATCTCGAGAATCGTCTGCTCGCTCCCGGGTCGGGTCTCGCGCACGTAACGCGGGATGGTGAACGCTCCCCCGCCGAGGTAGACGACGTCGATCGGTGCATCGGAGGTCCCGACATGCGCGTCGATCCCGTCGATCAGACGACGGACGTACCAGAATTCGAGCAGCGTGGGGTCGTCCAGATCGACGTAGCTGTGCGTGAGGTCGTCGAGGACCAGCGTGCGACCGGATTCGAGATTCGGGTCCTCCACGATCGAGACGCAGTAGTAGGTGGTCTGGCGTTCGCAGGGTGAGTCGGTCACGGCGACGCCCAACAGCGAGAAGGCGGCGAGCCCGCCGATCCCCAACATCTCGGTCGTGACGGCGCCGGGCGCACTCGATCGACCGGCGGAACGATCGACGACGAAGAGCACCACACCCGCCACCATCAGCGCAGCGCCGACGGCGACGATCAACGTGGTGACCGAGGCGGTCGACACCAGGACGAAGCCGGTGAAGAACGTGCCGAAGAGCGCTCCTGCGGTGCTCCAGGCCGAGAGCTGGCCGACCGTCGAGCCGGTCGAGGCGAGGTCCCGCAGCTGCAACTTGACGACGGCCGGGGGCACCGCGCTGAGGACGGTGGCCATCGGCAGAAATCCGAACGCCGTCAGGACGAGGATTCTGACCCCGCCGCCGGACCCGCTGCCCTCGCCCAAGACTCGCACGATCGGGATCGATGAGATCGACAGGGCTCCACCCAGCACCATCAACGACGGAATGAGTCTGCGGGGGTCGAGTCGATCGGCGGCCACGCCACCGGCCCATGCACCGACGGGAATGCCACCGAGAATCGTGCCGATGATCCCGGTGAAGGTCTCGAGGCTCACTCCGACGTACGGGGCGAGCAGCCGGCCCGCCAGGATCTCGAGGACCAGAACGGCCGCCGAGGTCCCCGTGACGAGCGCGATCGCCAACCAGTTCGACAGCGGCTGCGCAGCCGGCTCGTCCTGATTGGTGGGCTCGGTCACGGCGGGGAGGCTAGAAGGCGCCGATGGTGTTGCGGGTTCGCCGACCGCAGAGCTCACTCAGGGCGATCGATCAGTGTCACATCGAGCTCGAGCGACTCGCCGTCACGGACGATCGCGACGGTGACCTCGTCCCCGGGTTGCTTGTCGCGGATGGCGGCGATCAGGCCTGACGAACCATCGGTCGCTGCTCCGTCGACGGCCACGATCAAATCGCCCACCTCCACGCCGACCTCCTCGGCGGGTGTGTCTGCTTCGACGGCTGTCACGATCACGCCCTGACCACCGTCGCGACGGTCGGCGAGACCGACGCCGAAGAACGCTTCGTTGCGCTCCGCACCGTTCGCTTGATCACGGAGCGCCTCGATGATCGGCAGCGCTTCGCGCGCCGAGATGGCAAAGCCGACGTTGGTCGCCGTGAACACGGCCGTGTCGCGTGCGACGGCGGTGTTGATGCCCACGACCTCACCCGCGGCATTCACGAGTGGACCGCCGCTGTTCCCCGACGAGATCGCCGCGTCGGTCTGGATCAAGCCATCGAGGAACACGTCGCCCTGGCCGACACTTCGGTCGAGCGCGGAGACGATGCCCAGCGTGACCGACGGTTCGCCGTCGAGGCCGAGCGCGAAACCGATCGCCATGACCTCATCACCGATCCGAACGCTGTCGGGGTCGGCGAACGTGGCGGGCTCGAAGCCGTCGCCGGACATCCGCAGGAGTGCGAGGTCGTTGCCGCGGTCTTCGGCGAGCACCGTGACCTCGCGCGGCTCGGTCTCACCGGCGAGACGCACCCGCACCTCGCTGGCGCCCTCGACGACGTGGGCGTTGGTGAGGATCTCCCCGTCGGAAGAGATGATCACGCCGGTGCCGACCGAGACGCCGGCGCCGATGTCGGCCGAGACGGTCACGGTCGACGGGGCGACGAAGCTGGCGACCTGTGCGACGTCGATCCGGTTCTCGAAGCCTGGTCGCGGATTGCCGACATCGATCGCTTGGTCCGACGGGCGAGTGGGCGGCTGATCGCGCCAGTCGGCGATCTGGCCGCCCACGAGCGCACCACCGAGGCCGCCGAGCCAGGCGACGACCGCAACGAGGCCGAGCAACAGCCCGGTTCGCCGCTTCGGCGCGGGCTCGGGGGATGCGGGCGACGGCGGCGGGAACGCCGGCAGCGGCGAAGGCCCAGGGACGTAGGACGGGCCTGGAGGGGGTGGCGGCAACGAAGCCATGGGACAGGTCTACCCCGATCGCGCCGGTTGCCGATCGGCGCGACACCGGTTTCCGTCGGTGTTCACACGTCACCGAGATCGCGCGAAATGCGCACGAGAACGACGAACGGGCGGCCCCGAAGGTCCGCCCGTTCGCTCGGTTCGAAGACCGCAGAGGCCGGCGCAGGGCGCCGGAGCACTCAGCTCTGGATCTTGATTTCGATGTCGACGCCGGCCGGCAGCTCAATGCGCTGCAGGGAGTCGATGGTCTTGTTGTTCGGGTTCACGATGTCGATGAGGCGCTTGTGAACGCGCATCTCGAAGTGCTCGCGGCTGTCCTTGTCGACGTGCGGGCCACGGATGACCGTGTACCGGTGCTTGTCGGTGGGCAGCGGGATCGGGCCGCGCACGGTGGCGTCGGTCCGGGTGACCGTCTCGACGATCTTCTTCGTCGACTGGTCGATGATCTCGTGATCGAACGCCTTCAGGCGGATTCGGATGCTCTGTGCCATGTTCAGTTCTTTCTGTCGAGTCCGGCGATCACTTGATGATCTTGGTGACGCGGCCTGCACCCACGGTGCGGCCACCCTCGCGGATCGCGAAACGCAGACCCTCATCCATCGCGATCGGCTTGCCCAACTCCACCGTCATCTCGACGTTGTCACCAGGCATCACCATCTC
>JBGCFW010000188.1:0-6347 GCA_045107155.1 Ilumatobacter sp. | reverse complement strand
AGCGCCTCGGCGATGATGCCGTGTTCCCGGTCTTCTGACCAGGCAGTCCGAGTCGTACACCCGGTCGCCCGCCGGTCGGGCGATCAGAGGCTCTGTTGAGTCGAGGCGTCCACACGAGCTCCTCGTCGAGACCGAGCGGAGGTCGCCGATGGCTGGGTCGGCTGATCGGACTGGGCGCGCTGGTTCAGGGCTCGCCGTCGGTGGGCAGCGCCACCAACCCCGACGAGACGAGTGCATCGATCTCAGCTGGGCCGTAGCCGAGGGTCTCGAGCACCTCGACCGTGTGCTGGCCGACCTCTGGTGCGAGGCCGCGAGGCCTGATGTCAGCGCCGCGGACGCCGACTGGTGAGGCGACCGTTCGGAATGAGCCGCCGGCATGTTCGATCTTGGGGAACAGCCCGATCGCTGCAGCCTGGGGGTCGTCGGCGAGTTCGACCATGGTCGACGCCGGCCCCCAGATGAGACCAGCGGCATCGAAGATGTCGCCCCACTCCGCCAGGGTCTTCGTCGCAAGCGTCTCGTCGATGAGGTCGATCAGTTCGGGCATGTGCTCGAAGCGCTCTCGGGGCGATCCGAAGCGAGGGTCGTCGAGGAGTGCGGCCTGGCCGGTCGCGTCGCAGAACTTCTTCCACCAGCGAGGCTCGGGCATGTTGAAGATCATCCAGCGATCGTCGCTGGACCGGAAGCGGTTGGCCAGCGGCGTGATGAGGTGGTGACGATCCCGTTTGGTCGGCTGGCGACCGTCGATCAACACCGCCGACAGGTCGGTCGCCATCGTCCAGGCTGCAGTGGCCATCAGGCTGACGTCGACGACTTGACCCTCGCCCGTCTGATCGACCATCCGCAGCGCCGCCAGGATCGAGGCCACGAGTGCGAGTCCGGTGGTGTGGTCACCCTGAGCGGGCCGAGGATTCGGAGCCGCCGATCCCGGCTCGCTCATCGCATCGGTGATCGAGCCGCGACCGAAGAACGTGGTCACGTCGAAGCCGGGACGATCGGCGTCCGGGCCGTCGAGTCCGTACCCGGTCAACGTGGCGTGAACGAGGCGTGGGGTGTCGGCCATCAGCGTCGCTGGGTCGAGCCCGTAGCGAGCCTGACGGTCGGGCAGGAGGTTGCACAGGAAGATGTCGGCACCAGACACGAGCTTGCGCATCACGTCGGCGCCGTCTGGGTCGTCGAAGGCGAGCGCAATCGACTTCTTGCCGCGGTTGTCGACGGTGAACGAGTAGTCGATCGCGGCGGCGTCACCGTCGACCTTCGGCGGGCGTATCAAGCCGCGAACGGCGTCCCCGCTCGGTGGTTCGACCTTCACGACGTCTGCACCCATGTCGGCGAGGATCGCTCCTGCGCTCGGTGCCGCCATCCAGTTGGTTGCCTCCACGACACGGATACCTGACAACGGTGCGACCATGACCGCCTCCTCTTGGGTTCGTCTCGGCACGCCCGATCGGTCGCGAGCCGCGGCCTCACCGGAATGGACTCGCAAACTAGGTGATCTGAGCCCGCCGCCTCAACACGAATGCCCTGCTCACGGCGTTGCCGGGCCGTTGCTGACCCGACGAGGCTCCCTTCGGCTGTCGGCGCGGGCCTCTAGGCCGTGTTGTGGGCGCCTCGTGCGCGAAGCCAGCGGATCAACTCGATGATTCCAGTGACGCTCAAAGCGGCCACGAAGGCCAGCCAGAACGCAAGGGTGTAGTTGTCCTCGAAGACCTGCCCGAAGAAGAAACCGACAGAGCCGGCATAGACCGCCCACAGCGTGGCCGCCACCGCGATCCACCGCATGAACCACCGCCACGGCTGCCCCGTGAGGCCCGAAGAGACCGTCAACACCGTTCGACCACCGGGGACGAACCTGGCAGTAACGAGAAGCGGCCCACCACGAACGCGAAGCTGACGACCGGCCGCATCGAGCCGGGACCGCCGCTTCAACCGACGATCCGCCCACCGATCGACACGGCCACTGAACCGACGTCCGATCCAATACGCCAGATTGTCACCACAGAACGCCCCGACGGCGCCACAAACGATCACGAGCGCGATCTGCTGGTTGCCCTGTCCCGCAGCAACACCGCCAACGATCATCAAGCCTTCGCTCGGCACCACAGGAAACACCGAATCGAGGAACGCAACGACGACGATCACGAGCAGGAACCACCAGTTCGTCGAGAAGTCCTCGAGCCACGCCGTCAAGCCGGCAATGATCTCGGAAGGGCTCACAGACAGAACCACCACGAAGAACGACCCGGTACGTCGAGGTGGTCATCGACATCTCCAAGGCGCACACCGCCAGTCTGGCCGACAAGTCGAGCACCCCCAGAGTGCCTCGCGAACAAACGCGAACTGTCGGCTCACCTCGCCGCGCACAACGCAGAAAGCCAGTCACTGCTCCGAACATCCCGGCTCACCAGCGATCGCACGCCGCATCGCGCCCACGACCAACGTCAGAGGTCGAGTGGGCGCAGAGGGACTCGAACCCCCGACATCTTCCTTGTAAGGGAAGCGCTCTAGCCAACTGAGCTATGCGCCCGAAGGTGCGGATCGTAGCGTTCCCTCAGGCCTGGCGGCCGCCGCTTCGCGCGGGTCGGCTGACCGTGGTGATGGTGCTGAGGAGCTCCCCGGCACCTGCCGACGTACCGACGTCTCAGTCGAGATGTGAATAGCGGGCGCCGCGCAGTCGATCCGCAAGCGCCGCCTCGGTCGCGGCATCGGCCGAACGCGGCTGATCGTGAAACAGCGCGAGACGAGCGAGCCCGGCGTGCACGCCGTCGAATCGACGTCGTTCGGCACGCGGCAGCGCCCGACGGATCCGGCGCATCGTCGCCCAGTCGGAGAACGCCATCGCCTCAGCCGGTGACACCGAATAGCGCTGTGCGAGCCACGGAACGAGTTCGATGAAGCGACGTTGCGCCCGCCGTCGAGACACGATCAGCAGCGACATGCCCGTGATGAACAGCACGACGAAGACCGCCAGGCCGAGCAGAACAGCCAGCGGGCTCGACAGTTCCTCGCCGATCACGAGCGACCCGTTCCACAACGCGTGCGAGCCGATGGCGAGCGCGAGGCCCCACAGCATGGACGGGAAGATCGGCTTCGATCGAGCGACCGCCCGCCCGATCGCCAGGCCGGTCCAGGCAGTGAACAACGGGTGCGCGAACGGCGTGAGCACTGCGCGGAGGATGAACGTCGGCAGGAGCGCCCCTTCCTGTTCCGCGGTGAGGAAGTAGGTGACGTCTTCGATCACCGCAAACCCCAGCGCCACCCACCCGGCGTAGACGATGCCGTCCATGACGCCGTCGACTTCGTGGCGCCGCACGGCGTACACGATGCCGATCGCCTTCGTGATCTCTTCGATGATCGGGGCGCTCACGACCGCCGCCACGGCGGTTCCCGCTGCGAGGTCGACCACGGTGTTCACGATCACCGACACCACCACTGCCACGGTCGCACCCCAGAGCAGCGCGTGCATTCGCGCCGCGAGCGGTTCGGGTTCGACGCGATCGAACCACTGCAGCACCGGTGCGACGATCAAGATCGGCACGAAGCCGAGCGCCACCGCCACCGGCGACACGAACACTGCGACCACGAGCCCGATGGCGACGAGCCCACCGCAGACGAGTACCGGCACACTGGCCCACGCCGGCAGCCGCGGCCGCCCGACACTCGGCTCGGCCACGTGGGTCGTCCACATCAGCCCGTCCCACCAGCGCATCGCCGGCGCGCCGCTCGAACCTCGGCCGTTACTCGACGCCCACGGGTCGGGGTACCAGCCGGGACTCGACCGTGGCGCCGGCATCCCGTCAGGAGCGGGCGCAGCAGTCATCGAGGCGCACCGCTGTCGAGCAACGCGGCGAGCAGTTGCGACGACGAAGCGGTGACCGGACGGCGGCGCGCTGCGTGTTCGAGCGTCAGCAGTTCACGCCCCTCGGCGTCAGCGGACACGCCGCCGGCCTCGTGCAGGATCGTGATCGCGGCGAGATAGTCCCACACGCCGATCATGTCGTGGTCGAAGTCGATGGTGGCGTCGAAGCCGCCATCGGCCACGGACACGATGTCGAGCGCCGTGGCACCCATCGAGCGGTACTGCGCTGGTCGGAACCCGTCCGGCGGCCGAGCGTTGACCGCGACGATCGCCTCACCCAGCTCGCGCTGAGCGCTGATGCGAATCGTGGCACCGTCGCGGCGGGCGCCACGACCGACCACTGCGTCGTAGCGAACGCCGGTGCGCAGGTTCAACACCATCGCCACGACCGGTTCGCCGTGAGAAACGAGGCACAGCGCCGTCGCACACCACGGCAACCCACGACTCGCGTTGGTCGATCCGTCGAGGGGATCGACGACCACGACGTGGTCGTCGCCGACCCCCGGCGGTGTGCTCAGGCCGGTCTCTTCGGAGAGGACGGCGAGGCCTGCGTCGTGGAGTGCCGACACACAGGCCACGTCGATGTCGACGTCGATCGAGTACTGCGTGGCCCGTTCGCCCGACATCGTCCAGTCGTCGTTCGACGCGAGAATCGCTGCGGCGCGGTCGCACACCGCACCGAACAGCGCGATCACCGCATCGGCGTCGGTCGGATCCACTGGCTCTCCACCCGATCTACCGGCCTGGTCGTTGGCTGAGCTCACGTTCGGGGACGGTAGTGTCCCGGTCGATGGCAGTCATCGACGTAGCCGGCTTCATCGCCGACGTGAAGAGTCAGGCGATCGACCACGGGTTCCACGTCCACGACGAACGACACTTCGTCGAGACGTACTCGCTCCGCCAACTCTGGGAGGTGGACCTCCACCCCGAGGAGGCGTGTTCGGGTCCGATCGACCTGCACCTGTCGCTCGACGTCGACCCGCGGGCCATGCTCGCCTTCGAAGACGAGGTGATCCGCCTCGAAGAGATCGACGACCCGCCACCTACGGGCTACACGTTCACGATGCTGTTCACGTGGACCCTCCCACCGCTGCCGGAGCCGCCTGACCTGCTCGTGCTGGCCACCGACGTCGCAGGGATCGGCGGCATCGACCTGCCCATCGAGGTCTCGGCGATCGACTCCTTTCCGACCGTCACCGACGCACCAGAGCGCAGCTTGTCGATCGTCGCGAAGATGACCGTCGATCTGGCTGACGTCTACCTGACCAATGACGATGCGATCGGTGTGGCACTCGAGCGCTGCAAGCACGTGAGCCTCTATCTCCTCGACCGGGCGCCTGCCTGGCTCGACGATCTCTGACCACCCACCATCCTCGGGGAGTTCCACAATGCGCGTCCATGAACTGATCGACATACTCAGCGACCAACCTGCCGATGCCGAGGTCGAACTCGCCGTGGTTGCTCCCGTCGACGGCGAGAGCGACGACATCACCGTCGATCGGTACTTCGTCGACGGAGTGCTGCCGTGGCAGGACACCGAGGACGATGCCGGTGCCGAACTGGTCGACGGAGAGCTCACCATCTGGCTGGTCGGCGGCGAGGAAGGCGACGTCAACGCCTTCCTCGATGCCATCGAACAGCCAGACGCCTGACCCAAACGCGTCAGCAGCCGGCCTCGCCGGTCGGCATACGGGGCGATAGCTCAGTCGGTTAGAGCACGGTACTCATAATGCCTCGGTCCCGGGTTCGAGCCCCGGTCGCCCCACCACCAATCCAGTCACCCACCACGAGCGCGAAAACGACGAAGGCCCACCGCGTGGACGGTGGGCCTTCGAGCTCCGGGAGCAGGGCTCGAACCTGCGACAACAGCATTAACAGTGCCGTGCTCTGCCAACTGAGCTATCCCGGAATGTTGGAGGGTGATGCTACCGCTCCGATCTTCGCCGACAACCGTCCGTTGCAGGGAACGGTTGTCTCGATGGTCACGGCCACCAGCTCACATGAGCCCGCCGAATCAGAAGACGGCGATGAATGCGTTGCTCGGGACCACGTTCGCACCCGCGGCTCGAACGTCACCCACCACTTCTCGATCGTTCGTGACGACGGCAACCCCTCGTTCGGTCGGCAGTTGCTCGACCTCCGCACGGATCACATCGTCGGCGGACACGCCGGCAGGCGAGTACACGACCCGAACGGTCCGGCGTGCCGACGTATGAGCGCCCGCCACCGACGCACCGTCGAAAACGACCGTGATCTCGGTACCGCAACGCCGTGCGAGGTTCTCGCACCGCTCGACCAACGCCGTCCGCTGCTGCTCGAGTGAACGGTTCGGCCACCCGAGCTTCGCGACGTTGTACCCGTCCACCACAACCAGCGCATCGGACCGGACGAGGAAATCGGCGGCCTCGGCCGACGTCGAGATCACGCCACCCGGCAGCGCGATGGGCACACGACGCCGCAGCGTCGAACGATGCGAGGCCGACGGCTG
>JBGCFW010000187.1:0-13619 GCA_045107155.1 Ilumatobacter sp. | reverse complement strand
GTGCTCTCGAGCTACCGGTCGGTCGATGCTGATCCGCCGCCACACCTCGATCGCCTCACCGAACGTGAGCTCGACGTGATGCGCGTCGTCGGTCGTGGCGCAACGAACGCCGAAGTCGCGAGTCAACTCTTCATCAGTCAGGCCACGGTGAAGACCCACCTGGGTTCCGTGCTCACCAAGCTCGAACTCCGCGACCGGGCCGCCGCCATCGTGTTCGCGCACGAACACTCGCTCCTCGACGAACGGTGAGCGCGCCGGGCACGGCGGTCCCGGTGCACCATCGAGCCGCTCCGACCTCGAGATGTACTCGCGATGTCGCTACGTTCCGGTCATGTTCGACGACGCGCTCACCTCGACCATCGCCGGCGCCCGTGGCCACACGATCGGTGACCTTCTCCGCCGATCGGCGCTGCGTCATCCGGAACGACCAGCGCTGCTCTTCGGCGGGCGAACCCGGACCTACGCCGAGCTCGATGACCACGTCAATCGAGTCGCCAACGCGCTGACGCAGCGCGGCGTGCGCCAAGGCGACCGGATCGCCATGCTCAGCCACAACAACGACGCGTTCGTCATCGCATACTTTGCGCTCGCTCGACTCGGTGCCATCTCGGTGCCGATCAACTTCATGCTCAACGCGAGCGAGGTCGCCTACGTCGTCGATCACTCGACCGCGACCGGCGTGATCGTCGAAGACGCCCTCGCGCTCACGATGGACCATGCGATCCAGCAGGCCGACCACGGCGGTGACGTCGCCATGCGCATCTCCATCGGCACCGAGGCGGGCACGGCGCTCACCGACGGCTGGACATCGTTCGACGAGCTGCTCGAGCATGACGACGCGACCGAGCCCGACGTCGCGGTCGGCGACGACGACCCGATCCAACTCATGTACACCAGTGGAACCGAGTCACGCCCGAAGGGCGCGATCATGACGAACCGTGGGCTCATCGCCCAGTACGTCAGCTGCATCGTCGACGGTGGCATGTCGGGCAACGACGTCGAGATCCACTCATTGCCGCTCTACCACTGCGCGCAGCTGCACTGCTTCATCACGCCCGGCATCTACCTCGGCGCGAAGAACATCGTGCTCGCGGCGCCCGACCCCGCGGTGATCCTCGAGACCGTCGAGCGCGAGCGCGCCACCAAGCTGTTCTGCCCACCGACGGTCTGGATCTCGCTGCTGCGCCACCCCGACTTCGATCGACGCGACCTGTCGTCGCTTCGCCTCGGCTACTACGGCGCCTCGATCATGCCGGTCGAGGTCCTCCGCGAGCTCATCGAGCGCCTCCCGAACATGGCGCTGTACAACTTCTACGGTCAGACCGAGATGGCCCCGGTCGCGACGATCCTCGGGCCGGAGGACCAGGTCCGCAAAGCCGGCTCGGCCGGTCGTGCCTGCCTGAACGTCGAGACCCGGATCGTCGACGATGACGACCATCCGGTGCCGCCGGGAACCGTCGGCGAGATCGTGCATCGCAGCCCGCATGCCACCCTCGGGTACTGGAACGCACCGGACAAAACCGCCGAGTCGTTCCGCAACGGGTGGTTCCACAGCGGTGATCTCGGCGTGTTCGACGACGAGGGTTACCTGACGATCGTCGACCGAAAGAAGGACATGATCAAGTCCGGTGGCGAGAACGTCGCCAGCCGCGAGGTCGAAGAGACGCTCTACCGACATCCGGCGGTCCAGGAGGTCGCCGTGTTCGGCGTCCCCGACGAGAAATGGATCGAGGCCGTCACGGCAACCGTCGTGGTGAAGCCGGGCGAGTCGCTCACGCCCGACGAACTGATCGCGTTCGCCCGCGGCGAGATGGCCGGCTACAAGACCCCGAAGCACGTCGTGATCGTCGACGAGCTCCCGAAGAACGCGAGTGGCAAGGTCCTCAAGCGGGAGCTGCGCGACGCCGTCGACCTGAGCTGACTGTTCGGTGAATGCCTCACCGCCGTACCATCGCCTCGGTGTATGACCCGGTGAAGGACGGCGTTGCGAAGTCGGTCGAAGGCGTCACCTACGTCGAGGTGTCCGCTCCCGCCGACCTCGCCGACCTGGTCCACTGCTTCTGGGAGATGAAGACCGAGCAACACCTCGCCGAGGACTTCACGCTCCACGCCATGCCCGATGCGTGCGTCAACCTGCTGTTCAATCAACAGGACACACGGATCGCCGGCGTTACGGCGCTCCAGACGACGCACACGTCGCTCGACCTCGGGCGGTCGTTCCACTTCGTCGGGGTCCAGTTGTTTCCCGGGGTGTGGCGAGGGGATCCGGAGCAGTCCGTCGATCACTACGTCGGCGAGCCGTACGAGGGCGACCTCCCGCTGATCGAATTCAACGAACGACTCGCTGGCGTCGACGGCGACGGCAAGCATGCCGTGTTCACCGAGCTCGTCGAGCAGCTGCGCAATGCCGGGCTCGTCGCCGCGAACCCGGTCACCGCAGCAATCCTGCGCAACCTTGACGACATCACGAACGTGGCTGAAATGGCCAACGTCGCGGCGATGTCGACACGCCAGCTCCAACGTGCGCTCAAGCAGACCACGGGCTTCTCACCGCATGACCTGCTCAAAGTGCTGCGCATCCAGCACTCGTTCCGGGAGGGCTACTTGCTGCTGTTCACCGACCAGTCGCACTACACCCACTCGTTCCGCAGGGTCACCGGGTACACGCCCCGGAAGTTCGAGAAGACCTTCGATGTCGGAGAATTCTGAGACGTCCGATTTCTACAATCTTCCGGCCGCCGAATTCGTTTGAGTGGTTCTCGCAGGGCAACAGCGCCCTGCAGGACAGTCCCAGAAAGGACGAGCTCATGCGCAAAATCGGTTGGTTCGACATCTACGTCGAGGACATGGATCGGGCACAGACCTTCTACGAAGCGGTGCTGCAGACGCAGCTCACATCGATGGACGACCCCAACGACCCCACGGCCCAGATGCGGGCATTCGGTGACGACTTCGTGTCGCACGGTGCCGGCGGCGCACTGGTCAAGCTCGAGTACGCCACGCCCGGACCGGGCGGCGCGATGGTCTACTTCGCCTGCGACGACTGCTCGGTGGAGCTCGCACGAGTCGAGGCCGCGGGTGGCACGGTCGTGCGGCCGAAGTTCTCGATCGGTGAACACGGCAACGTGGCGATCATGACTGACACCGAAGGCAACATGGTCGGCCTCCACTCCAACTCCTGAACTCCTCCACAGCAGCCCTCGCTCGCTCGGGCGGTGACGAGCGAGGGCGGAGGTGCGGCCGATGACATCGAACCGTGCATGCCTGGGCGGTGCAACCGCAATCGGCCGCACCCGCGGTGCTGAATCGACCACACTGTGTCGATGCGGAACTCGTGGATGCTGTGTCTGGCCTTGGTGGTGATTGCTGCGTGTGACGGGCCAGAGCCCGAGTCGTCGGTGAACACCGATCCGGCTGCGCCGTCGACGATCGCCGATCCTCCGATCTCCGAGGCACCGGCGACCGACCCCCCGGTCACGGAGCCGCCCCCGAGCATCGCACCGCCGGTCGAAGATCCGCCCGCACCTGAAGCGGTCCGCGTATTCGCCGAGGACCGCGACCTCGGCATCAGCTTCACGAGCTCGCCCGGTGAGCCGGAGCCGACCGTCCGGCTCCTCGACTTTACGGAGTGGCCCGTCGAAGTGGCAGGCGGCGAAAACGTCGATGGCGTCAAGATCTTCGGGCTCGAACCGGATGGTGCGGTGTTGGCCGAGCCGGTGAGGGTCACGCGCCGCCTCGACGTGGCCGCCTTCTCCTCACTCGAGCTCGGCCCGTTCGACGTCCCGCTCCTGACGATGCTGACCCAGGACGATGCAGGCGTCTTCTCGGTGCTCGACGACCTGACCATCGCGCGCGTCGGCCCCGACCTCTACATGAGCGGATCGACCAACCAGCTCTCGCCGATCATCGTGAGCAACGAGAACCGGGTGATCCGGTTGGGGCCGGCCGATGGCGAGGTCCCTGAGGCACCGCCGCTCGCCGACACGAACGTCGACCCGACGGCGTACCTCGAGATGCTGCGAGGGGTCATCGACGTGCCGGCCGATCAGGTGGTCGTCGACGACGATCGATACCTCAGCGGGGAAGAGCTCTACGAGCTGGCGCTGAAGGTGATCGCCGGCCAGCAGGGGACTGACGACGTGGTGATCGGCGACGTCGTGGAGGGCTTCGGACTCTTCGATGACGACGGAGTAGACATCGCAGGTGTCGAGCTGGTGACCGAGCTCGTGGCCTCCGAGGACAACGAGGCTCGAGCCGAACGCTTCGGCGTGTCGTTCCCGGCGATCCCTGCGTCGATGCTGCCGAGCACGAGCACGCTCACCGGTGACGCCGACGCGACGATCTCGATCTCCGTGTGGATCCCGGCGCTGGTGCTGCCGACCGAGGAGCCCGGCGATGCTCCGCCCGCAGAACCCACCCCGGATCAGCCTGCGGAGCCGCGGCCGATCCCGACCATCGTGATCGGTCAGGACGAGAACGGCGAGGACATCGTGGTCGAACTCGAAGTGTCGGAGGTCTGCGGGACGACCTTCCATCAGCCACTCGATGCCGACTCGCTGAGCTTCATTCGATGGGAGTACGACGCGCCCGGCCTCGAGGCCGGCACGGCGATCGAGATCACCGGGACCGACGGATTCTCTCAGTTCACCAGGGTCCTGAACGATCGGACGATCGTGGTCGAGCAGGGCATTTCGTCGTATGGCGACTACGGCTTCCCGACCGCTGGATGGACCGACGGTGACACCGAAGTCAGCATCGACCCCGACGGCAGCCACACCGTCGACGACCGCGAAGGCCCGCCCTCAACCACCTGCATCAGCTGACGACGCGACGAGCGGCGGCGGCGTGAAGTGCACGCCCAACACCGAGGAGATCTCCTCGGCCATGCTGATGAGCATGTGATCGGACCACTTGGGTCCGATGAGTTGCATGCCGACCGGGAGCCCCTCGGGTGTCCGGCCGATGGGAATTGCGACCGATGGCAGATGCGGCATCGTGGCGAGCCCGGCCCAGAACAGGATGTTGCGGTAGGGGACCTCGGAACCGTTGACCGTGAGCGTGCGCTTGCCGTAGGACCGCTCGACGTCGTGGGGGAAGGCGACCACCGGCTGGATCGGGGCGATCATCACGTCGATCTCCTCGAACACCGTCCGCCAGGCCTCGCCCGCGCGAGCGCGCTTCTCGTCGGTCGACAACCAGGTCCGGTGTGACAGCGCTGAGTCCCGGGCGAGCATCACCGCGTCGTCGTCGGTGTACTCCTCGCTGCCGCCCGCCTTCTCGACGATGCGGTTCCACAACTTGGCCGGGGCCCCCGCCGCCATCTGTGAGTTCAAGAGGCGGGTATAGGTCCGGTGGAGATCGGTAGACGCCATCGACGGACGGACTTCGCCGTCGACCTGTGCGCCTTCGTCAGCCAGGCGCTGAGCGGCTCGTTCGATGAGCTGTTTCACGGTCGCATCGACGGGCGACACGTCGTCGTCGGACCACAGTCCGATGCGGAGGTCGGCGATGTCGGGTTGCGTTTCGAAGCGCGGCAACTCGGCACCTGGCACACCACCGAACGCGGTCCCGGAGTTGGTGAGCACTTCGAGCAGGACGCGCAGATCACCGCATGACCGCCCGAGCGGCCCGAACACGCCGAGGTCGCCGGCAGTGAGTGCCCCGGGCCGACCGGGAATATGCCCTCTTCCCGACACGAGGTTGTGCGTCGTCTTCAGCCCGTAGATACCGTTGAGCCCTGCCGGCTGGCGGATCGAGTTGCCGATGTCACTCCCGATCTCGGCGGTCGTGAACCCACACGCAACGGCAACGGCCGAGCCGCCCGACGAGCCGCCGGCGGTGCGGGTGAGGTCCCACGGGTTGTTCGTGACGCCGTACACGTCGTTGTAGGTCTGGTGGTCGCCGGCCATGTACGGCACGTTGGTCTTCGCCCACACGATCGCGCCGGCGCGGCGGAGTAGACGGACCACATCGGCATCGCGCTGCGGGATGTGCTCGGCGAGCTCAGGTGCGCCGGCGGTGGTGACCAGACCGAGCGTCTCGTAGCAGTCCTTGATGGTCATCGGCAGGCCGTGGAGCGGGCCGCACTCGTCGCCTGCCGCTCGCGAGTCGTCGGCCGCCGCCGCCTCGGCGCGGGCGCGTTCCATGTCGGTGGCGACCACGGCGTTCACAGCCGGGTTCATCCGGTCGATGTTCCGCGACATGGCATCGAGTAACTCCACGCTCGACACCTCACGCCGCTCGAGGGCCATGAGGAGCTGAACGGTCGTGGCGGTGGCGAGGTCGGGAGCGGTCACGCAGCGACAGTAGCGAGCGCACCGCTGCCGGTCACTTGTCGATCAACTCCCGCGCCACGTCGCGGATGACTGCTTCCTTGGCATCGAGCGGGGGGAGCAGGACGATCTGGTCGAGACCCGCATCGTCGAGTTCCGCCACGCGTGCACGGAGATCATCTGGTTCGCCCACGAGACACGACCGCTCGATCAACGCCTTGGTCACGAAGCGCACTTCGTCGGGGATCACCCAGCAGTTGTGGCCGAGATGGGTTCGCAGATGCCGACGTTCGGCTGGGACCTCCTCGAGAGCAGCGACGTAGTCGTCCCAGATGTCTCGGACGTGCGCCGGTGGCCGGCGCCCGAGCTGCGTGAACTGCTCGTAGGCGTAGTGCAACCCGGCGATCGCGAACGCACCGACCTGTTCCTTCACCCGGTCGGAGTCGGCCGCCTCGCCCGGTTCGAGGACGCACACGGTCGTGAGCGTCGACATCGGGAAGTCCGCTCGTTCGGTCGAGCGCCCGTGCGCCTCGAGCTTCTCGGTGACCAGCGACCGGAGTCCGCGGATCGCTTGCGGGTCGGGCGGCGCCGACGTGATCAGGCCGTCACCGTGCTTCGCCGCCAGGTCGAGCGCCTTCGGTCCGAACGCCGACACGTGCACTGGGACCGGCGGGTCGAAACGCACGAAGTTGCCGTCGCCGATCTGCGGCATCAGGTGACGGATCGGTGCGGAGTGGCCCCGCCATTCGTAGTCGATCTCCTCGCCACGCAGCAGCGGGCGCAGGTCGGCCAGGTACCGGTCGAACTCGGCGATCCGCATCGGCGGTTGGCCCATGATTCGCATCGCGGTGTTGCCCGTGCCGATCCCGCAGAACGTCCGCCCCGGCGCGAGCTCGTTGATGGTCGCGAGCGCTGCAGCGGTCACGGGTGCAGGGCGAGTGCCCGCCACGGCAACCCCCGTGCCGACGTTGATCGTCGACGTGCGATCGGCGACGAGTGCGAGCATCGCGTACACGTCCGACCAGATCATTTGGCTGTCAGCCATCCACGCATGTGTGAAACCGCACGACTCGGCCTCCACCACGTAGTCGATGTCAGCCGGACGCGATGCCACACAGATCCCGAAGTCCATGACTCAGCGTGGCAGATGCGTCGCGTCGACGCGCCAAGCTGGCGCCACGGCGTCGCCCACGGCGTCGTTGGAGGGGACGACATGACCTATGCACCGGCCACCCGGGCCTACTACGACGCCGACAGCCACATCATGGAGCTGCCCGACTTTCTGAAGCGGTACGCAGACGCCGACCTGCGCGACGAGTTGCCGCTGGTCGACTACACGGCGTCGGTGGTGACCGATGACGAGGTCGCCGAGATCGTCGGACAGGGCAATCGGCACAGCGACGAGCATCGCGAGGCACAGATCGCAATGGGCGACACACTCATCGCGACATCGAAGGAGATCCAGGCGCTCGGCGCATTCGACAAGGCCGACCGCTCCGTCGCGATGGACATGCTGGGCTTCGCCAAGCAGCTCGTGTTCGCCACACACAGCGTGGTGACGCCGTTCCACCCCAGCTCGCAGGTGTCAACGCGCGTTCGCTACGGCGCTGCGCGTGCACACAACCGGCACATGGCCGACTTCTGCGCCGATGACGACCGCCTGCTGGGTGTCGGCATCTGTGCCCTTGACGACCCCGAAGCTGCCATGGTCGAACTCGACGCTGCGATCGAGATGGGGCTGCAGGCGATCTGGGTGCCGCATCGTGCGCCGATCGGTCACTCGCCGGGCCACGTCGACCTCGAACCGTTCTGGGCCCGGCTCGCCGAAGCCGGCATCCCGTTCGTGATCCACGTGGGCGGCGCGCCGCTCCATCAGGCCAAGAAGTGGAGCAACAACGGGCGTGGCGCCACGAAGGATTTCTTCGGCGGCGGCGAGAACGTCCGAACCAAGGACGCACTTCTCCTGCATCATCCGCCCGAGACCTTCGTGAGCATGCTCCTCGCCGACGGCGTGTTCGAGCGGCACCCCGGTCTACGTGGCGCCGCCGTCGAGCTCGGTGCCGGCTGGGTCCCCGAGATGTTGCGCCGCCTCGACATGATCACCAGCATCTACTCACGGGTCGACGACAGCGTGAAGTTCGACCGGCGTCCGTCCGAGCAGCTCACGGAGCAGATGGCGTTCACCCCGCTGCCGAGTGAAGACGTGGCACGGATCGTCGACGACTCGAACGACGAGCTGTATCTGTTCTCCAGTGATTACCCGCACCTCGAGGGAGGCCGCGATCCGATCGGCAAGTTCGAACGTTCTGTCGCATCGCTCGACGAGCGTGCTCAGACCAACTTCTTCAGCGAGAACTTCCTCCGCATCTGGCCGGACGCTCGCGTGTGAGTAGACAGACGACCGATGACTGCAACCGCTGACGACACCAGTTTCGAGACCGATCCCGAGGCGGTGTCCTCGATGACGACATCCCGCCCGGCGAGCCACGGTGCGATTCGCGCGTACGACTGGATCGATCATCACGCTCGCAACCGCCCTGGCAAGGAGGCGGTGCGCGACCTGTCGACCGATCGACGCTTCACCTACGCCGACCTCGACGCACGCGTCGACTCGATGGCGGCGCACCTGACGTCGCTCGAGATCGGTCGCGGTGATCGCGTCGGCGTGCTCGCACACAACGGTGTCGAGTACTTCGACGTGCAGTTCGCCTGCGCCCGGATCGGAGCGATCTGCGTGCTCCTCAACTGGCGGCTGACCGTCAGCGAACTCGAGTACATCCTCTCCGACAGCTCACCCATGCTGCTCGTGCACGACGTCGAGTTCGCCACCGCGGCCACCGAGCTGCAGCAGCGCTGCGGCATCGACCATCTGTTGCAGATCGACGGCGGGAGCCCGGACAGTGCGTACGAGCAGGCGCTCGCCGCGCACGCCGGCGCCACGGTCGACCGAGCGGTGCTCACCCACGACGACGTGATCACGATCATGTACACCTCGGGCACCACCGGCTTGCCGAAGGGGGCGATGATCACCCACGGCATGAACTTCTGGAACGCCGTGAACCTCGGCATTCCCGCAGGGATCGGAACCGACACGGTCCACCTCAACGTGCTCCCGCTGTTTCACACCGGCGGCCTCAACTGCTACAGCAATCCGGTGCTCCACGCAGGTGGCACCGTCGTGATCGTGAAGGCCTTCGACCCGGGCGAAGCATTGCGGCTGATCGGCGACCCGGCCCAAGGCATCACCCACTTCTTCGCGGTGCCCGCGCCGTATCAGTTCATGATGCAGCACCCCGATTTCGCCGACACCGACCTGTCGCGGCTGCGCGTCGCCGGTGTGGGCGGCGCCCCGTGCGCGCTCACGATCATGGAGGCGTGGACCGAGCGTGGCGTCGACCTGGCGCAGGGATTCGGCATGACCGAAACGAGCCCGGCTTCGATCTTCCTCGATCCATCCGACGCGTTGCGCAAGCTCGGCTCGACCGGCAAGGCGCTGATGCACACCGAGTTCCGCATCGTGAACGACGACGGCGGAGACTGTGCGGCCGAGGAGATCGGCGAGCTGTGGGTCGCGGGCCCGAACATCACCCCCGGCTACTGGAACAAGCCCGAGGCGACCGAGAACGCGTTCGCAGGACGCTGGCTCAAGACCGGTGATGCGGCGAGGATGGACGACGAGGGGTTCGTGTACATCGTCGACCGGTGGAAGGACATGTACATCTCGGGTGGGGAGAACGTGTACCCGGCAGAGGTCGAGAACGTCCTGTACCAGATCGACGGGGTCACCGAAGCTGCGGTGATCGGTGTTCCCCACGAACGATGGGGCGAGGTCGGCCTCGCCGTGCTCGCGGTCGAAGCCGACGCCGAGGTCGATCGCTCGGCGGTGATCGAGCACTGCGTCGAACGCCTCGCCAAGTTCAAGATCCCGAACGACATCGCCATCGTCGAGGCGCTCCCACGCAACGCGACCGGCAAGGTGCTCAAGCGAGAGCTTCGGGAACAGTTCGTCGACGCGTCAGCGCCCGCCATCTCGTGACGTCTCACTTCGTCGCGTGGTGCTGTCGGACACGGCGGGGAAGCGAACAGGACCGCCGATGCGACTGAACGATCGCGTCCGCTCGAAGCTCGCGCCGCGATTGGCGCCGACCGACGCCCTCCGGGCCGTCGTTCTGCTCAGCCATGCAGGCGCCGGTTGGGCGTCGTCGGGAGGGGTCGTTCACGGCGGAGGGTCGCTGTTCTCATCCGCCTACGCCGCGCAGCACGGGATCGACTTCGACGACCCCAGGCTGCGGGCGCCGCTCACACAGTCCTGGTGCGCGGTCACCGATGACCGCCTCGCCTTCTTCGCACCGAGCAAGACATCAGTACGGCCGACGCCCGCTGACGAGATCGACTCGATCGCACTTGCTGGTACGGCCCTGAGATGGTTCGACTCGACCCAGCTGTCGTCGACGAACCGCGTCTTCCACTTCGACTTCGCCGACGGCACGCGTCTGCTCTCGGCGACGATGTACAAAGCTCGCCTTCGGCGGCGGCCGTACAACGACGAACACGAGCTCTTCGTGCAAGCATTCGGCGTTGCTGCGGCGGAGGTCCCTCCCAACTGACCTCACCAGGTTCCATCGTCGCCCAGCTACGGGCTACCGCGTCGTGGTGGGCCGGTCCGCATGGTCCGTCCGTCGGGCAAGCGGATGGTGAGTTCTCGGTCCGGGCCGAGGGCGATGTCCCAGTTGCTCTCGTGCAGGAGCGTGTGATGGTGCTGGCAGACGGGCAGCAAGTTCGCGATGTCGGTCGTGCCGCCCTGTTCCCAGTGTTCGATGTGGTGGAGCCGGCAGCGGTCGTAGTGGGCATCACAGTTGGGGACGGCGCAGGTGGCGTAGAGCCCGGCGAGTGCCCGCCGTTGGGCTCGGTTGGCGAGTCGGCTGCTGCGTCCGAGGTCGAGGCGGCCGGCTGCGTGGAGGACGGCCCCGTTGGCGACGATGACGACGTCAGGATCGTGGGCGCCGAGAACCTCGGTGAGCACGGCGCGCGGGACGTCGACCGGGATCCCCCAGTCGGCGACCGGCCCGCCGGCACCGTCGGTCTGCGTCGCATCGACGACGACCAACGGCGGCCCCGGTCGCGTTCGGAGCCCGGTTGCCGCCGGCCCTGAGACGCAGGAACCGTGCCCGTCGACCAGGATCAGGTCGGCGAGTGCGACCGCCTCGAGGTGCGCAGCGCGGTCTCGCGGATCGCGCGGTGCGGTGTCCGGTGTCGCCTCGGCGAATTTCGTCGCGGTGGCCGACTGCAACTGTTTGGCGATCTTCGCACCCGTCAACGGGTCGAACTTGGCGTGCAGATTCCACATACCTTCGGCGTCGCTGAAGGTCGTCATCGTCGTTGCTCGCCGTTGGCGCTCGAACGTCTCATCGGGGTCGGAGGTGTCGAGAGCTCTGGCTTTGCGTTTCACCACGTCACCGAACTGACGCACCGAACACCGAGCGGCGGCCTCGGCCAGGTCGGGGTCGCTCAACAAGGTGTCTCGCGCTGTCGGATCCAGATTCCTCGTGCCGCGCGTGAGCGCGTCGACGTGCCCTGACGTGATCGCCCCGTCGGACAATGCGTCGAACATGTCGGTTGCCTGGCCGAGGGTGCATGCGCGCTCGGTGTGGCGCGAGGCCTCGTTCATCGAGCAGCCGGTCGCTTCGGACAGCGTGGCCTCGGCGAAAGTGGTGGGGAACGCGTCGAGCGAGTGCAGGAGTGCGGCGAGGCGAGCGTCGATGAACCCCTGGAGTTGGGTGATGGACGCGATCGCCTCGCGGATGTCGGCCGGTGTCGCATCGAGTGACGAGCACACCGCGTCTGCGTGTTCCAGTCGTTTCGCTGCCTCGACCAGGAGCATGCGAACAAGTGTACGATCTAGGCACGTCGCTCACGACATTCATTGGCCGATGTCACCAGAAATCATCGCTCGATCGAGTCCATCTGATGCAGCGATACCGGGAGGCGAACTTGGTTCGGCGAGGTGGCCGCGATGGTGGGTGCGTCTGGGCGATACTCGGGCATGGCTCGTCGACCCAGCACCGCCCGATGGGCCACAGCGCTCGGTGTCGCGCTGGCGACCGCCGTTCTCGGCGCAGGCCTCCAGCTCGATGGCGGTGCCGTCGTCGCAGCGCCCGACGAACCGGTCGGGCGCGTGACGGTCGAGATCCCAGCTCATGACCAGCTCGTCGATCTGCACGATCCCGCCACGGGGTCGCTGGCCGCCGCGACGCGGTTTCGGCCGGCCGAGCGTCGAGTCCTGATCGTCGGAGACTCGACGTTGGCCGGCGTTCGCAACGTCACGGCTTCGCAGCGACTGTTCGTCGGCTTCGACCCGGTGTTGGATGCGCAGGGCTGTCGCCGTCTCGTGTGGCCGTCGTGCTTCAGCGACAGTGACTTCCGGGTCCCGAACACGGTGTACGAGGCGATCCGGGCAACGCCGGGCGACCTCGACATCGTCGTCGTGATGTCCGGCTACAACGACTGGCACGATCCGTTCGGCGTCTTCGTCGACATCATCATGAGCGCTGCCCGGTCGAAGGGTGCGCAACAGGTCGTGTTCCTCACATTGAGTGAGGGGGAGCGTCCCGAGACCAGCTCGACGGCGATCGGAGTGTTCGCAGAGAACACCCAGCTCCTGTGGGAGTCGGCACCACGACACTCGGACCTCGTGGTCGCCGACTGGCGCACGTACAACCAGCGGTCGGTCGGCTGGCTCGCCGACGACGGTGTGCATCTCGAGACGCGCGGGGCCTACGGCCTGGCTGACTACATCTCCCGGTGGATCGCCCACCTCGACGGCCGAGCGTGCACCGCGCCACTCGACCGGGGCCGCGTCCCGCAGAGCCCGTGCCCGAACCCCGACACGATGAACCGCGTCCCCGACATCGCCGGTCTCTACGGCGTCTGACTCCGGATCAGCGGGCCCACTCGGCGCGGACGACTCGACGCCCCGCAACGAGTTGCGCGGACGCGGAATGATGTGGCGGCGCGGGCGTTGACCACTGCATGAGTGATCGTCCTGCCGCAGAAGGTGTCGCCGCCGGTTGGTTTCCCGGCAGCCCGGTCGAGGCTGGCCACGTCGAGTGGGTGCCGCGCCGGATCCGTGCTGTCATCGACGGTCGGACGGTCATCGACACCACCCGGGCCCGCTATGTCTGGGAACACGCCTTCTACCCGCAGTTCTACGTGCCCGCCGCCGATGTCGAGGCGTCGCTGATCATTCGCACGGGCAGGTTCGACAACAGCCACCAGCCGGATGGTGAGATGCTCTACCTCGACACGCCGAGTGGCCTCGTCCCGGCCGGATCATTCGTCGCCGAGTCG
>JBGCFW010000186.1:0-7934 GCA_045107155.1 Ilumatobacter sp. | reverse complement strand
CCGCCCCCCTCGTCGACCAGCTGGGTTTCGATGCGGCCATCGACTACCGGAACGACGACGTTGCCGCTCGCCTCGCCGAGTTGGCACCCGATGGCGTCGACGTGTTCTTCGACAACGTCGGTGGCGACATCCTCGACACGGTGCTCGACAACCTCGCGATGCGCGCGCGAGTCGTCATCTGCGGCGCTGTCTCTCAGTACGCCAGCATGGATGCGGTTCAGGGGCCGTCGAACTACCTGCGCCTTGCTGAGCGACAGTCACGCATGGAGGGTTTCGCCGTGTACTTCTTCCCCGACAGTCATGCTCCAGCAACAGCCGAGCTGACGAGGTGGCTCGCGGATGGATCGATCACGATGCCCGAGCACGTGGTCTCGGGCATCGAAGCATTCGGGTCAGCGGTCGAGGCGCTGTACCAGGGCGACAACATCGGCAAGACCCTGGTGAAGATCGATCGCTGACGGCGTCGGCTGACGTTCAGCGGGCGACGCTCAATGGTTGACGACGTCGACGTTTCCCTCCGACCACATCGTGGTCAGCGTTCGATGTCGGATCCGCCAACCCGCGTCGGTCCGCTCCATCTCGTCCTCGTAGCGGCCGGCGATGATGTAGTTCGGGCTGCCGTCGGGCACGGCGCGGACGTGCTGCGCTTGGAGGTAGCAACGATGCGTTGCAGTGTCACCATCGACGACGACTTCGTGGTTGCCGACGAGGTGCTGACTGTCGTCGAGCTGTTCGAGCGCGATGCGGATGCGATCGATGATCGCGTCGGCGCCGTTCAACAAAGGCATCCGCCCGAGCAGCGCGGTCGCATCGGGGAGGAAGACGTCGCGCAGCGCAGGCCAGTCCTTGGTGTCGAGCGCCCGGCAGTAGTGAAGCGCGACCGCCACGATGTCTCGCTCGTCGAGCAGCCGTTGCAGCGCCGCGTCGCTCATACCAGCGTCCATCCGCCGTCGACTGCGATGTTCTGCCCGGTCACGTAGCTCGACGCCGCAGAGGCGAGGAACAGCACCGCGTGTGCGATGTCGCTGGGCGTCCCCTTGCGACCGAGCGGGACGTTGGCTGACCGTTGCGTCATCAGCGGGCCCATCAACCCCGACGTCGAGGGCTCCGCCGGCCAGAAGTGCTCGATCTCTCCCGCGTGCATGCGGTCGAGAGTCGGCACGGGAATCACCCCCGGGCTCACCGCGTTGACGCGGATTCCGTGCGGTGCGAGGTCGACCGCCAGGCTCTTGGAGAAGTGGATCGCACCCGCCTTTGCGGTGTCATAACCGGTTCCGAGGCACGGCAGGATGCCGTCGACCGATGCGATGTTCACGATCGCCCCACCGTGGCCCTGCTCGACCATGCGGGCAGCGGCCGGCTTCGAACAGTTGAAGAGGCTGGCCAAGTTGATGTCGACCGATCGCTGCCACGATTCGACGGTCTGATCGAGGATGCTCCCCGCCTCGTGGTACGAGCCGGCGTTGTTGACGAGGACATCGAGCCGGTCGCCGGCCGTCTCCAGCGCAGCCGCACACGCCTCGGGATCCGTGACATCGAGATGGAGAGCTGTGCCACCAATGTCGGAAGCCACTCGCGCCGCACCGTCGTCGTCGATGTCGGCAACGACGACCGTCGCACCTGCTGCCGCCAACGTGCGAGCGATCCCCTCTCCGATACCGGTCGCCGCTCCGGTCACCACCGCACCACGTCCGGCGAGACTCATCAGATCCGCGATCGAAGACTGCATCGACTCGACGCTACGTCGTGAGCGCCTCTCCGGTCGGAGTGGGGCGCTTGGGTCGCTTCAACACGCCTGCGTCGACGGCGGTTCGCGAGGCTGCCTCGATGGATCTGGGACTGAACGGAAAACACGCGCTGATCACAGGTGGCACCCGCGGCATCGGTCGGACCATCGCCGAGACGCTTGTCGCAGAGGGCTGCGCCGTTTCGTTCTGCGGTCGCTCCCCGGAGTCGGTCGAGGCCGCCGCCGCCGAACTCGGGGGTCTCGCGACGGGCACAGCGATCGACGTGAGCGACCACGACGCGCTCACTGCGTGGGTGGAGTCGAGCGCTCGGACGCACGACGGGCTCGACATCCTGATTCCGAATGCCTCGGCGCTCGGCGGGCCGCCCGACTCACCGGACAAGTGGCGGAAGGTCTTCGAGACCGACGTCATGTCCACGGTCGCCCTGGTCGACGCTGCCACTGCGTACCTCGTCGCGAGCGGCGTCGGCAGCATCGTGCAGATCGGCACGATCACGGCCGTCGAGTACCACGGCTATCCCGGCGGCACGCGCAGCTACGGAGCACTCAAGGCCGCATTGCTCAACTACATGAGCCAACTGTCGATCGAGCTCGGGCCGGACGGCGTCCGCGCGAACTCGGTCTCGCCCGGTCCGATCTTCATCGCGAACGGTTCGTGGGGCTACATCCAGGACGCGGCTCCGGACTACTTCGACGAGAACGTCGAACACCACCCGCAGAAGCGGCTCGGGACTCCCGAAGAGGTCGCACGAGTCGTCGCGTTCCTGGCGAGCCCTGCCGCATCGTGGGTCACGGGCGAGAACATCGTGGTCGACGGTGGCTTCACTCGTCGCCATGCCTTCTAGCCGACCCGACCTGCTCGGCGCGCCAGTCCAGGTCGCCTACGGCGTCGACGACGTTCGCGCCGCCGCGACTCGTTGGGCGTCGCGCGGGGTCGGCCCGTTCTTCGTGCTCGAGCACATCGACGTTCACAACGTCCGCCTCAGCGGCACTGCTGCCACCTTCGATCATTCGTCTGCGTACGCGCAGTGGGGAACGATGATGGTGGAGTTGATCTGTGAGCACGATCGGCGGCCCGAGCCGTTCGTCGCGCCCAGCGGCATTCACCACGTCGCCCACATCGTCGAGGACTTCGAAGCGGCACGCGCGAGGCTGGTGAACGACGGCCGGCCCGAGGCGCTGTATGCCGAGACAGCCGGCGGGATGCCGTTCGCGATGCACGACGCACGCCACGAACTCGGCCATCACATCGAGGTGTACGCGAGCTCGACTCGCCTGCGCGGCTTCTACGACATGGTGCACCAGGCATCGTTGAACTGGGACGGCGCCGACCCGATCCGCATGCTCTAGCTGTCGTCTCCGGTGGTCAGACCGGCGCGAGTTCAGGTGGTCCGGCCAGCCTCGTGGAATTGTCGGCTCGAGCCGATGTTGAAACGATTCGGCACCATGCCAGCGGTGGTCTGCCCCGCATCGACGACCAGGGTGTGCCCTGACACGTACCGCGCGTCGTCGCTGGCCAGATACAACGCTGCTGCTGCGATGTCGTCGGGCACGCCTGCGTACCCGAGCGGCGAACCCGCGGCGATCTTGTCCATCGTCGCGTCGATGGCGTCGGGGTCACCGCTCGCCACCGTGGCGGTCATCGCCGTGACCGTGTTGCCCGGCGAGATCGCGTTCACGCGAATGCCGTTCGGTGCGAGTTCGTTGGCGACCGACTTCGTGAGTCCGATGACCCCGTGCTTGGCCGCGGTGTAGGCGTGCGGGCCGAGCCCACCGAGGATCCCCGCCGTGCTCGACGTGTTGATGATGACTCCCGAGTTCTGTGAGAGCATCACTCGCGATGCATGTTTGACGCCGAGGAAGACGCCGCGCAGCAGAATCGAGATCGAGTTGTCCCACGCTTCCACCGAGGTCTCCGAGATCCTGCCCACCGAGCCGACGATGCCGGCGTTGTTGAACATCACGTCGAGACTGCCGAACTCGGACACTGCGAGGTCGACCGCTCCGGCGACCTCGTCTTCGATCGTGACGTCGCACTGTGCGAAACGAGCGCCGTCGCCGAGTTCGTCGACCAGCGCCTGGCCCGCACCTGCCTGAAGGTCGGCAACGATCACGCGAGCGCCTTCGGCGGCGAACATGCGCGCTGTTCCTGCACCGATACCACTCGCCGCGCCGGTGATGACGGCGACCTTGCCGTCGAGACGCCCGCTCATGAGCCGAACCCGTGGTCGATCAACGCACTTTGCGCTCGCTCGATCACTGCGGTCCACAGCGCGACCGCTCGATCGCTGGTGAAGTCGAGGCTGCCGACGGCGAGCACCGGGATCATCCACCCACACGCGACGCCGACTCGGTGGTCCGCAAGCAGCTGATCGATGCTGTAGTCCGAGACACCTCCTTCGACCAACGCGTCGTGGTACGTGCGAAGTAGCGAGGACTCGTGCGCCTCGCGATCCTCGATGGTGAGGTTCTGCGACAGCAGGTATCCGACGTCGGCAGCGCCGCCTCCCTGGCTGATCGCCTGCCAGTCGATGACCACGACGTTTCCGGCATCGTCGAAGAACAAGTTGTCAGCGCGATAGTCGAAGTGCACGAGCGTGTGCGGCATCGCGGCGAGATCGTCGAGGATCTGCGGGCGCATCGCGGCGTAGTTCGCCACGAAGTCGGCCAGTTCCGGCCTGATGCTGGCCCCGAACGCCTCCATGAACCCGGGCAGCGATGCTTCGTAGATCGCGGATCCGGCCTGATTCAACGGGCCGTTGATGACCGGGATGAAGTCGGCGTTCTCCATCCCCGTGCCGTTCCAGAAGCGGGCGTGATGGCCGGCGAGTCCCACGAGAGCCGCACGCGTCTGCTCGACGCTGGTGCCGGCGACCTGGTCGCCGAGCACCATGCCGGAGAGGTCCTCCATGAGCAGCATGTACGCCTCGTTGTCGGCGTCGGCGACGTCACACGTGACGTGGTGAATCCGCGGCGTCCGAACCGGGCTCGAACCCGCGAGCTCGTCGTAGAACCGGTGCTCGCGCTCATAGATCCGGGTCGGCTGCATCATCGCTCGGATCTCGGGCGATTGGGTCGGGAACTTCGCGACCACTCTCGTGGGGGCATCGCCGGCGTCACCGTCGTACACGACACCGACCGAGGCGACCTCACCCATGAATCCGACACCGGCGCTCGCCGGGTCGAGCAGTACCTCGGCGACGCTGACGTCGGCCGGGATGGTCCCCGATCCGCGCAGCGCCTCGGTCATCCAGTCGGCCGTGATCTCGCTGGTGGTGGTGGGCAATGTCGCCACGTGTCCGTCCTTCGTTGCAGTGTTGTTGGGTTGTCGGGGTTGCGGTGGCGTCGACCGTCGGTCGTCGTCAGCGCGTTCGCATGTGGCTGCCGTCAGCCGACGGGCCGGTGTCGCGCGTCGGATTCGAGAGCACGACGGTCGCGACGCCGTCGGCTTCGGCCACCGCGTGGCACGGCACGCCTTCCCATGCGGGCGGACCGGAGTGTTCGCCGGTGCGCACATCGAACGAGGCGCCATGGAGCGGGCAGATCACGCCGTAACCGCGGAGGCGCCCCTCGCTGAGCGGCGTATCGGCATGCGAGCAGTTGTCGGTGACGGCATAGAGCTCGCCACCCACTCGGCACACGACGATGCCATCGTCGCCGACATCTTCGAAGCAACGCATCTCGCCATCGGCGAGATCGCTCAAGTCGCCGAGCTCGATGGGTGACTCGTCGGGGACCTCACCCATCGAGCGGGCCCATGTCGAGGTATCGCTGCACGTTGTCGTGGAAGAACTGGATGCGACGCTCCTGCCGCGGGCTGTACTCGCCGCGGTAGCCGCGCGACCGCAGGCCCTGCTGTTGCGTGTCCCAGATCGCGACGTCCTGGTCGATGCCGGGCCCACAGGACACCTCGCCCGCTCGTCCGGTCTGGTGTTCGACCTGATGGTCGATCGAGACCCAGTCCTTCATCGAATTCGAGTAGTACTCCTTGGAGCCCTCGGGGAACAGCGTGAGGTACCACATGTCGAAGTGGCACTTCTGCGGATCGGTGGGGTGCGGGGTCGCACGCAACCAGATGCATCCGTCGGGCTTCATGCTGAACGAGATGTTCGGGAACACCGTGTAGTGGTAGTTGTCGGTGAGCTGCTCGTCGGAGTAGCGCGAGAAGTCGTAGCCCTTACTCGTGCCGAGTGTCCGTTTGGCCTGTTGGAGCGCACCGCGCAACGAGTGGACATCGTCGCGATAGGCGTCGGCGTCGACCTCCCAGAACGCGATGTCGGCACCCAGACTCTTGAGGGTCCGATCGGGTTTGCCCGTGTAGTGCGGGCCCGGCCCACCACCGGGCATCAGCATCCGTGCGTGGCCAGACGGGTAGAGATCGAACTGCGACCCCGTGTGGTGTTCGTTCATCGCCGGGATGGTCTGCGGGTGCACGTACGGCAGGTGATAGCTCTCGTTGAAGTTGTCCTGGACGCACTTCCAGTTGAACTCGCCCTCCACCGTGACCCAGTGGGTGCGCTTCATGTTCTCCATCTGGTACGCGTCGAGATGCTCGGCGACAGGGTCGAGCCATGTCCGCAACGGTTCGCAGGCATCATCCATGTTGAACCAGATGAAACCGGCCCACGTGTCCGACTGCAGCTCGACGAGGTTGCGTTCGCCGCAGGGGCTGCCCTGCGTGAAGTCGTCTTCGTCGGGCACCCAGTTCAACCGTCCGTTGTCACCGAAACGCCAGCCGTGGTAGGCGCACTGGAATTCGCCGGTCACGAGTGAGCCGACTTCGGCCGTCACCAAACGATTCCCGCGGTGTTGGCACACGTTGTAGAAGACACGAATCCGCTGATCGGTCCCGCGCACGGCGATGACCGAGTCGCGACCGACCTCGTACGTGACGTAGTCACCGGGCTCGGGGACCTGGTCGACTCTGCCAGCAACCTGCCAGACGCGCGTCCACAGCGCATCGGCTTCTCGCTGCGCCCACTCGGGCGACCAGTACCGGTCGCCGGTGATGGCGGCGCCGCTCAGGTCGGGCTCTGGCGCCTTGGCGCGCGTGATGCCGCGCACCTCGACGGCGGTGTCGGTGGGCTGTTCGGCAATGTCGGTCATACGTGCGTCCTCGTCGGCTTGGCTCGGAGAGTGACTCCCGGCTCGGACTAACCTAACAACCGTTCAGCAAGTCGAACGAACACGAGGGGGCACGTGAACACGAGAAAGCGACGCGCATGATCCGAGGGATTCACCACGTGGCGATCTCGACGCCCGATCTCGATCGGCTCGTCGCGTTCTACACCGACGTCATCGGCTTCACCCCGGTGATGTCGACCGAGTGGAACGACCGCCCGCTGGTCGACAGGATGATCGGCGGCTATGACCGCTCGGCCGCCCGGCAAGTGATGCTGCAGGCCGGGAACGCACATCTCGAACTGTTCGAGTACGTGTCGCCGGTCCCGACGCCGGCCGATCCCGATCGCACACCGGCAGACCACGGCTACACGCACTTCTGTCTCGACGTGGTCGACATCGATGCCGAGTACAACCGCCTCTCGGCGAACGGCGTCACCTTCAACAGTCCGCCGCCGACCGTCGAGGAGATGGGTGGGGTCCCGCGACTCCGCGCGATCTACGGGCGCGACCCCGACGGCAACATCATCGAACTCCAAGAGGTGCTCGACCCGTCGATCCCATTCGCGCTCGAACAGACCACGATGGTGTCGGGCGCCTCAGCAGAAACGGGAGCCCCATGACCGACCAGATCACACCCGTCACATTGGAGCCAGGCGGCGCTCGCTGTCCCGGCCCGAGTACACGCGACATCATCTCGGCCGATTCCTCGCCGCCTCCCCCAGCGCTCCTCACACAGTCGTACGAGTTCGAAGGCGACGACGACGTGCCGTACGAGGAGTTCACCTCACCGGGTTACGCGCAGGCCGAGCACGATCACATGTGGTCGCGCACGTGGCAGTGGGCATGCCGCGAGGAGCACATCCCCGAGCCGGGCGACTACTACGTCTACGACGTCGGCGACCGCTCGGCGGTCATCGTGCGCGGACCCGACGGATCGATCAAGGCATTCCACAACGCGTGCCTCCACCGTGGCACCCAGCTCAAGCCCCCGGCGACGATGGGCTACAGCCCGAAGCTGCGCTGCCCGTTCCACGGTTGGACGTGGGATCTCGACGGGCAACTG
>JBGCFW010000185.1:0-3728 GCA_045107155.1 Ilumatobacter sp. | reverse complement strand
TCCGTCGACATCTTGGAGATCGCTGGCGCCGACCATGTGATCCAACTCGGCGAAGTGCTCGGCGACGCGATGGCCGACCGTGCGCTCGGCCTCGGTGGTCGGAGCCATGCGATCGGGAGCTTCGCCGGGCTCCAGATCGCCGAGGCGGGAGCGATCGGCACCGACCTCGTCGACCGAACGCTGGCTGAAGCGCGACTGCGGGAACGCTTCGGCGTCGGCATCATCGGGATCTGGGATCGCGGCGTGTTCGATGTGGCGAACGCCGACACGGTGTTGCGCGAGTCGTCGACGCTGCTCCTCGCCGCCACGACCGAGCAGCTCGCTTCGTTCGATGCGGCTTTCGTCACCGAGGCCGCTTCGCAGATGAGCGCCGTGATCATCGGTGGCGGTCGCGTCGGGCGCGCTGCGGCGCGGTCGCTCGCCACCGAGGGCATCGACTCGGTGATCGTGGAACAACTCGCCGATCGCCAGCGTGACGGGGTGCGGTACGTGATCGGTGACGCGGCCGACCGTGCGGTCCTGGAAGACGCTGGTATCGCCGAGGCGGGCGCTGTGCTCATCACGACCCACGACGACAACGTCAACGTCTATCTCACCCGCTATTGCCGCGGTCTTCGCCCGGAGGCCCGGGTCGTCTCGCGGGCTCGACTCGACCGGAACGTGTCGACGCTCTATCGGGCGGGTGCGGACTCGGTGCTGTCGTACGCCGGCATCGGTTCCACGGTGATCTGGAACCACTTCCGCGGACACGAGACGTTGCTCGTGGCGCAGGGTCTCAACGTGTTCCGCAGCCCGATTCCACGTGAGCTCGCCGGCTCGACGCTTGCCGATTCACACGTGTATCGGCGGACGCAATGCAACGTCGTCGCCGTGGAGGCCGATGGTGAGATCCGCGGGAATCCGGCGCCAGACGTCCCGCTGCCGACTGAGGGCGAACTCGTACTCGTCGGCACCGATGTCGCCGAAGCGAAGTTCTCCGAGGTCTTCCCGCACGCCCGTCGCCGGACCCGGTTCGACCGCGGTCGCCGCGCCTGACCGGGTTGCCGTCGGCCATCGCCGACGGCGGATCCGAGCATGACGGGGGCGTGGAGGGTCCGGTCGGTCCGTACATCGAGTCCTCGAATTCGCGAATTCGATCGAGTTGGGAGCCGTCCGAGCCGATACATTCCCGACTGAACTGGTCGGGTATCGCGAGGGGGCGATTCCCTGAAGAGAACGGACACACCCATGGCCATTGTCGAACACTCCGAACTCGCACCGCTCCCGGACGTGGTGGAGCCGAACTGGTGGACGGGCACGCGCCCGATCGACCCGGTCCGCTACACCGTCGATGGGTCGCAGTTCGACATGACAGACCTGCGTCACGACTCGCCGCTCGGCACCGAGATGCGTCGCACCTACGACGATGTCGGCCTCGTTCACGTGATCAACACCGGCCTCACAGACGTGTCCGACATGCGCCTCGTCGCGAAGATGGTCGTCGACGCCGAGATGACCTACGACGGAGGTGCGAACCCGCGCGACAACATTGCGCCCAACGTCTACGAGGTCGGGGCTCCACTCAGCGCATGGTTGCACTACCACCACGAGATGGCCTACGTCGGCCGCAGCACGCGAGTCATCGCCTTCCTCGCGAAGAGCGTGCTCCCGCAGCCCGCCGACGACCCCACTGCGAGCCGAGGAGCAAGCCGTGGCGCCACGTTCGTCTCTGATTCGATGCAGGCGACCGACCGCCTGATGTCGACCGAACTCGGCCGCAAACTCAAGGCGCTCGGGGTCTGCTATCACCGCAACCTCACCGACCGTGATGCGTTCCTCGACCGTCCCGAGTTCGGTGTGTACAACCACTGGCAGAAGTCGTTCGGTACCGACGATCCGGACCTGGCGGCTACGAAGGCGCGTGATCAGCGCCTTGCTGTCGAATGGGGTCCGAACCGTCTGCTCAGGACCAGGTACTACTGCTCGGCGTTCGAGTATTTCCCGCAGCTCGGGCGCAACCTGCTCTACAGCAGCCTTGCCGACCACGGCATCTGGTTCGACACGTGGCCGCTGGTCCAACACCTCCCGTACGAGGAGCGTCCGTTGCACATGACGTTCGGTGACGATTCGGAGATCTCTGCCGAAGAGATCCGAGAGTGGCTCGACTTGTACGACGACTTCGGGATGCCGATCGACTGGAAGCGCGGTGACGTGGGCGTCATCTGCAACTACCGCTGGGCGCACGGTCGTCCCGGAGTGTCACTCGGTGACGATGAGCGCCGCGAACTCGGCGTGGTGCTTGGCGATCAGTACGACCGGTGCGGCGCGTTCCAGAGCGCTTGGTGAGGCGAGACTCCCGGTCTTGTTGACGAGACCGATGGTCTCGTCAGAGGGCCTTGCCAGGGTTGAGCACGTTGTCGGGATCGAACGTCGCCTTCACCGCCCGCTGCATCGCGAGAGAGGTCGGGTCGATCTCTGACTCGATGTACTGACGCTTCAGCGTGCCGACGCCGTGCTCCGCCGCGATGGTGCCGCCGAGTTCGAGGGACAGTTCGACGATCTCGCCGAAGGCCGTCTTCGCCCGCTCCAGTTCGTCGGCGTCGTGCTCGTCGAACACGAGGATCGGATGCATGTTGCCGTCGCCTGCATGGCCCATCGTGGGAATGAAGACCTCGTGGCGTTCGGCGATCTCGACGATGCCCGCCAGGAGTTCAGGCAGCCGCTCGCGCCGTACCGCCACGTCTTCGGGAAGCAGTGACTTGCCCAGCCGCTCGGCGGCGGGCCACACGCGTCGGCGGACTTCGAGCAACATCTCACCTTCGTGAGGGTCGGCGGCGTGGTGCACAAAGGTCGCTCCGTGCTCGACGCAGACATCGACCAGCTCGGTGATCGGTTGGTCGTCCTCCGATGCTTGCATCAGCAGCAGGCACGCGGCGTCGGTGTCGAGCTCCATCGGGAACGCCTGCTCGACGACCCGGAGCGAGCCCTGGTCGAGGATCTCCATCACGGTGGGTTCGAGTCCGGCGGCGAAGATGCCGCAGATGGCCTCACCCGCCGAGGGTAGGTCCGAGAAGTAGGCCACGGCGGTCTGTGGGGGTGATGGAGCCGCTTCCAGTTTCACCGTGATCTCCGTGATGATCCCGAGCAGGCCCTCCGAGCCGACGAAGAGCCCGGTGAGGTCGAGGCCCGTGGTGCTCTTGATCGTCGTTCGCCCGGTGCGGATCACCTCGCCGTCGGCCAGGACCACCTCGAGGCCGACCACGTAGTCGCGGGTGACCCCGTACTTGACGCAGCAGAGCCCGCCTGCGTTCGTGGCCACGTTGCCGCCGATGCTCGACATCTCGAAGCTGGCGGGGTCGGGCGGGTAGTACAGCCCCTGCTCGGCGACCGCTGCCTTGAGGTCACTGTTGATCACCCCTGGCTGCACCTTCGCCATCCGGTTCACGGTGTCGATCTCGAGGATCGCGCGCATGTTGTGCAGCGACAAGATGAGGCAGCCGTCGATCGCGTTTGCCGCACCGGTGAGCCCGGTGCCTGCGCCGCGGGGCACGATGATCGAGCCGGCGGCTCGCGCTGCCTGCACCGCGGCCACGACTTCGTCGGTCGAGTGCGGGCTGACGAGCAACGCAGCGACGCCCGGGGTCTCGAATGTCGCTCGGTCCTGTCCGTAGGCGGCGATCACGTCAGGGTCGGTCTGGACGCGGTCGGCGGGGAGCCGGGCGTGGAGCTCGTGGAGGAGGTCGGCCATC
>JBGCFW010000184.1:0-21289 GCA_045107155.1 Ilumatobacter sp. | reverse complement strand
CGTCCTCTTGCTGCTCGGCGTGTACGAGCGGCTGTCACGAGCCCACATCATGGCGCGGCTGCGCGGTGAGGAGGTCAGCGTCGGAGCGGGCCTCGTCGTGCACGACGTGGGCAACGCTGCGAGCAAGGGGCTGCCGATGGGCGGCGCGCTCGGTACGGCGTTGAGGTGGCAGATCTGTCGCGGACGCGACGTGTCGCCGACCCGGTTCGCCACGATGCTCGTCGCCTATGGCATCGCGACCACCTTCGCGACATGGCTCCTCCCGCTCGGCGCATTGGCGATCGACCTCACGCAGCGCGAAGCCGGACGCGTCGACATGATCCTGCTCGCGGTGACGCTCGGCGTCGTCGCGGCGTCCGCCCTCTTCTGGACCGTCGTGCTGCGATCCGATCGTCTGGAGTGCTGGACCGAACGCCGTCTGCGTGCCATGTGGGGAAAGCTCGCACGGCGCATCGGTGCGCTTGCGTCCGTCGACCCGGCCACGGGAGTCGCCCAAGTCCGTCGCGAGCTGCTGACGATCGGCCGTCGTCCGTGGTTCCTGCTCGTCACCACGCTGCTCTCACAGGCGACCGGAGCACTGATCCTGCTGGTGGCGCTCCGCGGGCTCGGCGTCGGCGGAGAACTCGGTACCACGGAGTTCTTCCGGGTCTTCTTCATCGCCCACCTCGCCGGCACCTTCGCGCCGACGCCGGGCGGCGTCGGCGTGGTCGAGGCGAGCACCACCGGCGCCTTGGTCGCCGCCGGCGTCGATGCGAGCACCGGGCTCGCTGCCGTGCTCGTCTACCGCTTCGTCACCTATGTCATTCCGATCGCACTCGGCGCCGTGCTCTATGCGGTCTGGCGGTTCCGCGGTCGGTGCGCCGCGCCCGACGCCGATTCAGCAGTGACCGAGCCGAGCGTTGGCGGCGGGGGAGTCGCGTCGATGCCCGGGGAGACCGGCGGTCGTCAGAGCGCGAACCTCGGCGGCTCCGTGCCGCTGCTCCTGCCGCCACGAGCGTCCTGACGCGGCTACGCGGTCTCAAGGGAGCCAACCGGGGTCCCACGCCTTAGCGTTGGGCTCGATGTGCGCTCAAGACAGGCAAGTTCGTTGACCGCCGCGTTCGGTCGTGTCGCCACGGCGATGGTGACTCCGTTCGACGACGACGGTGAGGTCGACATCGACGCCGCCGTCGCCCTCGCTCGATTCCTCGTCAGTGAAGGAAACGAGGGACTGGTCGTGGCCGGTACCACCGGTGAGTCGGCAACGCTCACGATCGATGAGAAGCTGTCGCTGTTCGAAGCGATCGCCGCTGCGGTCACGGTGCCGGTCGTCGCCGGAACGACGGGGAACAACACCCGCCAGGACATGGGCCTCACCTCGGAGGCCAGTTCGCTCGGCATCGCCGGCATCTTGGTGGTCGCTCCGTACTACAACCGCCCGAGCCAGGACGGCATCGAGGCGCACCACCGAGCAATTGCCTCGGTCACCGATCTGCCGGTGATGATGTACGACATTCCGAAGCGCACGGGTCGCAAGGTGGCCAACGACACGTTGATCCGCCTGGCCACCGAGGTCCCGAACATCGTCGCACTGAAAGACGCTGCCGGTGATCCGAGCGAGACGGCCAAGGTCATCGCAGCCTGTCCCGAGCTCGAGGTCTACTCCGGTGACTCGCCCATGAACCTGCCGTTGCTGGCGGTTGGTGCCGTCGGGGTCGTCGGCGTGTGCACCCACTGGGCCGCACCCGATCACGTCCAGATGCTCAACTCGTGGGCTGCTGGCGACATCGCCGCAACGCAGCGCCACAATCGTCGACTTCTCGAGAGCTACCTGTTCGAGGGCAACGATGACGCCCCGAATCCGGTCCAGCCGAAGGTCATGATGCAAACGCTCGGACACGCTGTGGGTGCGTGTCGACTCCCGATGGGTCCGGCTCCGGCCGGAACCGACGCCGCTGCCCGTGGCGTCTACGAACGATTGGTGGCCTCACGTGGCTGAACAGAAGAAGAACAAGAAGTCCTCGAGCAAGACGTCGAAGCAGCCCGAAGCGCGAGCGGCGCCCATCACGGCGCCGTTGGACCCGACTGTGCCCGTCCGCGTCGTCTTCCTCGGCGGGTTGGGCGAGATCGGCCGCAACTGCATGGTCATCGAGCAGGGCGAAGCGGACGACCCTGATCGGACGATGATGCTCATCGACTGCGGGTTGATGTTCCCCGATCCGGTCCATCACGGCATCGACCTCATTCTTCCCGATTTCTCGTATCTCCAGGAGAACGCCCGGAACCTCGACGCGATCGTGCTGACGCACGGCCACGAGGACCACATCGGTGCCATCCAGTACCTGATGCGCGACGACGACGGCATCGGTCATCTCCGTGACGAGCCGCTCCCGGTGTACGGATCGGCGCTCGCACTCGGCCTCGCTCGCAACCGGATCGAAGAAGCGGGCCTGATGCCGAAGATCGACATGCGTCCCGTCCAGGACGGCGAGCAGATCGACGTCGGGTCGCTGCTCGTCGAGTTCGTGCCGGTCACGCACTCGGTCCCGCATGCGCACGCGATCGCCGTGCATACGGCGCAGGGGATCGTGTTGCACTCGGGGGACTTCAAGATCGATCTCACGCCCGTCGACGAACGCCGAGCCGACCTCGCACGGATCGGTCAGATCGCGAAGAACCACGGCGTCCGTCTGCTGATGTCCGACTCGACCAACGCGGAGGAGCCCGGCTTCGCGTCGAGCGAGACCAACGTCGGCGGTGTGCTTCGCAGCCTGTTCGCGCAGCAACGCGGGCGCCGCATCATCACCGCGAGCTTCGCCAGCCACATCCACCGCATCCAGCAGATCGCCGATGCCGCCGTCGCCGAGGGTCGCAAGGTCGCAACGCTCGGTCTGAGCATGAAGAAGAACATCCGACTCGGTCTCGATCTCGGTGTGTTCTCGATCCCGGAGTCGTCACTGATCGACATCGAAGACGTCGACCGCCATGACGACGGGGACATCTGCATCATCTCGACCGGTTCCCAGGGTGCGCCGATGTCGGCGCTCGGGTTGATGGCCCGGGGTGAGAACCGGTGGCTGAAGCTCACCGACAACGACACCGTCGTGCTCTCGAGCCATGCGATCCCGGGGAACGAGGGCAGCGTCAACAAGGTCATCGACGGACTGCTGCGGCTCGGCGCCGAAGTCGTCCACTCGGGGGTCATGGACGTCCATGCCACAGGGCACGCCAAGGCTGACGACATCAAGACCTACCTGTCGATCGTGAATCCCGAGTGGTTCGTCCCGATCCACGGTGAGTACCGCCACATGGTCGCCAACGCAAAGCTCGGTGAGTTGATGGGCGTCAATCCCAATCACATCATCCAGTGCGAAGACGGCGACGTGCTGGAGCTGACCGACCAGGGCCTCGACCCCGTCGGACGGGTTCCGTCGGGCTACCTGTATGTCGACGGGATCGTGGGCGACGTCGGGAACGGCGTGCTACGTGACCGACGCAAGCTCGCGGAGGAGGGCGTCGTCGTCGTCGTGTCAACAGTCGACATGCAAACCGGCAAGGTGCTGGTGCAGCCCGAGATCATCACGCGTGGGTGGGTCTACGCCCCCGAGGCCGAAGACCTCCTCGACGAGGCGTGCGACATCGTCGCATCGTCGTTGGAGCAGGCACTCGCCGACGGTGTCCGCGATGTCGAGGCGCTCGAACGAGACGCTCGTCGAGCCACGGGCAAGTTCGTGAGCGAGCGGACGCGTCGCCGACCGATGATCGTTCCGGTGGTGATGGAGGCCTGACAGTCTCTGTGCCGCGGGAGTCCTCGGTAGCGTTCGGTGCCGTGTGGCGTTCACTGCTCGCAGCGATTCTGGGTGTCGCCGTGCTCGTCGGCTGCTCGGGGAGCGAGGAGCTGAGCCGCGAAGAGATCGAAGCGATCGACGAACCGCCGGTGGACGTCGATCCGACCGATCCGCCCGCCTATGTCGACGACGTACTGGCTGCCATCGACGCCGTCGAAGTCGAACTCGGTGGCGCTCAGGAGTTCTTCGAGGTCACGGCGAATTCGCAGTTCACCAACGTGTTCGTCGCGCTCGACGACGCGACGTCCGCGCTGCCGTACCTGTTCGTCGATGGCGAGCTCCAGCCGCCCGCACCCGTGGTCGACGGGGCAACGGGGGAGATCTTCACTCGATCCGACGTCGATTTCGATCCGGATCGGATCGTGGGTATCGCGCAAGCGCAGCTCCCCGAAGCGAGCGTCGACTCGCTCAGCGTGTACGGCTCGCCGATCGGGGCGACCTATGTGCTGGGCGCGACCTCGGGTGTCGGCGGGATCCTCGACATCGTCGTCGGCGCCGACGGCACGGTGTTCTCGGTCGATCCGGTCTGAGTCGGCACCGCGCGCCGTCCGTCGGCGCTCCCTGACAGCGAGGGACCCCCTTGGTACGGTTGGCCCGGCATGTCCAACTCGGGTCCATCGTCGAAGAAGACGACGAAGAAGTCGGCGAAGAAGTCGTCCGGTCAGCGATCGGCGAAGGCCGATCCGAAGGCCCGCTCGACGTCGTCGGGTCGCGCTCGTGACGAGGGTCGAAGCCGGGGTTCGGTCCGCGATGCCACGCCGAAGGCCACTGCTCGTTCGGTCGAGCCGTCGGCCGAAGCCGGGCGTGTGAATCGTGATGAGTTCATCGGACTCGGTCTGATCGGCGCGGCGGTGCTGCTCGCACTCGGCATCTACGGTGATCTGGCCGGTCCGGCCGGCCGCGGCGTCGAGACACTGATCGGTTGGGGGTTCGGGCTCGGCCGCTTCGTGGTGCCGATCGTCCTCGCTGTCGTCGGGGTGTCGTTCATCCGACGCGGGCGATCGTCGAGTCCGATTCGACTCGCCATCTCCTGGACCCTCGTGGTCGTTGCGATGCTCGGCCTGGTGCACATCGTCCGCCGCGAAAGCGAGGCCGAGGGATTCGGTCGTGTCGGTGATTGGGGAGGCTGGGTCGGCGCCGTGGCCGGACCGCTCGGTGACGTGATCGGCACCGCAGGTGCCGTCGTCGTGCTGGTCGGGTTGACGATCGGTGGGCTCATGGTCATCACGCAGACCTCGCTCCGGACGATGGCCGAGCAGGCCGGAGGCTTCGTGAACGTGGTGCTCCGCCCGCTCGGTCGAGCTGCTCGCTCGGGCCTCGGCAACATCACGACGCTCACGAGTGATCGTGACGACACCGGCGACGTCACGGTCGGCTCGAGCGTGTACGACCAGCTCGACGACGGGACCCAGGCGCCGTCGTCGACTCCGCCCGTCCAGGGCGAAGTGCTCTCGGCAGGTGGTGCGCCGGCGCTCTATGACCACGAGGCCGATGGCGGTGACGGTGTCGGGCAGGAAGCTGCGTCGGCGAAGCCGAAGCGCAAGCGAACCGCGAGGGCCAGTTCGTCCGAGAAGCGCTCGAAGTCAGCCGATCTCGAAGGTGTCCGCATCGGCGACTGGGTCCTCCCGCCGTTGAAGATGCTGTTGCAGCCGGGCGAGAAGAAGGTCGATCTGAAAGCGATTGAGCTGCGCGGTCGAACACTGCAGGAATCGCTCGCTTCGCACAACGTCGAGACCGAGCTCATCGGGATGACGGTCGGCCCGACGGTGACCCGCTACGAGCTCGAGCTCGGCATGGGCGTGAAGGTCTCGAAGGTCACGAACCTGCAGAAGGACATCGCGTACGCGATGGCGGCCACCGACGTGCGCATCCTCGCCCCCATCCCTGGGCGGTCCGCGATCGGCGTCGAGGTTCCCAATCATCAGCGCCAACTCGTCGCGCTCGGCGACCTCCTCGTGTCCGACACGGCAATGGGGGCAACGAATCCACTCGAAGTCGCCGTCGGCAAGGACATCGCAGGACGGACCGTCATGCTCGACCTGGCCGCCACCCCGCACATGCTCATCGCCGGAGCCACCGGCGCGGGTAAGTCGTCGGGCATCAACTGCATCATCACGTCGCTGCTGATGCGCACCACGCCCGACGATGTCCGGCTGATCCTCATCGACCCCAAGCAGGTCGAAATGGGCCAGTACGCCCGCTTGCCGCACCTGCTCACGCAGCCGGTCACCAATCCGAAGAAGGCAGCGAACGCTCTCGGGTGGGCCGTGAAGGAGATGGAACGTCGCTACGACGTGTTGTCCGAGGTCGGCTATCGCGACATCGGTGGCTACAACAAGGCGTTCAAGGCCGGCAAGATCGAAGACCCGCCCGGTACCGACCCCGAGGGCCCGCCGGTGTACGAGCACATGCCGTACATCGTCGTGGTCGTCGACGAGTTGAACGACCTGATGATGGTCGCCGCTCGCGACGTCGAGGAGTCGATCACGCGGATCGCGCAGAAGGCCCGTGCGGTGGGTATCCACCTCATCGTCGCCACACAGCGGCCGTCCGTGAACGTCATCACCGGCGTGATCAAGGCGAACATCCCGGCTCGTATGGCGTTCGCCGTGTCATCGCTCACCGACTCGCGCGTGATCCTCGATCAGCCGGGCGCCGACAAGCTGGTCGGCAAGGGCGACATGTTGCTGCTGCCGGGAAACTCGTCGGTCGCGAACCGCATCCAAGGTGCGTTCATCACCGAGGAGGAGGTCCGCGAGGTCGTCACCCACTGGAAGGCGCAGGCCCCGGAGGCGATCACGTCCGCAGCGATCGAGGGCGACGAGGACGGCGGGGCATCGATGGGCCCACCGACCGCCATGAGTTCGCCCGCACTCACGCCGCCGCCCCCGCCGTCGGCGATGGACGCCGCGGCATTCGATGTCACCTCTGATGCGAACGCGTTCTCGGCTGGCGAAGAGGACGAGGACACCGCGATGATGCGCCAGGCAATGGAGCTCGTCGTGCGAAGTCAACTCGGTTCGACGTCGATGTTGCAGCGCAAGTTGAAGGTCGGCTTCGCACGTGCGGGGCGGATCATGGATCTGCTCGAGACACGTGGTGTCGTCGGTCCGAGCGAGGGCTCGAAAGCTCGTTCTGTCCTGATGACGGTCGAGGAGTTCGAACTCCTGCAGCAGAACGGTCAGATCTGATCGCTCGGGGCTGACTCGGTGAGCGCACTGGAGTCGAAGACGTGCGTGGTGTGCGGACGCACGATCGAGTGGCGCAAGAAGTGGGCACGCGAGTGGGACGCCGTGAAGTACTGCTCTGAGCGCTGTCGCCGACGAAAGCTCGACGACACCGACCGGGCGCTCGAGGCGGCGATCGTCGATCTGCTCGATCGAAGAGCCGGCGGCGCGACCATCTGCCCGTCCGAAGCGGCGAAGGTGGTCGGTGGAACCGGCGCGGACGATTCCTGGCGGCCGCTGATGGAGCCGGCGCGGGAGGCGGCGCGTCGACTCGTCGCAGCTGGAGCGATCGTGATCACCCAGCGCGGCAGCGTCGTTGATCCGTCGACGGCCAAGGGTCCGATCCGCCTGCGCCGCCCCTGAGACCCGTCCACCCGGGGACCCGTCCACCCGGGCCTCGGTCGCGGCACACGCTGTCTCCCCGATTCACGTTTGCGTCGGGTTCTTGGCCCCGCAGGGGCACAAGAAATCGGACGCAAACGGGAAGAGGGCTGCCGTGGGTGCGCGCGTCGGCTGGCGCGGGCCGACGACGGTGCGGGGTTGTGGAGCTGATCGGATGGGGACGCTTGCTGCGTGTCGGAGACCGTGTCGCTTCCCGTTCCCGAGGCCGGTCGTCGGGCGGCCGAGAGGTTCGTGGCCGAGCATCTCGACGGGTTGTTCTGCGATGCTCCGGTCGGATCCGAGCGGTTTCGCGGCGGGCAGCTGACGGCGGACGCCGCCCTCGCGGCGTACGACGTGCGCAACTACGCGAGTCGGCGCAACGAGGTGCTGCCCACATCGCGACGGGGGGCGTCGGCGCTCTCGCCGTACGTTCGCCACGGGCTGCTCTCGCTCGGGCGGCTCTGGCATCACGTCGCGGGTGGCCCGGCTCGCGATGTCAGCAAGTTCCGCGACGAGCTGATGTGGCAGGAGTTCGCCCGACACTGGTACGCCAGCTACGGCACGGCGACTCGGCAGGGGGTTCGACGTGAGCTCGGTACCGGTGCCGGTATGGGTGCCGGTGTCGATGAGCGGTCCGCAGGTGTGTCGGGTTGGGATCGACGGTTGGCGTGTCTGGACATGACCGTCGGGGAACTCGAACGAGACGGATGGCTCGTGAACCAGACGAGGATGTGGTTGTCGAGCCACTGGTCGGTGCGCAACGGACGCCGCTGGCAAGACGGCGAGAATGTCTTTTTCGCTCACCTTCTCGATGGCTCGCGTGCGGCCAACCGGCTGGGCTGGCAGTGGACCACCGGCGTGGGATCGTCACAGCACTACGGCTTCAGTCGGTGGCAGGTCGAGAAGCGGGCGAAGGGGGTGTGCGATCGGTGCGAGCTGCGCGATGCATGTCCGATCGAGGACTGGCCGGACGACCCATCGTTTGTCGAGGGTGGCGTCGGGCGTCCGACGAGGCGAAGTCTGGCTGGCCCCGACGAGGTGACCGAGGGCTGCGCTCCCGAGGTCGTCTGGTTGACTGCGGAGTCGCTCGGCGACGACGACCCCGCTCGTGCAGCGCATCCCGACCTGCCGGTCGTGTTCACCTTCGATCGCCGCCTGCTCGAACGAGTGCGGCTGTCCGGGAAGCGGCTCGTCTTCCTCACCGAAACCCTTGCGGAGATCGGGGCTGCCCGAGACCTCGAGATCCATCTCGGCGACCCCGTCGAAGCGCTCGGCGGACGCATCCCGGCGGTGACCCACGCGCCCGTCCCGGGATTTGCCCGACTCGACGGACGGCTCGACGAGCTCGAGAAGCACCCGTGGCCGTGGCTCTGTCGGCCGACCGGAGGCAGCGTCTCGAGCTTCTCGGCCTGGAGGAAGTCGGTGCGCGTCGCCGGCCCGTCCTAGCCTCACCGCGGTGGGAGTCCCGGTGATCGATCTCAGCGGTTTCGTCGATGGAACCGTCGAGGAGCGGGCTGTGGTCGCCGACCGGGTGGATCGGGCGAGCGCGGACGTCGGCTTCTTCTCCATCGTCGGGCACGGCGTCCCCGCCGAGACCATCGAGCGTGCTCACGAGGCTGCGCTGGCGTTCTTCGATCTGCCACTCGACGACCGGATGGCGGCCGCGAAACCGCATCCCGCCGCCCCGTATGGATACGCACCGTTCTCGGCCGAGGCGCTGAACGCTTCGCTCGGTGGAGTTGCTGTTCCCGATCTGAAGGAGACCTTCAACGTCGGCCCGCTCGAGCCGCCCCCACGGGCTCTGCACGAGATGGACGATCCCGACGAACGCGACGTCTGGTCACCGTCGGTGTGGCCATCGGCGATGCCCGAGCTCCGCATCGCGCTCACGGAGTACTACGCGGCGATGGCTGAGCTGTCGGCAACGCTGATGGACGTGTTCTCGATCGCGCTCGGGCAGGGTGACGGCGGGTTCGACGGGTTCATCGGTCATCACTCCTCGGCGCTACGTCTCGCCCACTACCCGCCGATGGACGAGCCTCCCGCCGAGGGGTCGTTTCGTGCCGGTGCGCACACCGACTACGGGACGCTCACGATTCTTCGACTCGACGCGGAGCCGGGCCTCCAGGTCGAACGATCGCCGGGGCAGTGGGTCGACGTCGAGGCTCCCGACGGTGCGCTCGTCATCAACCTCGGAGACCTGATGCAGCGATGGAGCAACGACCGTTGGCGCTCGACGATGCATCGGGTCGTGGTTCCGGAGGGTCGCCACGACCGGCGCCGTCTCACGATGCCGTTCTTCCACAACGCCAACTGGGATGCACTCGTCGAGTGCATCGTTCTCGACGGAGCCGAGCCGCGCTACGGCCCGGTCTCGGCAGGGCGGCACCTGATCTCGAAGTTTCGTTCGACGGTTCTCTGACAATCCGGTCGCCGACACGATCGGTCATCGGCGAAGCTGGCCCGATGGAGTTGGTCGGAGAGGGGATCGTCGTTCGTGAGGCGGTCGAGGCGGACGCGCCAGCGATCGTTGAGGCCGTACACGCATCGCACACCGAGTTGGCGCCGTGGATGCCGTGGGCGACACCTGACTACGACATCGACGGAGCACTCGGATGGATTCGCGGCGAACACGGAGACCTGCCGCCGGCGGTGATCGTCGACTCTGATGGTCTCGTCGTCGGCGCGTGCTCCGTGAACCGGTTCGATCCGGCACTGCAGAGTGTGAACCTGGGCTATTGGGTACGGACCGATCGCACCGGTCGTGGCCTCGCCGCGAAGGCAGCGCGCCTCGTCGCCCGCCATGCGGTGGTCGAGCAGGGATTTCGGCTGGTGACGATCTCGATGTCTGCCCGGAACGAGGCATCTCGCCGGGTGGCGGAACGTGCGGGGGCGCATTTCGAAGGCACGTTGCCCGGGGCGATGGTGCTCGCCGACGGTCCACACGACGCGCACGCGTTCACCTTCGTCCCGGGCGACTTCTGAGCCGAGCGGGTTGCTCGGCGGATCAGCGCCAGGCGTCGACGTCGCGACCCATGTATGCCGCGAGCCGGTCGATCGAAGGGCGTTCGTCGGCGATCGTGACGGCATCGTCGAACGGCACGAACTCCGGTCGCCCCGACGGTGGCATCGCTGCCATGGTCTGCTCGAGGCCGATCGTGGTGTCTGGTTCGGGCCATGTCGGCTCGACACCGAGCGCCACAGCGAGGTCCCACGTGTGGACGAGGGTCTCGACCGCCCACACGCCGAGGACGGCGGCACCAGGCATCGTGCCCCACGGTGCATCGATCATCATCTCGAGCGCGTCGTCGGACCATGCGGCGTGCATGTCGGCGGCGGAGCGTTCCAGCTCGGCCGACATGGCGTCGAGCGGGATGTCGGGAATCTCCGGGAAGTCCATGAGGTCGGCCCCGGACGGTGCGACAGCCGCCTTGCGGAACACGGTGATGAGGTGGCGTGCGACGTCCCCGGTGGTCCAGCCGTCGCAGGGCGTCGGCAGCTCGGCGTCCTCGCCGTCGATGCGGGCGATGATCGCTCGGGCGGTCTGAAGCGCTCGAGCCATGGCGACGCGGACGTCGTCGGGAGCGAGCGGTGCGCCGTCGGTGTGTTGGATCTGAATGGTCTCGTTGGTTGTCATGTCGTCATCTTGAGGAGCCAAACCGGTCATCGTGTGTCCGGTTTTTGTGAGAAACTCGACCCATGCGCGCTGACCGTCTCGTGGCAACGCTCTTGCTCTTGCAAGCGCGCGGAACGGTCACTGCCGCGCAGGTCGCGGACGAGTTGGAGGTGAGCGAGCGCACCGCTCGTCGAGATCTGGATGCGCTCGCCGTCGCCGGCATTCCTGTGTACTCGCGTCAGGGTCGGGGCGGCGGGTGGACGCTCGTGGGTGGCGCGACGACCGATCTGACGGGTCTGCGATCTCCCGAGGCGCGCGCGCTGATGACGATGGCGGCGGCGGCCGGGCAGGCGACTCCCGACTTCGCATCGGCGCTCGCGAAGCTCACCCAGGCGATGCCCGATCCGGTCAGACGCGAAGCAGAGCGAGCTGTGGCATCGGTGGTGTCCGATCCGACCACGTGGGGGGATCCCGACTCGTTGCTGGCCGAACCCACCCGCGACGAGTGGCGTGAGCCGTTGCAGGCCGCCGTGCTCGACCATCGGCGAATCGAGCTCGCATATGACACCCCGCGCACGGGTCGCTCCGTCCGATACGTCGATCCGCTCGGCCTGGTCGTGAAACGAGGTGTGTGGTACCTGCTCGCCGACACCGCCAACGGCCACCGGTCGTTTCGTCTGGATCGAGTCGAGGGGTTCACGCTCACGGGCGACACGTTCGAGCCGCCCGCCGAATTCGACCTCGGTGCGGCCTGGTCGACGATCACGGAGCGGTACGGGGAACAGGCGACACGGGTGAAGACCTCGGCCATCGTGACGAGTTGGTCGCTCGGCCCGCTCCGGGCCCTGGGCGTGGAAACGGTCGTCGATGGCGACGCATCCGACGGTCGCCTCCACGTGACGCTCGGTGCACGGTCGAACGAGATCCTCGGCGCCCAGATCGCCGGACTGATCGATCACGTCGAGCTGATCGAGCCGGACCCGAAGCTCGTTGAGTTCCTGGGCGAGGTGGGCCGACAGCTGGTGTCACGGTACGGCGAGGCAGCAGCGAGATAGCGTGCTCATGTGCAGCGCTTCTACGTCGAGACGCTCGGCTGTCCGAAGAACGACGTCGATTCCGACAAGCTCGTGGGCGCGCTCGTCGCTGACGGCATGGAGGCGACATCCGAGGCGGCGGATGCAGACCTCGTCGTGGTGAACACGTGCGCGTTCATCGAAGCCGCTCGCCAGGAGTCGATCGACACGATCCTCGCGCTCGACGAATCCCGGGCCGAGGGGTCGAAGCTCGTCGTGACCGGCTGCATGGCCGAGCGATACGGCGCCGAGCTGGCCGAGGCGCTCCCCGAAGTCGATGCCGTGGCCGGCTTCGGCCAGGCCTTTGGAATCGCACCAGCAGAGCGCGACGGCAACGAACTCCCGCACGGTCACGGCGCGCCCGAACGCAAGTTGATCCCGGTGTCGTCGGTGCCATTGCCGGAGTTCGATCTGCTCAACCTGCCCCGCCCGAAGTCGGCGGCTCCATGGGCCTACGTGAAGATCGCCGAAGGCTGTGATCGCTCGTGTGGCTTCTGCGCGATCCCCAGCTTCCGTGGACCCCAACGCAGTCGAGACGTGTCATCGATTCTCGCCGAGGTCGAACAGACCGAGGCCAGGGAGATCGTGCTGGTCGCGCAGGATCTTGCGTCCTACGGCAAAGACCGGCCCGACGAACTGGGGGCGGGGTCGATCGTTCCGCTGATCGACGCCGTCGCAGCGAGCGTCGATCGGGTCCGGCTGCTCTACCTCTACCCGAGCGACCTCACCGACGAATTGATCGACTCGATCTGCCGTACGGGGGTCCCGTACTTCGACCTTTCGCTGCAGCACGTGAGCAAGCCGCTGCTGCGTCGGATGCGTCGTTGGGGTGATGGTCAACGATTCTTGGACCGCATCGCCGACATTCGTGAGCGCGAGCCGAACGCTGCGTTCCGGAGCAACTTCATCGTGGGGTATCCGGGCGAGACCGAAGCCGATCACGATCAGCTGCTCGACTTCGTCGAACAGGCGCAGCTCGACTGGTGCGGCTTCTTCACCTATTCGAACGAAGAGGGCACTCACGCGGCTGGCCTCGATGGCCATGTCGATGAAGGCCTCATGGGTCAGCGGATCGCAGAGCTCCGAGAGATGCAGGATGCGATCACCGCCGAACGCCGCGACGGGCTTATCGGCACGGCGCAGACTGTCCTCGTCGACGAGCCCGGGGTGGGGCGCAGTCATCACGAAGCACCGGAGATCGACGGCATCGTGCACGTCGACTCCTCGTTGTCGGTCGGCGAACTGCATGACGTCGAGATCGTCGATGCGCTGGGCCCCGATCTCGTCGCAGCGGGTGTGGACCTCGACCGGGTGGATGCCTGATGGTTGAGTCGGTCAACAGCTGGGCGAACCTCATCACGGCGATGCGGATCCTGCTGTCGCCGCTCGTGTTTCTGGCGATCCCCGAAGACGGTTCGGGTTCCTGGTGGTCGTTCCTGCTCTGGTTCGTCCTCTGTGCGAGTGACGGGATCGACGGCTGGATCGCACGCAAGCGCGGCCCGACCGCGGTCGGGGCGTTCCTCGACCCGTTGGCCGACAAGGTCCTCGTGTTGGGTGCGATGTTCACGCTTGTCGCCCATGACATCTTCTGGTTCTTTCCGGTCGCGGTGATCGCCGGGCGCGAGCTGCTGATCAGCGGGTACCGCATCGTGAAGAGCGGTCGTGGAGTGAGCGTTCCCGCGAGTCGGCTCGGCAAGTACAAGACGGTGGTCCAGCAGTTCGCGGTCGCGTTCGCGCTGTTCCCGCTCACGGCGTTGGACGCCACCTGGACCTGGACCTCGTTGCTGTGGATCGCCGTGGTTCTCACCGTGGTGAGCGGCGCTCAGTACCTGTACCACGCCCGTCGACCCGGGTCGGTGGCACTCGTCGACTCCGTCGAGCCGCTGGTGTGAGCCGATGAACGTCTCGGTCCTGGCGGTCGGTACCGAACTGCTTCTTGGGCAGATCGTCGACACCAACTCTGCGTGGATGGGCGAGACGCTCGCCGCGAGTGGCATCGACTCGCTCGTCCAGGTGAAGGTCGGCGACAACGTCGACCGGATGGAGATCCAACTGAGACGTCTGCTCGTCGACGCCGATGCGGTGATCGTGTGCGGCGGGCTGGGCCCGACCCACGACGACCTCACGCGCGAAGCGATCGCCTCGGTGATGGGCGTCGAGCTCATTCGCGACGAAGCGATCGTCGACGTGATCCGGGCGATGTTCGAGTCGCGTGGGCGCACGATGACCGAGAACAACACGCGCCAGGCGATGGTTCCGGAGGGCGCGTCGATCATCGAGCAGACTCGCGGCACCGCGCCGGGGTTGATCGCGCCGGTGCGCATCGGCGACGTCGACAAGGTGATCTATGCAGTGCCAGGAGTTCCGCACGAGATGCGTGACATGGTGGAGCGCGCGATCGTGCCGGACCTGCTCCGGCGGAGCGGCACGTCAGACGTGATCGCGAGTCGCGTCGTGCGAACATGGGGCGAGTCCGAGAGCGGTCTGAACGAGCGGCTCGACGGGATCATCTCCGAGCTCGAGCGACCCGACACGCCCACGCTCGCGTTCCTTGCATCAGGGTGGGAGGGTCTGAAGGTCCGGCTCACCGCGAAGCGACCGTCCGCGCGCGAGTGCGTCGAGCAGCTCGACGTGTGGGAGGAGCGAGTTCGCGCCGAGCTCGGTGAACTCGTCTTCGGTGTCGACGACGACACGATGGAGTCCGTGGTGCTCGACATGTGTCGGCGCCGCGGCCTCACGCTGGCCACGGCCGAGTCGGTCACCGGCGGACTGGTCGGCGGCCGGCTCACCGGGATCGCTGGTTCGAGCGACGTTTTCGTCGGCTCGATCGTCAGTTACGCGACGCGGGTCAAGCGGGATCTGCTCGGAGTCTCCGACGGTCCCGTCGTCAGCGAGTCGGCAGCTCGGGAGATGGCACACGGTGTCCGCTCGGCGCTCGGTGCGGATGTCGCGATATCGCTCACGGGAGTCGCTGGCCCTGCAGAACAGGACGGTCAGCCCGCCGGCACACTGTTCGTCGGGCTCGTCGGCCCCGGGTTCGACGAAGTGAGGCAGGTGCGCTTGCCCGGACGACGCGAGCAGATGCGCCAGTTCGCGGTCATCACGGCGCTCGGTCTCCTCCGACCGCTCCTGGCCGCCGACGAGCGATGAGGCGCTCGCGCGTCGTCCGGCTCGCGCTGTCCGCAGCCGACCGCCGTCGTCGTAACGTCCTGATCGGGCTCGCGACCGGATCGGGCCTCATGTTGATCCTCGGTGTGATCGCGGTCCTGGTGGCCGCCGACACGGGGACGAGCACGGTGACCAGCCCGAGCACGCTTCCGCTGGTGACGCAGGTGCCGACCACGGTGCCGCCCGCCCCGACCACGACCGTTCCGGCTCCGACCACGACCGTTCAGGCTCCGACCACAACGATGGTCGTCGCTGGCATCGCCGACGCAGGCCCTGACGTGGCCGCGAGTGCCGGCGCGGTCGCGACGCTCGAGGCGGTCGAGATCACGCCGGGAGCGTCGGACGCGGACGTGGTCTGGCGGCAGACACTCGGCCCCGATGTGACGGGAGGCGTCGGAGCGCTCGGCGGATCGGTGGTGTCGTTCGGTGCTCCCGACGAGGTGGTGACCCTCGGTTTCGAGTTGACGGTTGCCGCGGTCGACGGTGTGGTCTCGAGTCAGGAGGCCATCGATGAGATCGTCGTGCGGGTGTTCGAAGACGCCGATGCCGCGGTCTTCGTCGATGCCGAGTTCGGCACGGACGACGCCGCAGGCACGATGGATTCGCCGCTCGCGTCGGTCGCTGCCGCGGCGCGCGGCGCCGTCGCAGGCGCCGACGTCTATGTCCGTAGTGGGCCGACGTACGCCGAGTCCGAGACGATCAGGCTCGGACCCGGCTCCAATCTGTACGGAGGGTTCGATGTCGATTGGTCGCGTGACACCAGTCGCCGGACTCGCATCGAAGGCGCGTCGACTGCCGTCGCCGTCGAAGGCGATGGGTCCCGGCATCTGTCGGCGGTGGAACTGATCGGTGCTGACGCGCCGCCCGGGGTCGATGCCGTCGCCGTGCTGATCGACGACGGCGAAGATGTCACGGTCGCGGACAGCCGGGTTCTCGCCGGCGCCGGGGGTTCCGGCGTGGTCGGCGAAGACGGCGTGGCACAGCCCGGTGGTCTCAGCGCGGGGGTGTGGGCTCGCGAGACCGGCGAGGTCCGCATCGTTCGCTCGACGGTGAATGCGGGGCCCGGGGGTGACGGCGCATCGGGTCTGGCTGCTGATGCCCGGGCGCCCGCACAAGACGGCGCCGACGGCTCTGACGGGTTCGGCGGAGACGGTGCGCCGACCGCCGACGAGCGGCGCGGCGGCGATGGCGGCGATGGCGCGGTGGCCGGCTCGGGAGATGACGGTCAGGGTGTCGAAGGTGGAAGCGGAGGCGCGGCCAGCGGTGACGACGGTTCTCCCGGTGGTGGCGGAGCTGGCGGCGCCGGTGGCGCTGGCGGCGACGGAGGGGCGGGCATCGCCGACGTCGTTCCGGTCGGGGCTCCTGGTTCCGCCGGAGATCTCGGCGCGGTGGGCTTCGGCGGGAGCGGCGGGGGTGGTGGCGCTTCGGGTGAGGGGCTCCAACTGGCGGCCGGTGGTGGCGGTGCCGGTGGCGGTGCCGGCGGCCTCGGCGGAGTCGCAGGCGGCGCTGGCGGCGGCGGTGGCGGGTCCATCGGTGTGCTGGCTGATCGTGTGGATCGCGTCGTCGTCGAGGAGTCGCTGGTCGCTGCGGACCGCGGCGGTGCCGGTGGCGCAGGCGGTCGTGGAGGTGCCGGTGCGGCCGGAGGTGCAGGTGGCGATGGCGCATTCGGTGGACAGCCGACGGACGCGGAGGCCGCAGGCGACGGCGGGGGTGCCGGCGGTGGTGGAGCCGCCGGCGGTGGCGGCGACGGTGGTGGCGGTGCGGGCGGCCCGTCGTTCGGCGTCTTCACCACGACCGTTGATGACCTCGTGGTCACGGCGAGCACGGTGCGCGGCGGCGTCGGCGGCCGTGGTGCCGACGGAGGGTTTGGCGGCGCTGCGGGCGGCAGCGGTGACGCTGGTGTCGCCCGGCAGGGCGGTGCCGGTGGGGATGCCTCGATCGGCGCGCTCTCTCCTCAGGGCGTCGGAGCGGGCGGTGGCGGCTCCTTCGGATGGTTCGACACGGGCAATGCGATCGCGACGTTCGACGGTGCTGACTTCGTCGAGGGAACCGCCGGGCCTGGCGGCGTCGGGTCGGCTCGCGGTGATGACGGCGCCGAGGCCGATGTTCGCGCCGGCCGTGGTGGTGGGTGAACCGTTCTGTTTCCCCGGTCGCAGATACGATCTCTCGTTGGCCCCCGTAGCTCAGCTGGATAGAGCAGTCGACTTCTAATCTTCTGGTCGCAGGTTCGAATCCTGCCGGGGGCGCTCACCGGCGATACCCTGACGGGCCCGTCGCAGCGAGCGGCGAACACTTCGACAGCCCACAGAGGCGAGGTACTGCGTGAATTTCAAGAAGGGCGAAACCGTCATCTACCCCCAGCACGGCGCATGCGTCGTACAGGGCACCAAGAAGATGGAGTTCTTCGGCGAGAAGCAGGAGTACCTGATTCTCAAGACCGTCATCAACGAGATGACCCTGAAGGTGCCGGTCGACAAGACCGACGACGTGGGTGTCCGGCCGCCGGTCTCGTCCGACGAGCTCGAAGACCTCGTGTCCGTGCTCGCCAAGCCTGATCCTCGGGTGCCGTCCAACTGGAGCCGGCGCTTCAAGAACCACCAGGAGAAGCTCAAGTCGGGCGACGTCTACCAGGTGGCCGAGGTGGTGCGAAACCTCGCCGCTCGCAACCGTGATGCGTCGCTTTCGGCTGCCGAGCGCACGATGTACGAGCGAGCTCGTGTGAACTTGATCTCCGAGATCTCGCCGGCACTGAAGGTGTCGGCGGAAGACGCCGAGATCTACCTCGACGAGGCGCTGGCAAAGGGCGTGCTCAAAGACGGCGAAGACGACGACGAGAAGCCGAAGTCGAAGAAGAAGAAGTGAGCCGTCGACGGCCGTTGGCCGTCTGACGCACTCAGGTCCAGTCGCCGCTCACCCAGTCGAGATCGAATCGCACCGTGAGTGGGACGTGGTCGGAGAGTTCTGCCCACGCATCGCTTCCTTCCGGGGCCTGTACCTCGACGACCCGCGCGTCCGCGGGCACGAGGACGTGGTCGAGTCGTTGCCAGGGTGCTTCGGACGGATTCGTGGGCGGGCTCTGCTCCGGTTGCTCGCCCGGGAGCGTCTCGATCACCGCTGGTTCGTCGTGGTCGTTGAAGTCGCCGGCGACCACGACCGGTGCGCTCGGCGCGCTGGCCGCGATCTCGGCGATGCGCCGCGCCTCGGTCAGGCGAGCCGACGATTCGCCGTGTGGGGACAGATGCGCGTTGATGACCCGATACGAACTGTGATCGTCGCGTGACACCGTGCCCCACACGGCGACACGTCGCTTGTAGGAGCGCTTCGAGTGCTCGTCGCTCACGATCGCCATTCCCGTGTCGGTGAGCGAGTGCGGCGTGAGAATCGCTGCGCCCTCTGCCCGGCTCGGCAGGAACGGTCGGAACGGGTTGTGCTTGCGCACCCAGCGATGAGACATCGACAGCCGCTGAGCGAGAGCGGCAGCTTGGGGTCGACGCACTTCTTGGAGGGCGACGACGTCCGCGCCGACCGCTGAGATGACGTCGGCCAATCGGTTGATGTCGGTGCCCTTCTGACCCTGGATGTTCCAGGTCATGACGGTCCACCGGCGGGTCTCGGTCCTCACCGCCACAGTTTCGCCGTTCGCGGCGCCGAATCCGGCCATCCCAGCGTTCACGATTGCACCGGCTCGAAGGTCATGGGCGTGCTGTCGGTCGGCACATGTCAGACTCGACGGCGATGAGTGACACCACGCAGAACGCAGCAGAGACCGAGACGCCGGTCGTGGCTTTCCTCGGCATGGGAGTGATGGGCGCCCCGATGGCGCAACACATCGCATCCGCGGGATTCCCGGTCAGCGTCTACAACCGGACGGCCGCCAAGGCGCTGGCGTGGGTGGCCCTGCACGGCCATCAGGCGGCGCCGACCGCGGCCGAAGCCGCCGAGGGCGCCGACGTGGTGATGATGTGCGTCGGCAACGACGACGACGTTCGCGAAGTCGCACTCGGAGCGAACGGGGCCCTGTCGACCATGGCGCCGGGCTCGGTGCTCGTCGATCACACCACTTCTTCGGCCGATCTGGCCCGCGAGCTCTCGAGCGCGTGTGCAGCTGCAGGCGTCGGATTCGTCGATGCTCCCGTATCCGGTGGCCAGGGCGGTGCCGAGGCCGGTCGGCTCACCGTGATGAGCGGAAGCGACGAGCCCGAGGTGTACGAACGCGTCGTGCCCGTGATCGAGTCGTTCTCGCAGAAGTGCGAGCGGATGGGCGACGCAGGAGCGGGGCAACTCACCAAGATGGTCAACCAGGTCTGCCAGGCTGGCCTCCTCCAGGCGCTTGCCGAGGGCGTGAACTTCGCGCAGCGTGCAGGACTCGACGTCGAGCAGGTGATCGACGTGATCGGTAAGGGCGCCGCGCAGAGTTGGCAGATGGACAACCGGGCGGTCTCGATGGCCGATGCACGGTTCGACTTCGGCTTCGCCGTCGACTGGATGCGCAAGGACCTCGGGATCTGTCTCGACGAAGCCGAACGCAACGGCGCGAGGCTCCCGGTCACCGGACTCGTCGATCAGTTCTACGCGCAGGTGCAGCAGCGCGGCGGCGGTCGCAACGACACGAGTTCACTGGTCGACCTGCTCACGAATCCGTAGGTGCGTCGTCGGTCGTGCCACCATCGTCGGGTGACCACACCGTTCGAATCAGCGTGCGCCCGGGTGGAGTCCGGTGCTGACCCGGTCGCCGAGGCCGGTGTCCTCGTGGCCGAGATGACACTCGAAGAGCGGCTCGGCTGCCTCGACGGCGACACACCCTTCTGGCCCGGGCTCTTCGACATGACGTCGGGTGGCTACTACCGCCACACGTGGCCCGCGGCGGTGGTCGAGCGGCTGGGGATTCCCGGGATCGAATTCGCTGACGGACCTCGCGGTGCGGTCATCGCCGACGGCACAGCGTTCCCGGTCTCGATGGCCCGAGGTGCGACCTTCGACCCCGACCTCGAAGCACGTGTCGGAGACGCGATCGGTTCCGAGCTACGGGCGAGTGGCGCGACCTTCACCGGTGCGGTGTGTATGAACCTGCTCCGTCACCCGGCGTGGGGGCGTGCGCAGGAGACGTACGGCGAGGACCCGCACCACGTCGGCGCGATGGCCGCAGCGTTCACCGCAGGGCTCGAACGCCACGTCATGGCGTGCATGAAGCACTTCGCCCTCAACTCGATGGAGAATGCCCGGTTCAAGGTCGACGTGTCCGTCGGCGAACGTGCGCTCCACGAGGTGTACCTGCCGCACTTCCGTCGCGTCGCCGAGGAGGGCATCGCGTCGGTGATGAGCGCCTACAACTCGGTGAACGGCTCGTGGTGCGGGGAGCATCGCGAGCTGCTCACGAACGTTCTGCGAGACGAGTGGGCGTGGCCGGGATTCGTCGTGTCCGACTTTGTGTTCGGCCTGCGCGACGCCGTCGAGTCGGTGCGTGCCGGGCTCGACATCGAGATGCCGTTCCGACAGCAGCGGGCGATGATCTTGTCCGATGCGGTCGCGGACGGTCGTCTGGAGGCTGGCGTGCTCGACGAGGCGGTCACGCGGATCGTCTCGACCTTGCTGCGGTATCGCAAGGTGTTCAGCGTCTCGCCGGACATCGGCGTGATCGGCAGCGAAGCGCATCGGGCGCTCGCGCGTCAGGTCGGGGCCGCATCCACCGTGATGCTGCGCAACCGTGAGGGCTTCCTGCCGGTCGAGGTCGATGCGGTCGCGAGCATCGCCGTCGTCGGTGAACTGGCGGATGTCGCAAACCTCGGAGACGGTGGCTCGTCCGACGTGAAGTCGACGTCGGTGGTCACTCCGCTGGCAGGAATACGCGAGCGATTCGTCCACGCACAGGTCACCCATGTGCTCGACCCGATCGCCGATGCGGCAGTCGTCGCCGGCGCCGACCTCGTGGTGATCGTGGTGGGTTACACCAAGGACGACGAGGGGGAGTACATCGATGCCAGCGGAACAGCGTCGCTC
>JBGCFW010000183.1:0-13467 GCA_045107155.1 Ilumatobacter sp. | reverse complement strand
GCGATGGTCGGGATGGTTCGAGATGACGACGCGGAGGTCCATCGGGAGCTCGCCGCTGCGCCAGCGGGTCAGCAGGTCGTAGAGGCAGTGCGGCTGCTTCGAGCACATGATCGCAGTCGGGGTCGGCGTCGACAGGTCGCGCCGATCGACCGTCATCTGGAAGTCCGTGGCGATGGGAGCGAACGACTCCAGGAACGTCTGGTGATCGGTGCCCTCACGCACCAGGTCGAACACGAGCCGCTGAAAGAACACAGCGCCGTCGTCACCGGACTCACCTTTCACGTACTGCTCGGCATGAACGATGTTCGCGCCGTGGGCGGCGATGGCCTGAGCGGTCGCCGCGACCACCCCCTGTCGATCCGGGCAAGACAAGAGGAGCACGGTGGACATGGCCGTGTGTCTATCTGGAGCTTCGTCCCGCTGCGATCGTCAACGGAGCGCGTAGCAGGCGACCGCCGACGCAGCGGCAGCGTTGAGGGAGTCGACGCCCCCGTGCATCGGGATCTTGACCGGCGTGGAGATGGCGAGCAGTTCGTTGGACAGTCCGCTGCGTTCAGCCCCGATCAGCACAGCGCAGCGGTCGGGCGCGTCGACCTCATCGAGGGAGATGGCAGCGTCGCCCGGAGTCATCGCATACAGCGCAACGTCGTCGAGCGCTTGCAGCTCGTTGCCGAGCCTCGTGGTGCGAGCATGGGGCAGCGTGAATGCCGTACCCATCGCGACTCGTAGCGAGCGACGCGCGAGGGGGTCGGCGCTGGTGTGGTCGAGCACGATGCCGTCCCAACCGAGACCGGCTGCGTTGCGAATGATCGCGCCGACGTTGGCCGGGTTGTCGACTGCCTCGAGCACGACGACACGGCGAGCGCTCGCGAAGATCTCGGGCACGCTCGGCCGCGCCGGTCGATGGAACAGCGCGATGATCGACTGTGGCATCCCGAGTCCCGACACGACCTGTCGGACGTGGTCGCCACCGGCGTAGACCGGACAGGCGAGAGTTGCGGCGATGTCGGGCACGCGGTCGACGTCGACGAGTGCCGCCAGCGGGACACAGCCGGCGTCATGTGCGCGCTGCACGACGAGGTCGCCTTCGGCGAGGAAAAGCCCGGCACCGGCATCGTTGCGCTTGTCGGCCCGACTCGCCAGCCCGCGTTCGTTCAACCGGAACTGTGTGAACCGTTCGTCGTCGGGATCTTCGATGACGACGATGTCGGACACGCTCGGAGTCTGGCAGCTGCCGACCCGATCTCGACGCCGGTCGACGCGTCGCTGCGATCAGAAGTGGTACGGGTACGGCGACCAGTCGGGGTCCCGCTTCTCGAGAAAGCTGTCGCGGCCTTCGGCTGCCTCGTCGGTCCCGTATGCCAGACGGGTCGCTTCGCCGGCGAACACCTGCTGGCCGACCAGCCCGTCGTCGATCAGGTTGAACGAGTACTTCAGCATGCGCTGCGCCGTCGGGCTCTTGGCGCAGATCTTGCGGCCCCAGTCGAGCGCCACGGCTTCGAGTTCGGCATGCGGGATCGACCGATTCACCGCGCCCATGGCGAACATCTCGTCGGCGGTGTACTCATCGCCGAGGAAGAAGATCTCGCGGGCGAACTTCTGGCCGACCTGACGTGCCAGGTAGGCGGACCCGAACCCGCCATCGAAGCTGGCGACATCGGCATCGGTCTGCTTGAACCGTGCGTGCTCGGTGCTGGCGAGCGTGAGGTCTGAGACCACATGCAGGGAGTGGCCGCCGCCGGCCGCCCAGCCGGGCACGACGCAGATGACCACCTTGGGCATGAAACGGATCAGGCGCTGGACCTCGAGGATGTGTAGGCGCCCAGCGCGGCCCGGCTCGATGGTGTCCGCCGTCGTCCCCTCGGCGTACTTGTAGCCGTCTTTGCCGCGGATCCGTTGGTCGCCACCCGAGCAGAACGCCCACCCGCCGTCGGTCGGCGATGGGCCATTGCCCGTGAGGAGGACGCAACCGACGTCGGTCGACATCCGAGCGTGGTCGAGAGCTCGGAAGAGTTCGTCGACGGTGTGTGGGCGGAACGCGTTCCGGATCTCGGGCCGGTCGAAAGCGATGCGCACCACACCCGACGCTCGCCCCTCGCCGCGGGCTCGGTGGTAGGTGATGTCGGTGAAGTCGAAGCCGGGCACCTCGTTCCAGGCATCGGGGTCGAAGATGTCCGAGACGTGCGGCGAAGCGGTGTCACTCATACGGGTCAGTCTGGCCCGGCTGCTGCACGACACACCACCGCAGTCGCCGCCGCTGTCAGCGGCACCTGGTCGCCGGTCCGGCCCAGTGGGGAGCGCAGCGCAAGAACTACTGTCACCGCCATGGCCTTCGCAGACATCAACGGGCAACGCATCTTCTACACCGACTCGGGTGGCGACGGGCCGCCGATCGTGTTCTCCCACGGCTTCTTGATGGACCACGAGATGTTCGACCCGCAGCTGGCCGCGTTCGAGGGAACGCACCGGGTGATCCGTTGGGACGAGCGTGGGTTCGGTCTCACCGAGTTCGACGGGCAACCATTCACCTATTGGGACTCCGCGGCCGACTGCCTGGCGCTGCTCGACCACCTCGACATCGAACGGGCAGTGCTCGCCGGCATGAGTCAGGGCGGCTTCTTGTCGCTGCGTGCTGCGCTCACGGCTCCGGAACGAGTTCGTGCGCTCGTGCTGCTCGACACCCAGGCCGGGGGAGAGGATCCGGCGGTCATCGAGGGCTACCGACAGATGACCGATACATGGGAGGCGGCAGGACCCGTCGACGAGTTGACCGACATCATCGCGAACATCATCATCGCCGAACCCGAGACCAACGCGGTCTGGGTCGCGAAGTGGAAGGCGCTCGACGAGCGTGCCGGCCGGGCCGGCATGCGAGCTGCGAGCAACTGCCTGCTCGATCGTGATGACATCACCAGCCGACTCGGTGAGATCACATGCCCCGCGCTCGTTGTCCACGGTACGGAGGACACGGCGATCACGATGGACCGCGCCGAGGCGCTCGCAGCGGGTCTCTCCGGTGCGGGTGACGTCGTGAAGGTGCCCGGCGCGCACGCCGCCAACCTCACCCATCCCGAGCCGGTCAACGCGGCGATCACCGAGTTCCTCGCCGGCCTCGCAGCCTGACCCGATGGCTCGAATCACGGTCTTCGGCATCGAGGGCCTTCCCGAGATCACCGCAGGTCACGATCTTGCAGCGATGATCAACGAATCTGCGACGGCACAGGGGGATCCCCTCGCCGACGGCGACATCGTGCTGGTCACGTCGAAGATCGTGTCGAAGGCCGAGGGATGCACGGTCGAACTCGACGACATCGAACCCTCCGAGTTCGCGGCTCGTTGGTCCGAGAAGTGGGAGAAGGATCCACGTGTGACCGAGGTGGTGTTGCGCGAATCGAAGCGCGTCATCCGCCAGATCGGTCCTGTCCTCATCACCGAGACGCATCACGGCTTCTGCTGCGCGAACTCCGGCGTCGACCAATCGTCGAGTGGCGCACAGGGACGCATCCTCACGCTGCCCGTCGATCCCGATGGGACGTGCAGGGCTCAACGCACCCGGTTCGCCGAACTCGGCGTCGACGTCGCAGTGATCATGACCGACACGTTCGGCCGCCCGTGGCGCGAGGGACAGACCGACATCGCGATCGGCATCGCAGGCATGAACCCGCTCTTCAGCTACATCGGCGAGCACGATCCGCACGGCCACGAGTTCAGAGTCCAGGAGATCTGCACCGCAGACGAGCTGGCGGCCGCAGGTGAACTCGTGAAGGGCAACACCAGTCGAGTCCCGGTCGCGGTCATCCGAGGATTCGACTGGGAGGCCGACGACGAGGCGTCGATGGCGCCGGTCTTGCGTGACTCCGAACGCGACCTGTTCAGGTGACTCCGTGTCGGCTCGCATGACCCGTGCCACGGTCCTGATGATGCGTGACGTCGGGTCGACCGATGTCTTCGAGCCGTTCGTCAAGCGGTGGAGTTGCTGAGATGGCCGGTCAAGGACTCTGGCCGGCGGTGACGTTCGAACGTCTGACGTGGCTGATCGAGGAGGGCGGCGACGCTCGTCGTTCCGGGCAGGGGCGGCGCTACGACGGCGCGATCATCCCGGAGATCGGCGATGCCGAGATGTTGCTGCCCTCCGAAGTCGCATTGGTGTCGGAAGACGTTCGTACGGCGATCGCGGCGTTCGACCTTCGCGTCGGCAACACTCTGGCGCCGCTCGAGTCGCTGCTGGTGCGCATCGAATCGTCGGCGTCGTCGCGCATCGAGAACGTCGCTGCACCCGTGCCCGACCTCCTGATCGCCGAGGTCGGCGACGACCAGGGTCGGTCGGTGTCGGACGTCATCGGCAACGTCGACGCGACCACGGCGGCGATCGTCCTCTCGGACGACATCACGCCCGAGACCATCCTCGATGTGCACCGAGCGCTGCTGCGAAGCACACATCCGGTTCTCGCCGGGCGGTGGCGCAACGAGACGGTGTGGATCGGCAGTTATTCGGGCGGGCCGCCGGTTGCGGAGTTCGTCCCGCCGGCTCCCGAACGGATCATCGAGGCGATCGACGATCTCTGTGCCTTCATCAATCGCACCGACATGCCGGTGTTCGTGCAGGCGATGGTCATGCATGCGCAGTTCGAGAACATCCACCCGTTCGCCGATGGAAACGGACGCGTCGGGCGTGCGCTGATCCACTCGTTGCTCCGCCGCGACGGTCTGACCAAGGCGGCGACCTTGCCGATCTCGGCCGGAATCGTCTCGCAGAAGCACCGATACATCGAGGCGCTGACCGAATATCGCGACGGCGACTTCGTCCCGATCGTCGAGCTCGGCGCCGACGCGACCTTTGCCGCGCTTCGCAACGCATCGCACCTTTCGGACGATGTCCACCGAATGCGAGCGGTCTGGGAGGAGCGGATCTCGTCGATGCGGTCCGATGCGGTGGCACACCACGTGGTCGATGTGCTGATGAGTCATCCAGTCGTCGACACCGACGTGCTCGCACCGGTCATCGAGTCCAGCCCGGCGGCGCTCCGGCGAGCGCTCGGCGACCTCGCGGAACGAGGGATACTCAACCCGATCGACCGCCCCTCGCCTGGTCCGCAGCGTTACGTGGCCCACGACATCGTGCGGGCCCTCAACAGCTTCACGGAACGATCGATCAACCCGTTCGGTCGCCACTGACGCCGCGACCGGCCGGTGTGCTCTCGTGTGACGGGAGGAGCATCGAGACCAGCATCCGCTCGTAGCGCGCCTCGAGGTCGCCGACGGGCGATGACCCGGTCGACAACTCGAGCATGACGTAGCCATGCACGGTCGCGAACACGTGGTACGCCCAGAGCTCGGCCTCGTTGTCGGGGAACGCCCCTGACTTGCGGATGCTCTGGACCAGCCGGTCGAAGGCGACGGCGGCTTGCATCGCGGCATCGGCCGAAGGCTCGAAGTCGGGGACTGCGCGCCCGAACATCACCATGTACTGGGTCGGGTGTTCGAGCGCCCAGCGACGGTACACCCGACCCGACTCGATGAAGTCGAGGTCGTAGGCAGCGGCGAGGGCTGCGTCGAAGGACGCGAAGCCGTCGAGATAGATCGCTTCGATCACGCCGGCCTTACCGCCGAAGTGTGTGTAGATGCCCGTGGTCGAGCAACCTGCGGCCTCGGTGATGTTGCGAACGGTGAGCGCCGCGGCGCCTTCGGTGTGCAGGATCGAGAGGGCGGCGTCGACGATCGCCTCACGCATCGTGCTCGTGCTGCCGGAGGAACCCGTTGACACCGCCTGGGGCATGTAACTAAGTTACACCCCACGTTGATGTAACAAAGTTACAGCTTGCACCTGAGTGAGGAATCCACGATGACCGACACCGCCCGCACCACAGCCACCGACAACCTCTACCTGTCCGGTAACTACGGCCCGGTCGCCGACGAGATCACCGAGTTCGATCTGCCCGTCATCGGGGAGCTCCCGGTCGAGCTCAACGGGCGCTATCTCCGCAACGGTCCGAATCCGATGAGCGAGGTCGATGCGGCGACACATCACTGGTTCATGGGCGATGGCATGGTGCACGGCCTGCGCCTGCGAGAGGGCAAGGCCGAGTGGTACCGGAATCGGTACGTCGGTTCGTCGAGCATCGCTGAGCGTCGCGGCGAGCCGGACATCCCCGGGCGGAACTGGAACGGCAACTCCGGCGGTCCGAACACCAACGTCGGTGGGTTCGCAGGAACCACCTGGGCGATGGTCGAGGCCGGCGGCTGCCCCGTCGAGCTCACCTACGAGCTCGAGACCGTCGGCCGCAACGACTTCAACGGCACCTTGCCGGGAGCGTTCACCGCTCATCCGAAGGTCGACCCCGACACCGGTGAGATGCACGCGATGGTCTACGCCTGGGCGGAGTGGCTCGACCACATCCAATACGTGGTCGTCGGTGTCGACGGGCGCGTACGGCGCACGGTTGACATCCCGCTCGGCATGACGATGCTGCACGACATGTCGCTCACCAGTCGATACGCCGTGGTGTACGACCAACCGTGCACGGTCGACATCGAGTTGGCGATGGAAGGTCGCTTTCCGTTCCGCTGGAATCCCGAACACGGCAACCGCGTCGGCCTGCTCCCTCGCGACGGCGAGGCCACCGACATCACCTGGATCGACATGCCGATCGGGTACGCATTCCATCCGATGAATGCCTACGACGACACCGACGGCAACGTCGTCATCGACATCTGCAACTACCCGCGGATGTTCGACAAGGACGTCCTCGGGCCGTTCGGTGACGGCGGGCAGGCGCGGCTGGAACGCTGGACGCTCGATCCGATCGCGCGTCGCTCCGACGTCACGGTGATCGACGAGTCCGCGAACGAGTTTCCCCGCCATCGCGGGTCGCTCAGCACCAAGCCGTACCGCTACGGCTACTGCGCGAGTCCCTCGGCCGACGATCGTTCGGGATGGCCGACGATCAAGCACGATTTGCAGACAGGCGAGCGGACGGTGTTCGACCACGGCACCGGTCGAGCGGCAGGCGAGCCGGTGTTCGTCGCACGCGAGCACGGCACGGCGGAGGACGACGGGTACCTCGTCACGCTGGTGCACGATCTCGGCGCCGGAACGGCTGAATTCGTCGTCATCGATGCGCAGGATTTCGGTCGCGGCTACGTCGCCCGCGTGCCACTTCCGCAGCGGGTGCCGTTCGGCTTCCACGGCAACTGGGTCAGCGACCGAGCTGTCTCCCCGTCGACCTCACCGGGCACACCGCGTCCTTGATCCGGGTCGAGTCGAACGCGGCCGAAGACTCCGTCCGGGCTCCTACGAGAGCATGTCGGTGGCGATGCCGTGGAAGTACTGCGCGCACAGCCCGAGCGACTCGACGTCGATGCGCTCGTTGTGGCCGTGGAATCGGGTACCGAACTCGGCGAAGTCGACCGACTTGGAGAAGAGACCTGCGCCATAGGCGGTCGTCCCCCGCTCGCGATAGAAGCGGGCATCGGTGCCGCCGACGATCAGCCCCGGAACCACCTTCGCCCCCGGGTAGGCGACCTGGGTGTGCTTCTTCACCGACTGCCACAGCGGGTTGCTGGACCCAAAGGGTGATGCCGTCGGGTTCGAGCTCTGGAGTTCGCTGACCTCGACGTGGTCGAAGAGGTCGCCGAGTGCCTCGCGGAGGTGCCCCATCACATCCTCGCGGGTGGTGCCGGGTACCGTCCTGATGTCGACCTCGACGTCGATGGCGTCGGGGATGATGTTGGTCTTCTGACCGCCGTGCACGACGTTCGGCGAGAAGGTCGTGTGCGTGCACGCATGGCACGTACGCGCCTGAGGTGTCGGCAGTTTTTCGAGGGTGGACCAGATGGCGGCCGGGTCGACGAGGCCATCGCGGATCTCGTCGGAGACGTTCATCGATGCAACCTGCGCGCCCCACACCTCGTCGAGGTGTGCAGCCGGCCGGTACTCCGACAAGCGGCGAACGATCTCGGATGCCTTGATCAGTGCGTTGTCGGCGCCGAAGGGCATCGAGCCATGGCCTGGTGTGCCCGTGACCCGGAGTCGCCGCCAGGCGAGACCCTTCTCGGCGACGTTGACCGTGACGTGGCGTTCGCCGTCGGGACCCATGTGCGACCATCCGCCGAGTTCCGTGAGCACGTAGTCGGCCTTGATTGCGTCCCAGTGGCGTTCGGCCAGCCACTCGGCTCCCCACACGCCGCCAGCCTCTTCGTCAGCCACGCCGAAGTAGATGAGGTCTCCCTTGGGCGTGAACCCGCTCCTCGCGAGCTCTCGAAAGGCGACCGCCATCGACGAGGTGAGGTTGAGCATGTCGATCGCGCCGCGCCCCCAGACTTCATCGAGGCCGTCGTCGCTCCGGATCACTTGGCCGCCGAAGGGGTCATGGTGCCACCCGTCGGGGTTGACCGGCACGACGTCGGTGTGGCCCATCAGGCACAGCGAGGGGGCATCGGGGTCACTTCCGGCGATTCGAGCGACCATCGAGTCCCGGCCTGCACGCGGGGTGAAGGTCTCGATGTCGACGCCGGGGCCCTCGAGGTATGCGATGAGCGTGTCGGAGTTGCGAGTCTCCTCGCCCGAATCGGGCGTGCCGTCGTTCACGCATTCGTTGCGGATCAGCGTCTGCAGCAACTCTGTGGTCGGGCCTTCGAAGTCTTCGGCGGATGGCATGGAACCAAACTAGGTCGGAGGTCGCTCGCACCCGTTCCCGAACTCCGGGTTCTCGCCGCTGAGCGCGAGCGCACCGTGCTGCACGAGGGATCCGTGCGACAGGTGTCGCAGTTCAGTCCAGGCGGCGCAGCGGGCCGTCGTGGTCGGGGCGGTCGCGCAGACGAATCCGAGCATCGGTGACGGTGGCACCATGATCGGACACCAGGACCGGATTGAGGTCGAGTTCCGCGATGTCGCGGTGTTCTGCGCACAGTTGCGCCGCGAGCACCACCACGTCGACGAGCGGTGACGTGTCGACGTCATTGCCCGCAAGCATCTCGCCGACCTTCGTCTCGACGAGCATCGCAGCAGCGCTGGCGGGGGAGAGCGGCGCCATGCGGCTCGACACGTCGGCGATCACATCGGCCTCGACGCCGCCGTAGCCGACCCCGACGACCACGCCGAGCCGGTCGTCATGCGAGCACCGGACCCGGACGTTCGTACCAGGCGGGGTCATCCGCTGGACGATGAGATGATCGGCTCGTGATCCGAGCGACTCGACCATGGTGTCGACCGCGTCGGTCACGTCGTCGGCTTCGGACAGATCGAGCGCGATGCCGGCTTGTGCAGACCGTCCGGGCTCCCGCTCGCCTGCCTTGACGGCAACGGGGTAGCCGAGTCGATCGGCGACCTCGACGGCATCGGCGGGCGAGGCGGGGCTCGCAGCCGCCATGTGGATCCCGTACGCATCGAGCAGAGCGATCGTGGTCGCGATGTCGAGCTCGACGTCGTCGGTGTCGCCAGCGAGTGCGTCGCTGATCAGTGTTGTCGCTCGACCCGGGTCGACCGCCCGAGCTGGGGCCGGAGCGGCCTGTTCCTCGAGTGCCAGCCATCGTCCGTGAGCGAGCGAGTGAGCGAGCGTGGCGACGGCCTGCTCGGGGAACGAGAAGTTGGGAATGCTCGCGCCCTGTGCAACAGGGCCATCGCCGTCGCCGATCTGGACGGCGACCACGGGCTTGTCGGACGCGGCTGCGGCAGCATCGATCGTCGGGCCCATCGACGGGCTGTGCTGCGGCAGCGGCGGAGCCACGATCACCAGGACTCCGTCGACGTTCGGATCGTGGATCGCTCGGCGAATGGCACGATCGTAGTCAGCCTCGTCGGCGTCCCATTCGAGCGGCTCGGGCGACGGGACCGGCTCGAGGCCGAGGTTTCGCATCGCAGCCGATGAGAGCGTGGTCGGGCTCGACGAGTTGCTCACCACCGCGACGTTCGGACCTCGCAGCGGGGGCTGCGACTCGAGGACCCGGCAGGTGTCGAGCAACGCTTGAACCGTCGGCACCTCGATGACGCCCGCCTGTTGGTACAGCGCGCCGCTGGCACCATCGGCCGCCGCGCCGGTACGAACGGCGACGATCGGCTTCGAGCGGCTGACCCGGCGAGCGATGCGGGCGAACTTGCGAGGGTTGCCGAGCGACTCGGTGTAGAGCCCGATGACCTTGGTGTCGCGATCGTCTTCCCAGAACTGGAGGAGGTCGTTCGCCGAGACGTCGGACTTGTCGCCGAGTGACACGAACCAGCTGATGCCCAATCCGACATCACGTGCGGCCCGAAGGAGGGCGCCGCCCAAGCTTCCCGACTGGATCGAGAAGGCCGCGCCGCCGCTCGGCATCGTGCCGTCGGCGAGTGTCGCATTGAGTCGTGACGCAGAAGCGAACGCGGCGACTCCCATACTCGTCGGGCCGATGAGGCGGAGTCCGTTGCGTCGTGAGCGAGCCACGAGCGCGGCGACGTCGATGTCGTCACGGGCCGTCACCGTGGTGACGATCACCGCGCCGCGCATCCGCTTGCGGATGCAGGCATCGATCGTCGACTCGAGATGGCGCGTGGGAACGGCGACCACGGCCAGCGCAGCGTCGTCGGGAACGTCGGCCAGCGAGCCGTAGCAGCGGCGGCCGTCGAGATCGTCGAGACGGGGATTCACGGGGTACACCGGCACTCCAGCCGTGGCGCGCACGTTGTCCCAGAGCATCTTGCCGACAGTTCCCGGCCGGTCGGACGCTCCCACCACCGCGATCGCACGTGGGATGAGGAGACGAGCGATCGCACGCGAGTCGGCGCGCTGCTCGCGGCGCTCGACCGTGTCGATGAACTCCTCGGTGGTGGTGAGCTCCCAATCGAGGTCGACGACGCCGGAGTCGAATCGTCGCTGGAGCGGCCATCCGGCCTTGCTGAACACGGCGAGCATTCCGCGGTTGTCGGCGAGGACTTCGGCGGTGAACCGTTCGATGCCGTTCGTTCGAGCGATGGCGGCGAGGTGCTCGAGCATCAGCGTGGCGATGCCGCGACCGTGTTGCTGGTCGTCGACCATGAACGCGGCCTCCGCCTCGTTGCGCCCAGGCCAACGCTCGTAGCTACTCCACGCAACGAGTTCGTCGTGGACCTCGACGGCGAGGGCGACTCGGTCGACCATGTCGACCGTGGTGAAGTGCTCGAGCTCCTGGCTCGACAGGGTCGGCTTCGGCGAGAAGAAGCGCCGGTACACCGACTCCTGCGATTGACGCTCGTGGAACTCGAGGAGTTCCGCTTTGTCCTCGGGGGTGAGCGGGCGGATGTAGGCCGTGTCGCCGTCGCCGAGGACGACGGTTGTCTCCCAGGGCGAGGGGGCGTCGGTGCTCACCGGGCCAGCATGGCAGCGCAGGTGCTCGGTGCGTACCCTTGGAGACGTGGATCACCCGATTGCGGTTTTCGCCGCCGCCGAACTCGACGAGCATCACGAGCCGGAGGGTCATCCCGAACGTCGCGGGCGCTTGGAGGCGTCGCTGGCAGGAATCGGTTCGGCAGATCTCCTCGACGCGGTGCGGTTCGCAGAGCCACGGCTCGCTACCGAGGACGAGCTCCATCGAGTTCACGACGTCGACATGGTCGAGCAAGTGCGTGAACTGTGCGCTTCGGGCGGCGGTCCGATCGACGCGGACACGTATGCGGCGGCCGGCTCGTGGGAGACGGCGCGTCGCGCTGCTGGTGCCGTGCTCGATGCCGTCGACTCGTTGGAACGAGGCGAATGCGATCTCGCGTTCGCGGGGAGTCGTCCTCCCGGTCACCACGCGGAGTCAAGTCGATCGATGGGGTTCTGCCTGTTCAACAACGTTGCAGTCGCCGCGGCCGCGCTGGCCGCGCGAGGTGAGCGCGTCGCAGTGGTCGACTGGGACGTGCACCACGGCAATGGCACCCAGGACATCTTCTGGAACGACCCGAACGTGATGTACGTGTCGACGCACCAGTCGCCGCTGTACCCCGGTACCGGGCGTCTCGCAGAGACTGGTGGCGACGCGGCGCCGTTCACCAATCTCAACCTGCCGCTGCCACCCGGAACGCGAGGCGATGTGTTTCGCCGGGCGTTCGACGAGGTGGTCGCTCCCGCGATCGAACGGTTCGAACCGCCGTGGTTGATCATCTCGGCCGGCTACGACGCTCACCGCAACGACCCGCTTGCATCGCTCCAACTCACGTCATCGGACTATGCCGACCTCGCGGTGCGTCTTCAGCAGCTCGTTCCCGACCGGCGCCTCGTGGTGGCGCTCGAGGGTGGCTACGACTTCGACGCACTGCGCATGTCGACCGGGGCGACGCTCAGCGCGTTGGCAGGTGAGGCGTACCGGCCTGAACACGTCTCGGGTGGTGAGGTCGGGCTCCCGACGATCACGGCCGCGAAACAGCTCTGGGATCTCTGACGACTGTCGGGTCGGCTCGATGCGTCTTGGGTGAACCCGAGCACTCAGGGGGTGCGGTCTGGCTCCCCGGCGGAGCGACCCAGGTCGGCGGCCACCGCTGGCACGATGAGGTCGCACACGGCGCCTCCGGTTGACACCGAGTCCCCGGCGATCGCGGCAGCGACGACCGTCGCTCCGCCGTCGAAGAGCCACACGCAGGCCTTCGCGGCGGTGATCGTCCCGGTGTGACCGATGCCGTATTGATCGGTGAAGACAGCCGGCGGCCGGAGCACGGTGCGGTCGGCATCGGTGAGTCGGGCGAAGAGCGTCGCGAGGTCATCGGTCGAGATCACGAGGTTCCCGGCACCGCCGAGGCGAGAAAGACGCTCGACCCGGTCGTCGTGAGGGAGATCTCCCTCCCGGAGGCCGCCATCGGTCAGGTGCACCCCCTGCCGCCCGATCGGGTCGAAGAGGAGCTGTTGGAGTCCGGCGTCGAGCGCCGCGCCGGTTCGATGCTCGACGACCAGACCAAGCACGCAGTAGTTCCCGTTCGAGTAGACCCAACGCCCGCGGTCCGCGGTGGGTGGGTTCTGCACCAGGCTCGAGACATGGGTGCGGCAATCGCTCTCGCCCGTGAACCAACTCGATCGAGCGGTCGGCAGTCCGCCACGATGATCGAGCAGCTCGCGAATGGTCACGTTGCCCCAGGCGGGGTGTGGCGAGATGCCGATGTCGGCCCACGGCACAGCATCCGATACATCGATCGATCCTTGGTCGGCGAGCCGTGCGATCGCCGTGGCGACCACGATCTTGCTGACGCTCGCGACGAGGAGCGGGCTGTCCCCGGTCGCCGGGATGCCGCCGACTGTGGTCCCCGATGCCATGGACACGACGATCTCGCCCGCCTGCGCCACGGTGAGCGAGGCACCGGTGTTCGCGGTGAGCGCCGTGAACGCGCGGCGCGTCGCAGCGAACGCCGGGTCGCCCGGGCCGCTCGGCGACACGAATACCGGCGGTGTCGTCGTTGGTGTCGCAGGGGGTGGCGCCTCGGTCGTCGAGACGACCGAGGTGGTCGTCGTGGCGGGTGCGGTGGGCGTGACCGCAGTCGTCGGCGCCGCG
>JBGCFW010000182.1:0-5530 GCA_045107155.1 Ilumatobacter sp. | reverse complement strand
TCGCTGCAGGGAGATCGTCGGGAATGAACTGCAACGCGAACGATCCCGGACCGGGGGGAGGTCCGGGATCGCATCGGTTACAGGGTGTTGCCGCCAGTGGCGGCAACGATCACTTGGAGGTGGTGGCCTTCTTGGCGCGGGGCTTGGTCGGGGTGGCGGCCTTGGTGGCCTTTGCCTTGGCAGGCACAGCCGTGCCGGTCGGGAGCTGCGCCACGACCTTGGCGGTGAAGTCACGGTTGACCGAAACCGCACGCTCGACGAAGTCGAGGTAGCGGGCGCCGGTCTCGGCCGGGGTCGGGAGCTTGTCGACCATCGGGAGTTCGACCTTCGGGGCGCGCTCGGCGATTTCGACAGCGGTGTCGACGATGCGACGGTTCACGCTCACCACGGTGTCGAGGACACGGGTGTTGGCGTCGACGAAGCTCTTCGAGGCGGTGTCGATGTTGTCGGTGATCTGGGTGGGGACGTTCATTGGATGGCTCCTGATTGGTGGTGGTTCGAGCGGTGCATGTTGCCCACTCGTTGTTCGTGCTGCGAACTTTATCACGCAATGCATGGAAGTCAACCTTCTTGCAAGAAATACTTCGCAACATCCTGTGGTCGGCGACCGAGCCGATACTGCCGATGTGAGGCACCAGCAGGTATCTGTCAGACTGGACCCATCGAAACAGCACGTGCGGATCAATGGTTGTGGTCGGTTCGGCTGACCAAGACGCGAGCGGACGCTGCTGCTGCATGCCGCGCCGGCCACGTGAAGATCAACGGCAAGACCGCCAAGCCGGCCAGCCCGGTGAAGGTCGGCGATCACATCGAAGCCCGGCTGGCGTCGCGTGAACGCATCGTCGACGTGTCACGCGTGATCGCCAAGCGCGTCGGCGCTGCAGTGGCTGTGGATTGCTTCGTGGACCACTCGCCACCACCGCCCGAACGCCTGCCCGAGGTCGCCGTGTTCGCGGAACGAGACCGTGGTGCCGGACGCCCGACCAAACGCGATCGGCGCGACATCGACAAGCTCCGCGGCCGCCGCTGACATCATCAACGCGAACGATCGAGCCGCAGACATCGCCCGATGGCGTGTCGCTTCAGGTCTGAGAGATCCGGGTCGCTTTGCTCGGCGTCCCGTTGGTCGTTGCATCGATCGACTCGTACGGCGTGCCGGGCTCGCGTAGGAAGCCGAGATCGGTCACGTCATAGTTCCCGATGTTGGGCACCACGGCGTTGAGTTCGCTCGACCCGGCGCCCATCCACGAGGCGAGCGTGGAGGCGTACTGATCAACCGACGTGGTCGGCAAGAGACGGCCGCGACCCACATCATCGGGGCCGTCATCAGCGATGGTGGGCACCGTTCCGAAGACCCGTCGGCCGCGTACCGAGCCGCCCATCACCATGTGGTGGCCGCCCCAGCCGTGATCGGATCCGTCACCATTGCTCGTCAGGGTGCGTCCGAAGTCCGACGCCGTGAACGTGGTGACGCCATCGGCGACCCCCAGATCCTGGGTGGTGCGATGGAATCCGGCGAGCGCGCTGTTGAGGCCGGTGAGCAATTGCGGGTGGCGTGCCGCCAGACCATTGTGGTTGTCGAACCCGCCCATCGACACGAAGAACACCTGTCGGCGCAAGCCCAGGGTGTCGCGGCCCGCAGCGATCAGCGTGGCGACCATCTTGAGTTGACTCGCCAGGCGGGCGAGATCTCGGTTGGTCGAGTCGAGGTCGAAGCGGGCGTCCAGGTCGTAACGCTGCTGCGCTCCGGCCACCGCTGCGGTCAGGTCGTCAGCGGCGTCGAGTGCTCGTCGAGACACGCTCGAGTACGACGCCGGGAACGGTGCGGTGCCCTGCATCTCCATCACTTCGCGAACTCCGGCGAGGGTCGCGTCGTAACGGAACGTGTCCTCGCGGAGTTGGGTGACACCACGGGGCGACACCTGATATTGGAGCGCATCGCGTCCGGTCATCATCACGGCGTTACCGGCCACGGACACGCATGTGAACGTCGAGTTCGCGTTGGCTCCGTCGAGCAACAGGTCGGCAATGCGCCCGCCCCATCCGGTCGTGGCCCCTTCTGGTGACGATGACTGCCAGTACGACTGCTGATCGTTGTGGGAGAACAGTTGCGGCGGTCGATTCGAATGCACCTGGTAGCCGGCCTTGGTGAGCGGGCGAACGAGGGTGCCGATGTTGGGCATCACGGCGAGCGCTCCCTCATCGAAGATCTGCTTCAGGTCAGCGAGTTCTGGGGCGAAGCCGAACGTTCCTGCGCCGCTGAACCCGCCCCTGGGTTGGATTGGGAGGATCGTCGACAGTGGCCGAGCGATGCCCGAACGGGCCTCCCGGTAGGCCGCGTAACTCGTTGGATCGTTGGGAACGAAGGTGTTGTGGTTGTCGTTGCCGCCGTACATGAACAGGCACACGAGCGCTCGATAGTCATCTCCCGGGGCGGGGGCAGCGGACGCGAGGCTGGCGAGATCCAACGCCCATGGGGCAGCGAAGCCAGCTCCGGCCACGACTGCTGACCGACGGATGAACTCGCGTCGTGAGTGCGGTCCGAGCATGTCAGCGCTCCCACAAGAAGTCGGTGGAGGCCAACAGCATCATCGTTGCGCCGATCACGCGATCGCGATGTACGTAGTCTCGGCGTCGCACGTGATAGTCCTCGGTTCTGTCTGCTTCATAGCGTTCGTCTTCGATGCCGGTGACTCGGCGCACGATCACCGACCGCAGTGCGGCGGACACGCCACCCGGGCACAGCCGGGCTGCGAGTTCGTCGACGAGTTCGCCGGCGGCGGCCTCCGAGAGGGCCTTGGCGGTCACGGTCGTGATCAGGCTGTCGAGCTCGAAGCCGACCTGGATTCGATATTCGCCCGCGGTGCCTCGGTCGATCGTGCGGCCGGGAGGCCGCAGGAGGAACCGGGCGACGTAGTTGACCCAGCCGATCGCGGTGGTCTCGTTCGCGATCTGCATCTCGGGAGCGGTCAGTCCTGCATCACCAAGTGGCGACTGGGGCGGCACGAACCCGGGCCGATAGAAGTTGAACACCGATGGTGGAGTGAACGGATGCTGGCCGAGTTCGGTGGCAGCGTCTCCGAGGTCGTCGAGCGGCCACGGGAGGTGTGACGTCGACACGCCGAGCGCCCGCGCCACCGTCGTGAATCGTAAGACGGGTTCGCGCAGCTTGCCGAACGTGTCCGGTGGCGTGGCCTGCCAGGCATCATCATCGGTCAGGACCGCCCGCACCACCGCCGCGAGGTTGCCGCGCTGTCCCGTGCCGTCATCAGCGAACACCGCGGCCACGCGCTGGACGTATTGCGCCCGCGGGTTCGAGGTGACCAGCCGCTGGATCAGTTGGTGGGAGATGAACGGGCCGACGTTGCCGTGGTTGGCGAGGGTGTCGAGCGCTGTTGTCAGACTCTCGTCGAGTGTGCGTGTCTCGCTCGCAGGGATGATCGTCCCGAGGAATCGCTTCTCGCCGGTCTCGTGATATCGCTCGCTGAAGCTGCTGTCCGACGCCATCGGCAAGCGGTATCGCGCGTTGTCGTCATCGATGCTCGGCGCCTCGAAACCGGTGAACACCCGGGCCAGCCCCAAGATGTCGTCGGTGTCATAGGTGGGAATCGGTGCGCCGGAGCCGTCGGTCCGGCGTGTGCCGTCAGCGTTCAACTCCCACAGGCCGATCGAGAACAGCTGCAGCACTTCGCGTGCGTAGTTCTCGTCGGGCACCGTGCCGCGGCGATCATCGGCCCGCCGGTTGCGGTTGTAGGTCAGGAATTCACCCATCGCAGCCGAGCGCGTGACCGCCTCGAGGAGGTTGCGGTACGAGCCGAAACAATGCTCCTCGAGCAGGTCGGCGTACACCGCGACGCGCCGTTCGTTCACCTCGTTGCGCGACACGACCATGATCTGAGACAACGCATAGGCCACGCGCTTGCGCAGTTGGTCGTTGTCGGACAGGTAGCTCTGCCAGATCGAGGAGTTGAATCGAGTGTCGGCCAGGCGCCGCTGATGGTGGGTCTGCGATGGTTGCAGGCCGAGCTGTTCGTCGATCCACGCATCGATGCCGATGGTCTGGAGTCGCTCGACTTCTTGGGGTGTGCCACCGAACGAAGCACGTTGGAGAAAGCGCACCGCGTCCGCCCGTCCGATGTTGGTCGGCGCGGCAGCGAGAGTCGTCACATCAGTTCATCGGCGCGCCGAACTCGGTACTTGAGTAAAAGTTTCGTCAAGGCGGCTTGCAACATTGTCGTGGCCTTCGACCACGGGCACTTGGCGAAAGCAGTAGATTCTCGCCGCTTGACCAACGCCGATTCCTCTTCTCCCGACGCGACTGACGCCGACCTGCTCGTGTCCGACGACGTCGACGAGCCGCGGGCCGCAACGGGGCTGGCCGGCATGTGGCCACTGTTCGCGGGCCTCGGTCTGATGATGATCGGCAACGGTCTCAACGGCGCTGTCATCGGCATTCGTTCCGATTCGGAAGGCTTCAGCGTTCTCGTGACCGGTGTGATCATGGCGGGCTATTTCGCCGGGTTCTTGCTCGCCCCGAGCGTCATCGTGCCGCGGATCCCGAAGGTCGGCCACATCCGGGTGTTCGCTGGACTCGCTTCCACGGCGTCGAGCGTCGTGCTCCTCCACGCCGTGTCGGTTCTTCCGATCAGTTGGACACTGATGCGGTTCGTGTTCGGGTTCTGCATGGCGGGTCTGTACATCGTGATCGAGTCGTGGTTGGGCGAGATGACCCACGCGAAGAACCGCGGTCGCACGCTCGCCGTCTACATGATCGTGTCGATGGGCGGCCTCGGCATCGGCCAGTACCTGGTGGCCGTTGCAGACCCGCGCGGGTTTCGACTGTTCATCGTGTCGTCGGTGCTGGTGTCGATGTCGCTGGTGCCGATCACGCTCGCGGCAACATCCAAAGCGCCCGTGGTGACGGTGCCTGACAAGGTCAGCGTGCGCAGCATGCTCTCCTACGTGCCCACAGGCGTCGTCAGCTCGTTCATGAGCGGTTCGTCGGCGGGCATCGTGTTCGGACTCGGCGCGGTGTACGCCACCGAGATCGGTCTGTCGATCGACCGCACCGCACTGTTTCTCGTCGCCCCGATGGTCGGTGCGTTGGTGTTCCAATGGCCGATCGGGCGCTGGTCCGACAAGACCGAACGACGCAACGTGATCCTCTTCGTCGCACTCGGTGCGGTCACCGTGTCAGCGACGATGGCTGCCCTGCCGCCCGGCCACCTGATCGTGGCGTTCTTCATGGTGCTGCTCGGTGGGATGATGTTCCCGCTGTACTCGCTCGTCGTGGCCTACACACTCGACTGGACGCCTGACGGCAAGCTGATCGGCACCTCGGGCACGTTGGTCAGGATCAACGGGTCGGGTGCGTTGGTCGGCCCGCTGGCGACCACCGTGCTGATCTCGCAGTTCGGTCCGCAGTGGTTCTTCTGGACGCTCGCAGGAGCCTTCAGCGTGATCGTTGCGTTCGTGATGTTCCGGATCTTCTTCCGCGAGGCACTCCCGCGGGAACGACAGCGACGCTTCA
>JBGCFW010000181.1:0-12594 GCA_045107155.1 Ilumatobacter sp. | reverse complement strand
ACCACTCCGGGCACCTCGCGCAGCGTGGTGAGGCGCTGTTGGATGTGCGGAGCGATCTCGGCGAACCGGGCACGATCCCATTCGGCCGGCAACTCGGCCGACGCCCGCTCGACGAACACAGCCAGCGGCATCGCTCGGATGTAGTCGCCGTTGAACGCACCGAGCTTCTTCAGATCGAAGAACGCAGGTGACAGCGTGACATCACCGAGGTCGAACGCTGATTCGAGCTCGTCCCAGCCGAAGATCTCGCTGCCTGCCTCCTCGGCACCGGGCGGCGTCCAACCGAGCGTCATCAGGTAGTTCACCATCGCATCGGACAGGATGCCGTCGTCGCGGTACGACTCGAGCGCCACCTTGTCGCGACGCTTCGACAGCTTCTTGCGCTGCTCGTTCACGAGCACCGGCACGTGCGCCCACGCCGGCGGCTCGGCACCCAGCGCCTTCCACAGCATCTGTTGCTTCGGCGTGTTCGGCAGATGCTCCTCGGCACGCACGACGTCGGTGATGTGCATCTCGATGTCGTCGACGACGTTCGCCAGGAGGAACATCGGCGACCCGTTCCCACGCAGCAGCACGAAGTCCTCGATCGTCGCGTTGTCGAACACGACCTCGCCGCGAACCGCGTCGTTCACCACGGTCGAGCCGTCGGGAACACGGAACCGGAGAACACGGCCCGGCGCGGGCTCGAGACCGCGGTCGCGCGAGTACCCGTCGTAGCCGGTGATACCCAGCTCCTTGGCGCGGTCCTGCACCTCCTGGCCGGTGAGATCACAGTAGTAAGCGGCGCCGGACTCGTACAGGCGACGCGCCGCCGCGACGTGGGCCTCGGCGTTCGCACTCTGGAAGTGCGGGCCCTCGAAGTGCGGGTCATCGGCCGAGATCCCGATCCACGCGAGCGCATCGATGATCCCCTCGGTCCACTCCGGACGGTTGCGCGCTTCGTCGGTGTCCTCGATCCGCAACACGAACGTGCCGCCCAGGCGACGAGCGAGCGCCCAGTTGTGGAGAGCGGTCCGTGCACCACCGACGTGGAACGAGCCGGTGGGTGACGGGGCGAAACGAAAACGAGGCGTGCTCATGAGGCGCCAACGCTAGCGATCGGCTCGCACGACATCGGCGGTCCGTGCGTCGCAACCGACGACAAGTGAGCGAGAATGACCCGATGAACCAGCTCAACGTCCTCGGTGAGGAACTGCAGCCGTGCTCGTACGACCCGATGACCGGCTACTACCGAACGGGGTGCTGCGAGAACCGGGGGGACGACCCCGGGATGCACACAGTGTGCTGCCGGGTGTCCGAGAGCTTCCTCGAGTTCTCGAAATCACAGGGCAACGACCTGTCGACGCCGATGCCGCAGTACGGCTTCGCCGGCCTCAAGCCCGGCGACCAGTGGTGCGTGTGTGCGCAACGCTGGAAAGAAGCGCTGGACGCGGGTCACGCCTGCGACGTCGTCTTGGAGTCGACGCATCTCTCGACGCTCGAATACATCGATCTCAAAGATCTCCGACGCTTCGCGATCATCGCAGACTGATCAGCGCCGTCGCGACGGGGCACGCCGGACATGACCGCGTGCTGGCCGATCAGGCCTCGTCGATCGCGTCGCGAACTGCTTGTGCGACCTGATCGGCGGTCGCTCCGGGAGTGAGTACTTTCGCCACACCCGCATCGGCGAGCGGACCGACGTCCTGGTCAGGCACGATGCCTCCGACGATCACGGGGATGTCGACGCCCAACTCTCGGACCTTCTCGACCACGAGCGGGGCCAGCGTCATGTGCGCACCCGACAACATCGACAGGCCGATCGCATCGACGTCTTCATCGACAGCAGCGGCAGCGACCGTGTCAGGCGTCTGGAAGAGGCCCGTGTAGATCACCTCGAAGCCGGCGTCGCGCAGAATCCGCGCAACGACCTTCACGCCGCGGTCATGGCCGTCGAGGCCGACCTTCGCGACCAGAATCCGTTCACCCGCCATCAGCAACTCCTCCTCGTCGAACGCTCACGATCACTTCGTCCCGTAGTCGTAGAAGCCGCGCCCGGCCTTGCGCCCGAGCAACCCCGCCTCGACCATGCGCGAGAGCATCGCCGGCGAAGCGTAGAGCGGCTCCTTGAACTCTTCGTACATCGACTCGGCGACCGCCGCTGTCGTGTCGAGACCGATCAGATCGGCGAGTGCGAGCGGCCCCATCGGGTGGTTGCAGCCCTCCACCATCCCATTGTCGATGTCCTCGGCGGTCGCGAAGCCCGACTCCATCATCCGGATCGCCGAGAGGATGTACGGGATCAGGAGCGCGTTGACCACGAAACCGGCGCGGTCCTGACTCCGGATCACGATCTTCGCGAGCGCGTCCTCGGCGAAGCTCTCGGCTCGCGCAACGGTCTCTTTCGACGTCATCAGACTCGTGACGAGTTCGACGAGCTTCAGCACCGGGACCGGGTTGAAGAAGTGGATCCCGACGACGTTCTCCGGACGTTGGGTGGCGATGCCGAGCTTCATGATCGGGATCGAGCTCGTGTTGCTGGCCAAGATCGCGTCGTCGGCCGTGACGACGTGATCGAGGCGCTTGAAGACCTCGGTCTTGAGCGACTCCTCTTCGATCACGGCTTCGATCACCATGCGCCGGTCGGCCATGTCGTCGAGGTCGGTGGTGAACGTGAGCCGCTCGACGTTGGCGTCACGCTCCTCTTCGGTCATCTTGTTGCGAGCCACCGCCTTGTCGAACGAGCCGAGCAACCGAGACCGGCCGCGCTCGGCGCTGGCGACGTCGACCTCGTGGATGACCACGTCCATACCAGCCCGCGCGCAGACTTCAGCGATCCCTGCACCCATCTGCCCGCAGCCGACGACCCCTACTCGCTCGATCGCCGGGGCACTGTTCGTTTCACTCATCGGGACATCATGGCCGGTGGCGCACGCTCGCCGGTGGTTCAGGTGGAGCGAACGGGCAACTCCGGCCAGGCGTCAGGTCTGCTGACGTCGCCGTACCCGACGCTCGAACACCTGAAGGTCGTCTGGGAGCACGACGCCGCTGGCGACGCAGCGAGCGACAGCGAGGTTTCCGTCAGGTTCCGGAAGTCAGGTGCGGCTCGACGCGCAATGGCATCGAGCGATCAGGCCCGGCTTCGGGACTCGTTCCCGGGCCGGGCGATGACGGCAAAGGTGACGGCGGCGGCGTGGCCCACGTTGAGGGAGTCGACGGCGTCGGAGATGGGGATGCGGACCCGGTGAGAGGAAGCGGCCATCGTGGCGCCGGTCAGGCCGTGGCCCTCGGCGCCGAGCACGACGGCGACGCGGTCGGGGACATCCATGTCCCAGAGGTCGATCGCTCCGTCAGCCGGAGTCAGCGACCAGGTCTCGAAACCGGCAGTGTGCAGCGTGTCGAGCTCGGACGGCCAATCGTCCCGCGCTGCTCGAGCGACGGGCAGGTGCAGGATCTCACCCATGCTGACCCGCACGGTCCGGCGTTGATACGGGTCGTCGCAGGTCGGACTGATCACCATGCCGTCGATGTCGAACGCTCGGGCGGCCCGAGCGATCGCGCCCACGTTCTGACCGTCGTTCAGCGCTTCGAGAACGACGAGCCGACGGCTCGATGCCGCAAGTTCGGCGATCGTCGGCATTCGGGCTCGCCAACCCGACGCAAGACAACAGCGATCCATGTTGAAGCCGACGACCTCGGCCAGCACGTCCTGCTCGGCGACGTACACCGGGACGTCGACCATCGACGGTCGTCCCATCGTCGACACGAAGCGCTTCACGCGCTTCGGATGCAGCAGCACCGAACGCATCCGATGCCCTGAATCGAGCATCCGGTCGATCGGTACGTATCCCTCACCGAGGAAGAACTCGTCGCCCTCCATCTCCGTGCGGACCACGACGTTGTTGATGTCGCGGTAGTCGTCCAGACGCGCGTCGGCCGGGTCGTCGATGTGCGTGAAGTTGCTCACGGACACCGCTCGACCCGGCCGACGCGCAGATCAGGATCGATCAGCGCTGCAGGCTCTTGGTCTGCAAGAACTCCTCGATCCCGTACGGGCCGTTCTCACGCCCGTAACCCGACTGCTTGTAGCCGCCGAATGGTGCGGCGATGTTGAAGCTGCCACCGTTGACGTCGACAGCACCGGTGCGCATCCGACGAGCCACGCCCATCGCACGGTCCTGGTCAGCGGACCAGACGCCGCCCGACAGGCCGTAGAGGCTGTCGTTCGCGATGCGGATCGCGTCCTCGTCGTCGTCGTAGCCGATGATCGAGAGCACCGGGCCGAAGATCTCTTCTTGTGCGATCGTCATGTCGTTCGTGACATCGGCGAACACCGTGGGCTTCACGAAGTAGCCGGTCTCTTTGCCCTCGGGCTTCCCGAGACCGCCAGCGACGACCTTGGCACCTTCGTCGATGCCCTTCTGGATGTAGCTCTGCACGCGGTCCCACTGCGTCTGACTGATGAGCGGTCCGAGGTGCATGCCCTCCTCGGTCGGATCTCCGACCTGGGTGCCTTCGGCTGCCTTCGCGGCGATCTCGACCGCTTCGTCGTAGCGGCTGTTCGGCACCAGCATGCGCGTGTGCGCCGTACAGGTCTGGCCCGAGTTCAGGTAGCAGGCAAACAAGCCCTTCGGGATGACCGCTTCGAAGTCCGCGTCGTCGAGGACGATGTTCGCCGACTTCCCGCCGAGCTCGAGTGCCACGCGCTTGATCGTTGCTGCGGCGGATGCTGCCACCTGCTTGCCAGCGCCCGACGAGCCGGTGAAGCTGACCATGTCGATGCCGGGATGTGCCGAGATCGCTGCGCCGACCTCGGGACCGGTGCCGCTGACCAGGTTGAACACACCGTTCGGCAGACCGACCTCGTGAATGATCTCCGCCAGAATGAACGCGTTGAGCGGTGCGACTTCGGATGGCTTGAGCACGATGGTGCAGCCTGCGGCCAGCGCCCCGCCGACCTTGCAGATGATCTGATGGAGTGGGTAGTTCCACGGCGTGATGGCGCCGACGACGCCGACCGGCTCCTTCACGACGAGGCTGTTGCCGATTTCCTCTTCGAACTCGAAGGTGTCGAGCAGCGTGGCGAAGGTCTGCATGTTCCCGGCGGGGAGGCCGGCTTGGATCATCGTCGACCAGGTGATCGGCATCCCCACCTCGCCGGCGATCGTCTCGGCGATCTCCGCCGAGCGAGCCTGGAGCGCCTCGTTCAAGCGCACGAGGTACTTCTGGCGTTCCTCGACCGGGGTCTGCGACCACGATTCGAATGCTTCGCGGGCTGCATCGACGGCTTTGTCGACGTCGCTCGGCGCTCCGTCCGGAATCGACCCCATCACCTCTTCGGTCCCGGCGTTGACGACCTCGATGGTGCCGTCGCCGTCGGAGGCGACCCATGAGCCGTCGATGTAGATCTTGTCGAAAGTACGCATGTGTCCACCCTGGCAGAACGCCGCACCAGGCTCCGAACTCTGCCGGTCGACCCGACCCGACCCGGATCGACTCAGCTCAGCTCAGCTTGACGAACAACCTCTCGAGCTCGTCCGCGGTCATGTCGGTATCGGGGTCGGTCGCGCAGTAGCGCATTCCGGCAGCGAAGAGCCGGTAACCGACACGGTCGAGCGCTCCCTTGCACGCTGCGAGCTGTGTGACGACGTCAGCGCACTCAGCACCCTCGGCGATCATCCGCTCGACGCCGCGAATCTGTCCCTCGAGCCGACGCAGTCGCCTCGACACGTCGTCGCCCACCTCATCAGGAAATCTCATGTCCGTACAATACCCCCCGGGGTATAGGATCGTCGACCATGTCCACGACCATCGACCGCTCCGGTGCCAACGCACCGGCCACCACCAACGGTCCTCCTGACGGCGACGAGCCGCGGCCCAACGCCGTCACTCGGCTCTCTCTGGGAGTTCTCGAACACTCGCTCGCTCGGCCGAAGCGCACCCTCGTCGTCGCCGGACTGATCACGATTCTCTTGGCCGCGCTCTTCGTCCGCGTCGAGATCGACACCGATCCCGAGAACATGCTCGCATCCGACAACCCAGCACGGATCGAGAACCGAGAGCTCCGCGAGACCTTCGGCGGCGGCGAGATGATCGTCGTCGGCTTGTTCGCTGCTGACACCGTGCTCACACCCGAGCGCCTCGAGGGGGCGTTGGCGTTCCACGATCGACTGAGCGAAGTCGACGGCGTCGACGAGACCGGACTCGTCTCGATTCGCTCCGCGATCGACGGCCCGTCGGTGCCAGCGCCAGACTCGTTCGCCGAATCGCTGGCCGACGATCCGCTGCTCGGCGGCAACGTGCTCTCGGCAGACGGCGACACGTTCGCCTTCTTCGTCGCGCTCGACGCGAAGTCGGACGCGCTCGACGTTCGAGATGCGGCGAACGCCATACTCGACGCCGACCCGGCACTGAGCGGGCTCGAACGACACATCGGCGGCCTGCCGCTCGCTCAGGAGGCGTTCGGCGCCCAGATGTTCATCCAGATGGCGATCTTCGCGCCCCTGGCCGGGCTGGCGATCTTCGCGTTGATGATGCTGTTCTTCCGCCGCCTCGTGCTCGTGGGCCCGGCAATGGTCTTGGCGATGTTGTCGGTGGTGTGGGCGATGGGCCTACTCATCGGCACCGGCAACACCCTCCACATCATGAGTTCGATGATCCCGATCTTCCTGATGCCGATCGCGATCCTCGACGCGATCCACGTGATCAGCGAGTTCTTCGACCGGTACGCCGCGACGCGCGATCGCCTCGGCGCACTTCGCGGCGTCTACGACGAGCTGGTCCAGCCGATCGCGTTCACCACGATCACCACCGGCGTCGGATTCGCAGCTCTCGCACTCACGCCGATCCCGCCGGTGCGGGTGTTCGGCATCTTCGTCGCCATCGGTGTGGTCATCGCATGGCTCGCGACGCTGACGGTGCTCCCTGCGCTCTTGATGCTGGTCCGTGAGTCCTCGATCGAACGGGCGGTGGGGACGATGGACCGCTCCGACTCCCGCTTCGCACGGTTCGTCCGCGTGATCCCGGCAGCGGCGGTTCGACATCGCGGCGCCGTGCTCAGTGCGTTCGGCATCGTGATGGTTGCCGCGGTTCCGATGCTCACGACCATCCAGGTCAACGACAACCCGGTCAACTGGTTCCGTTCGAGCCACGAAGTGCGTGTCGCGACGGAGCGGTTGAACGACGAGCTCCCCGGAACGTTCGGCGCGAGTCTGGTGCTCCGTTCGGACGGGGCAGATCTGCTCGCTCCCGAGTCGATCGCCGCGGTGGCCGAACTCCAGGGTCGGCTCGATGATCTCGCCGTGGTGGGGACCGCGAGCTCCTACGTTGATCTGGTCGACGGCGCCACCGGCAGCGATGCTGCGCAAGCACTCGACGTCGCCAGAGAACGATCGGCGCTCACCTCCACACTCATCACCGACGACGACAGCCAGGCAAACCTCCGACTCCAGCTCCGCAGCGGCGACAACCAGGCGATGCAGACAGTGCTCGACGCGGCCGATGCGGCGTTGGCGACGACACCGCTCCCCGATGGGATCTCGGCGTCGTGGGCCGGTGAGAGCCACCTCAACCTCGTCTGGCAGGACGAGATGGTGGCGGGCATGATCGTCGGGTTCCTCGTCACGCTGGGCGTCATCGTGGTGTTGCTCGCCGTGCTCTTCCGCTCCGTCCGATGGGCGTTGCTCGGGATCGCACCGGTGTTGTGGACGATCGTCGTCGTGTACGGCGTGATCGGTCTGATCGGCAAGGACTTCGACATGCCGATCGCTGTGCTCTCGACGATGGTGCTCGGGATCGGCGTCGACTTCGCGATCCACTTCGTACAGCGCTATCGGCATCTCACCGAGCACGCGTCGCCGACCGACGCGCTTCGCGAGTTCGGCGAAGAACCCGCCCGCGCCCTCACGCGAAACGCTGCGGTGATCGCGATCGGATTCACGCCGTTGCTGTTCTCCTCGCTGACCCCGTACGTGATCGTGGCGATCTTCCTCGCTTCGTTGATCACGCTGAGTTGGTTCACGACCCTCGTCGCCCTCCCCGCAGCCGTCTCCGGCCGGAGCCGTTGACCGGGGCGGCGCGAGACTGCGGCCATGGATTCTGACGAACTGGTCATCCGGCACGACCACGACGGCCTCGCAACGCTCACGCTCAATCGACCCGACAAGCTCAACGCGCTCACTCCTGCCGTCTTCGTTGCGCTCAGGTGCCACCTCGACGACCTGGCCGACGACGACGGTGTCCGCTGCGTCGTGTTGCGCGGCGCCGGCCGTTCGTTCTGCGCGGGCCATGACCTTCAGGCCATCTCCGACGGGGACGAGGCTCCAAGCCGCGATTTCGAGCCCGAGACGGTCGACGCGATCGAGGCACTCCCCCAACCGACGATCGCCCAGATCCACGGCCACTGCTTCACGGGTGGCCTCGAGTTGGCTCTCGGTTGTGATCTCCTGATCGCTGCTGACGACACGAAGATGGGCGACACCCACGGTCAGTGGGGTCTGGTGCCGGTGTGGGGCATGTCCGTGCGTTTACCCGAGCGGGTCGGGCGCTCGACGGCGAAGGAGTTGATGTTCACGAGCCGGCGAATCACAGGAGCCGAGGCCGCCGAGATCGGTCTCGTCGATCGATCCGTGCCCGCCGCCGACCTCGACGATGCAGTTGCCGGACTCGCACGCGAGATCGTCGCGAACTCGCCCGGCACCAACCGGCGGGTGAAGCGGCTGCTCGACGCACACGACGGCATGGCACGCGACACCGCGCTCCGCCACGAACGGGCGCTGCCCTATGGGCTGCCGTCGGACATGGCCGAACGCATGAGCCGCTGACGAGCCGAACCGAGGGGCTCGCGATCAGCCGTCGAGATGCTCCTCGGCCAGTTCGATCGACCGCACGATTCGATCGAACAAGCCGGGCATGTCGACGCCCTCGGTCGACTTCATGCCGAGGCGATACCGGGCGTACACGCCATGCAGGATGCACGCTGTCTTGAACGAGTTGAACGCACGGTAGTAACCGAGGTCGGCCATGCTCGCGCCGGTCGCTCCGGAGTAGGCGGCGATCAGATCGTCGCGCGACGCGAAGCCCGGGAGAGCGGTCGGCGACACCTCGGATGCGTCAGGTGCGTCGTCGGGCTCGACCCAGGCGTTGAGCGCGTAGGCGAAGTCGGCTAGCGGATCACCCAGCGTGCCGATCTCCCAATCGAGCACCGCGGCGACCTCGCCGGTGTCGTCGATCATCACGTTGTGCACGCCGAAGTCGCCGTGAACGACGCGGGCCGGCCCCTGCTCGGGGACGTTCGCCACGAGTCGTTCGTGGAGTGCGTGCAGCCGAGGGTCGTCGTAGTCGGCGTGCTCGGCCGACATCGTCCATGATCCGTACCAGGTCTTCAGCTGCCGGGCCACGTAGCCCTCGTGTCGGCCGAGTTCCCCGAGACCGACGTCGACCGGGTCGACCGAGTGCAGGTGAGCGAGCGTCGCCATGAACGACGCGCCGACGCGGCTGCGGGCGGCTTCGTCGAGACGCGGAGCGGTCTGTGCAGCCGTGTAGAGCGCTTCTCCCCCGACCTTGCCCATGACGTAGAAGTGCGTGTCGCACACGGACCTGTCGTCGCAGTAACCGATCGGCTCGGCCACCGGCACACCGACGGGGTGCAACGCGTCGATGATCCGGAACTCGCGGTGCATGTCGTGCGCCTTGGGGAGCAACTCACCTTCCGGTGGTCGGCGGATGACGAAGCTGTCGCCGTTGGCGTCGGTCAACTCATAGGTGAGGTTCGAGTGGCCACCCTCGAGCCGCGACCAGTGACACGGCGGCACAACCCGAGTGTTCGCCGCCATCCACGCCTCGACGACGGGCACGTCGAATCCTGCAACCGCCATCTGTTCCCCACTCATCGAATGATCATCGCACTCGGCTGGGGCTTGCACAGATTCCGCCGTTGTGCGCCAACCACGAGGTCGCGAGCCGAGATCACCTCGTCGCCCGGCCGGGCATCGGTCACCGCGCCGGGCTGACGCACTGCGCTGACCCGGCGACACCGCTTCGCAGCCACCTCGACCCGCTCAGGTCATCGGTGTTCTCGGTACCAACCGATGAGCGCGTTCGTGGCGGCGTCGTGTTTCTCGGGCGCGGGTTCACCGGTGAGTTCGGGGGTGATCTGGTTCGCCAGCTCCTTGCCCAGCTCGACGCCCCACTGGTCATAGCTGTCGACGCCCCAGACCGTTCCCTGCACGTGCACGATGTGTTCGTAGAGGGCGATGAGCTGGCCCAGCACCGACGGCGTGAGCCGCTCGGCGAGGATCACCGTGTTGGGCCGATTCCCGTCGAAGTCTCGATGCGGCTGCTCCGGGTTCGATCGCCCGAACGCGAGCGCCTCCGACTGGGCGAAGAGGGTCGCGACGAGCAGGTCGTGGTGCTCCTGGAACGGATGGTCCCCCTTGGCGAAACCGATGAAGTCGCACGGCACGACCCGAGTCCCCTGATGGAGGAGTTGGTAGAACGCGTGCTGACCGTTCGTCCCGGGTTCTCCCCAGATGATCGGCCCGGTCTGGTGATCGACCGGGTGCCCCTCGAGGTCCACCGACTTGCCGTTCGACTCCATGTCGAGTTGCTGCAGGTATGCGGGGAACCGTGCGAGGTCGTTGTTGTACGGCAGCACTGCCTTCGTGTCGTACCCGAGGCCGTTGGCGTACCAGATGCCGAGCATCGCGAGTACGACCGGCGCGTTCTCGGCCAGCGGTGCCGTTCGAAAGTGCTCGTCCATGGCATGGAATCCGTCGAGGAACTCGCGAAAACGATCGGGGCCGATCGCGATCATCAACGAGAGACCGATCGCCGAGTCCACGGAGTAGCGCCCTCCGACCCAGTCCCAGAAGCCGAACATGTTCGCAGTGTCGATGCCGAAGTCGGCGACCCGCTCGGCGTTGGTGGACACGGCGACGAAGTGCTCTGCAACCGCGCGCTCGCCGAGTGCGTCGACGAGCCATGAGCGAGCGGTGCGTGCGTTCGTCAGCGTCTCGATCGTGCCGAAGGTCTTCGAGGCGATGATGAAGAGTGTCGAGGCCGGATCGCTGTCGGCGAGCACCGAGGCGATGTCAGCTCCTCCGACGTTCGAGACGAACGAGCACTTGATCCGCTCGTGGCGTGACGAACGGAGTGCTCGGTACGCCATCGCCGGCCCGAGGTCGGACCCCCCGATGCCGATGTTCACGACATGCGTGATCCGATCGTCGTCGCGGATCTTGGACGCGAACTCCCCCATCGCATCGAGCACGTCGTGGACTGCAGGTACGACGTCTTCACCGTCGACCACGAAGCTCGCGCCCCGCGGCATCCGAAGTGCGACGTGACCGACCGCTCGATCTTCGGTGACGTTGATCTTCTCGCCAGCGAACATCGCATCGCGTCGCTGCTCGACGCCGCTGACCGCCGCGAGCTCCATCAGTGCCTCGACGATGCGGTCGTCGACCGCAGCCTTCGACCAGTCGACGCGCAGGTCGACCGCGGTCGTGACGTATCGATCGGCACGACTCGGATCGAGGTCGAACAGCTCACGCAGATGCGCAAGACCAGGAAGAGACGAGAGCGAGTCGATCGAAGGAGAAGTCATCGAGTCGGAAGCTAGACGCCATCGGAGTCGGCGTCGACCGCGAACTGGTCGGTAGGAGCGAAGCGCTCGGCGGGAGCGAGCTCGGACCCCGCCGCCTCGTCGAGGAACACCATCGTGTCTGCCGGTTCGACGGCGGCGACAGGCAGCGCCGGGTCGATCCAGGCCTCACCGCGCTGCCGACTTCGACGAACCCAGTCAGCGACGACCTGCGCTTTGGACTCCCCGGTGGCGAGCACCACCCGGAGACCAGCGGCATTGACCACGGAGGTACCCAGCGTCATGCGCACTCGACCGTTGAACTCGTCGATCGTGGCAACCGGCGACGGCGATGCCAGGACGGCACGCGCGTCCGGATGCGGCGACGGCGCCCACGACGCTGTGTGCCCATCACCTCCGAGTCCGAGATGCACGACGTCGAATGCGTCGGGGAGCCCCTCCGCGTACCGCTCGGCCGCGGCGGACAGGTCGGTCGAGGTGACCGGCATCAGATGACGCACGGCGTCGGGCGGGAGCGCATCGAGCTGACGCGCGTTTCGGTCGGCGTGGCCGTCGGGCGCGACGCGTTCGTCGACCTGCCAGACCCCGACCTTCGACCATCCCGGCGCGTGGAGAGCCAGTTCCACGAACAGTGGCGGTGCGGTGCTCCCACCACTCACCGCCATCGACGCGACGCCGCGTGCGGAGACCGCCCGCTCGAGGGCGGCGGCGACGAAGCGGGCGCACGCGGTCACCGGGTCGTTGCTGACGGAGACGATCACGGTCCGAACGTACCCGTCTCGGAGCGTCTGATTCCCGTAGCGTCGTGGCGTGCTCGAGGCGAACGACGACCAGAGCCGAGGCGTCAGGGTCGGAGTCATCGCCTACACGCTCTGGGGCTTGCTCACCATCTACTGGAAGCAGCTCGACGCGTTCGACGCCGTCGAGCTGATCGCGTGGCGAATGGCATGCGCCGCCGCGGTCATGGCGGTGGTGGTGTCCGTTCGAGGCACGTGGCCCAACGTCATCGCTGC
>JBGCFW010000180.1:0-6599 GCA_045107155.1 Ilumatobacter sp. | reverse complement strand
CCATGAGCACGGCAGCGCGTTTGGGAGCGGGTCAGGCCCTCTCCGACGAACCGGTCGGGGTCGTCGGCGACGCCTCGACGTTCGGCGCGGACGGGGCCTGACCCGTTCCGAAACGCCAACCGGCTAGACGGCGCCGTAGGCGAGCATCGCGTCGGCGACCTTCACGAATCCGCCGATGTTCGCGCCGGCGACGTAGTCCACTGCCCCACCCGGGTCTTTTCCGTACTGGGTGCCGTACTCGACGCACTTGCCGTGGATGTCGGCCATGATCGTCTTCAGTCGGTCGTCGACCTCCTCGCGAGACCAAGAGATGCGCAGTGCGTTCTGGCTCTGCTCGAGACCCGACACCGCAACGCCACCGGCGTTGGCCGCCTTCGCCGGGCCGAAGAGCACGCCTGCCTCGAGGAAGGCATCGACCCCTTCGAGTTCGGTGGGCATGTTCGCCCCCTCGGACACGGCGCGCACACCGTTCGCCACCAGCTCACGAGCCTCGGCGCCCGACAGCTCGTTCTGGGTCGCACACGGCAGCGCCAGTTCGCACGGAACACTCCAGGGCCGCTCCCCCTCGTGGAAGGTCGCTCCGTCGAAACGCTCGGTGTACTCGCTGATCCGCCCACGCCGGACCTCCTTCAGCTCCTTGATCCACGCGAGCTTCTCGGCGTCGATGCCGTTGGGATCGTGGATGAAGCCGCCGGAGTCGGACGCGGTGACGACCTTCGCACCGAAGTCGTTGAGTTTCTCGATGGCGTACGTCGCGACGTTGCCCGAACCCGACACGACCGCCGTCTTGCCGTCGACCGAATCGTCGACGTGCTCGAGCATGTTCTCCATGAAGTACACCGCGCCGTAGCCGGTGGCCTCGGTGCGGATCAGGCTGCCGCCGAAGGCGAGCCCCTTGCCGGTGAGGATGCCGTTGAATCGGTTCTCGAGTCGCTTGTACTGGCCGAAGAGGTAGCTGATCTCGCGTGCCCCCACCCCGATGTCGCCTGCGGGCACGTCGGTGTCGTCACCGATGTATCGGTGCAACTCCGTCATGAGCGATTGGCAGAAGCGCATCACTTCGGCGTCGGACTTGCCCTTCGGGTTGAAGTTCGAGCCGCCCTTGGCGCCGCCCATCGGCAGGCCGGTCAGGCTGTTCTTGAAGATCTGCTCGAAGCCGAGAAACTTCAGCACGCTGAGGGTCACGGTGGGGTGGAAGCGGAGACCGCCCTTGTACGGACCGATCGAGTTGTTGAACTGGACGCGCCACGCCCGGTTGGCCCGGATCTGGCCCGAGTCGTCCTGCCACGTCACGCGGAAGATCACCGCACGATCCGGTTCGGTGAGCCGCTCGAGGATCTGCGCCTCTCGATACTTCGGGTGGTCGAGCGTGAACGGAATGAGTGTTTGCGCGACCTCGCGGACCGCCTGGTGGAACTCGGGTTCGCCCGGGTTTCGGCGTTCCAAGCCGTGCATGAAGTGGTCGAGTTCCTGCTGCGCCGTGTGATCGAGTGTTGCCATGGTGCGTATCCCCGTGCTGGTCGTGGGTGTCGAGGACGGCACCGTAGACCTCCCAGGCTTCCTCATGTGACGAAAAGCTCCGTGAACGGAACGCCGAGGAGGTCGGGTCAGTTGAAATCGGCGCTGCCGAGCACCTCGTCGGTGTGCTCGCCAAGATGCGGAACCACACCGAGTTGAAGCTCGTGTCCACCGAAGTCGACCGGCGTCGCGACCGAGCGAAAGCGCGGCGTGCGTTCTCCAGGACGGGCGTCCATGTCGACGATCCCGGCTTGCGCCTGTGGGTCCTCGAGGAGCTGCTCGATCGACTGGATCGGCGCCCACCACACGTCGTGCTCGTCGAACCGATCGGTCCAGTGCGCGGCCGGCGCGGTCGCGAAGTGCGCATCCAACTCGGCGATCAGCTCGACGCAGTGCTCGAGTCGCCCGCGTGCGGAGCCGTAGCGCTCGTCCATGCCGATGTCCGGCCGGTCGATGGCTGCGAGCAGTTTCGGCCAGTGACGATCGGCCTCCAGGCAGATCAGCCAGAAGCCGACCTGGTCGGCACCCATGTAGCTGTTGATCAGCGGCGACGGGTTGGCATCACGCGTGGGCGTGGGTGCACGCTTCTGGAATCGGAGATGGATCGCGGTGTCCCACGAGTTCCCGTACATCCCGTTTCGCAGCAGGCTCGTGGTGACGAAGCCGCCGTTGCCTGTTCGTCCCCGCTCGACGAGCTTGGCCATGATCCCCGCAGCCATCGACATGCCGGTCTGATGGTCACCGAAACCCGACAGCAGGCCGGGCGGCAGCTGACCGGTCGGCACGATCGTGTGCGCAGCGCCCGATCGCGCCCAGAACGCTCCGACGTCATAGCCCGCACGGTCAGCCTCCGGGCCGTCGATGCCATAACCGGTGATCAGGCCGTACACGAGATGCCGATGCCGGGCGCACACCTCTTCGTGGCCGAGCCCCAGCCGATCGAGCGCTGCTCCGCGCATGTTGGACACGAACACGTCGGCATCTGCGAGGAGACCATGAAGTCGTTCGAGGTCTTCGGACTGGCGCAGGTCGAGGATCACCGACCGCTTGCCCCGATTGTCGACCTCGAAGGGCGGCACGGGGATGTCCGCTCGAACACCGACCGAGGCGAACATCTTGCGCTGCGGGTCACCGGACTCGGGCTCGATCTTGATGACGTCGGCGCCCCAGTCGGACATGATCCCACCTGCCGCGGGCCCGGCCACCCACACACCGAGTTCGATGACACGAATGCCTGCCAGCGGGCCGCTGCCCATCGGTTCGCTCATCGGCCCGAACGTACCGGACCGCCTGCGACGCGACCGGGGCCAGATCCCGCCGGCTCCCTCAGCCGAGTGCGTCGATCACGTCGGCGGGCGCCTGAACGAGTTCGATCAGCACACCTTCGCCCGAGCGCGGCGATGCCTCGTTGCCCTTCGGATGCATGAAGCAGACATCGTGACCCGAAGCTCCCTTGCGAATTCCCCCGGGCGTGAAGCGCATCCCCTGTTCGCTGAGCCAGTCGACAGCGGCCGGCAGGTCGTCGACCCAGAGGCCCAGATGGTTCAGTGTCGGCGAGTGCACCTTTGGAGAACGCTCGGGGTCGATCGGCTGCATGAGGTCGATCTCGACAGCGTGAGGGCCAGACCCGAGCTGGAGGATGTCCTCGTCGACGTTCTCGGACTCCGCCACATAGTCGCCGACCTTCGGGACGCCGAGCAGTCCAGTCCACAGCGAGGACAGCGCACCCTTGTCGAGGCCGCCGATCGCAACCTGCTGGACTCCGAGGACCTTGAACGGACGATCACCACTCATCGAGCGAACGGTAGTTGCCGAACCGCACCATCGACCAGAGCAGCGCGCTGGCGTGAGGTCAGTGCGGCGGTCGCATCAGCGTCGCGAGGAACTGACGCTTTCGAACGAGGCCGGCGAACGTTGCCGACAGAACGATCGCCTCCGCCGTGATCATGATCGCGAGTGACATGGAGTCGTCATCGGCCACGTCGACGACCTCCCCGAGTCACGATTTCCTCAAAGATTCGCCCGATTCACGCGTCGACGAGGTGCACCCGATCGAAACGTGGCGAGCGACGCAGCGGTTTCGCGAGATCGTCCCGACATCATGGGACCCTATGGCCGACACGACGTCCGTCTCCTCCGATCGAAGCTGGGCCGCGTTCACCGAACACGGGCCGTGGACGATCGAGCGCGAGGATGCTCGCTGGCTCGACCTCGCCGAGACGTTGCGCCGCAGCGCTCGCGCCGAGGTTCCCGAACTCACCGCGGCGCGTCGGCTCCCTCCCGGTCTGCGCGTCCTCACCGTGGTCTCGCGAATCGGGCGAGCGGTGCTGCCATGGATGCTCAAGAAGCGGTTGGGCCGCTACGCGGATTCCGAAGCCAGCCGGGCCGACATCTCGCTGCGCCTCCGTACCGCGGCCGAGGCCCTCGGACCCACGTACATCAAGCTGGGTCAGATCATCTCGTCGGGCGAGGGCTTGTTTCCGGCCGAATTGGTCGAGGAGTTCAAGCGATGCCGCGACCAGGTTCCTGCTGAGCCGTTCGACGTGGTCAAGCTGACCGTCGAGCAAGATCTCGGCGCGCAACTCGGTGACGTGTTCGAGTCGTTCGAGGAGGAGGCCTTGGCCGCGGCATCGATCGCCCAGGTCCACCGGGCGCGCCTCGTCACCGGCGAGGACATCGTGGTCAAGGTCCAACGGCCGCAGGTGTCGACGCTCGTCCGCAAGGACCTCGAGGTCATGTCGTGGCTCGCACCGTTCCTCGTCGGCCGGATCCCGGTCGCTGCGCTCGCGAATCCACCGGCACTCGTCGAGCTGTTCGCCGAGACCATCGTCGAGGAACTCGACTTCCGGCTGGAGGCGGCGAACATGCTCGACGTCGCAGGGATGCTCCACGACCTCGAACAAGACCGCTACGTCACCCCTCGTCCGCACCCTGAGATGGTCACGAGGCGGGTGCTGGTGATGGAGCGTGTCGACGGGTTCAACTTCGACGATGCGTCGGGCATGCAAGACGCCGGCATCGACACCGAAGACGTCGTGCGAACCGCGATGATCGCCTTCATGGAAGGCGCAGTCGTCGAGGGAATCTTCCACGGCGACCTCCACGGTGGCAACCTGCTGGTGCTCGCCGACGGACGTACGGCGCTGCTCGACTACGGCATCGTCGGTCGCCTCGACGGCGGCCGTCGCAACGCGTTCCTCCGGCTCATGCTCGGCGCCACCACCAACGACCCGGCGGGCCAGGTCGCCGCACTCCGTGACCTCGGTGCACTCCCGCTGGACACCGACATCGCCGCCGTCGTGACCGACCTCGGGCTCGATCGTGACGAGGTGCTCGATCCCACCAAGCTGTCCGGCGAGGAGATGGTCGCTGAGGTACAACGGGTGGTGAAAGCAATGCTCGGGTACGGCGCGAAACTCCCCAAGGAACTGATGCTCTACGTGAAGAACCTCGTGTTCCTCGACGGTGCGATCGCCCGCCTCGCGCCTGATCTCGACCTGATCGGCGAAGTCCAGAACATCTCGATGCTCTTCGCGGTGAAGCACGGCGAACGTCTCGGACGAGAGCTCGGGGTCGACCCAAGCAAGGTCGAGTTCGACATGGACGGCATCAAGGCCAGTGTCGGTCTCGACTCGTCGGCCACCGGCCTCACCTACCGGGAGCTCCAGGAGCGTCGCGCCATCATTCAGAAGCGAATGGCTGCGCACGTCGAGGGGCGCGACTGATGCGGCTCGTCATCGCTCGATGCTCGGTCGACTACGCCGGGCGCCTCGACGCCCACCTACCCGAAGCCAACCGGCTGATCATGGTGAAGGCCGACGGTTGCGTCGCGATCCACGCCGACGGCGGCGCCTACAAGCCGTTGAACTGGATGAACGCACCGAACACGCTCCTGCAGGTTCCCGCCGACGAGTCCGACGACGGCGTGGAACGATGGATCGTCTCGAACCCGAAGAAGGAAACGCTCACGATCACCTTGCACGAGGTGCTCAGCGACGTCGAGTCCGAGCTCGGTGACGACCCCGGCCTGCAGAAAGACGGTGTCGAGGCCCACCTCCAGGAACTGCTCGCCGCAAGCCCCGATTCGATCGAGGACGGCCTGACGCTCGTACGGCGCGAGTACCCCACAGCCATCGGGCCGGTCGACCTCGTCTGCCGCGACCGTGCGGACCAGGTCGTGGCGATCGAGGTGAAGCGCCGCGGCGAGATCGACGGAGTGGAGCAGCTCGCCCGCTACATCGAGCGGCTGCAGCTCGACTCGTCGCTCGGCGAGGTTCGCGGCGTCTACGTCGCCCAGAGCATCAAGCCGCAGGCCAAGGTGCTGGCCGAGTCACGTGGCTTCACGTGGGTCGAGGTCGACTACGACGAGCTACGCGGACTCCAGTCCGACGATCTGAAGCTGTTCTGACGCCAGTCGCCTCGGCCGCAGGTCAAGCGTCGCAGCTGCGGCCGGGATAGGCGGGGCGAGCGATCACCTGGAACACATCGTCCGGTTCGGAGGAACCCGGATCCCGGAAGAATGTGGCCTGGTCGGCATCGATCAACAGTTGCACGACGGTCGGGTCGTCGATCTCGCGACACTCGAACTCGTCGACCCCTGGCGTCGAGAGCGGTGCGGAGGACGGCGCCGGCCAATCGACGATCGTCGCCTCGGCCCCGAGATCGACGCCAGACATCGACAACACCGTGATCTGGACCGCATCAGGGGTCCACGGTTCCGGGTCGCCGAGCTCGTCACCCACCACATCGGTCAGATCACCACTGAGTCGCTCGACGAGGCCGAGGAGCGCCTGTCGACCCGGTGCTGATTCGGCCGATTCGCCCGGGCCCCCGCCGATGCCGAGCGCGTACGCCTCGTGTCGGATCGAATCGCTCGCGGAGGTGACCACGAGCACCGTGGTCGACGCATCGGCGATGGCGATGTCACCGGTGAGCTCGAGGTCGACCTCCGCGAGCAGACCGGCGTCGGCGGCCGCCTCGAACAGGCGGCCGATGCCGGCCGGCGTGACGGCCTGCACCAGGTGTGGCGGCAGGCTCGGCCCGGGGAAGAAGGCCGGCGGGGCGGCCGGCGTCACAGCCCG
>JBGCFW010000018.1:0-24703 GCA_045107155.1 Ilumatobacter sp. | reverse complement strand
GTCGTCAGCGACGACCCACTCGCCACCGACGAACTCCCTGTCGAGACCGACGCTCCGGCGACCATCGACACGAGGCCGGGCAACGAACCACCCGGACGTGCCGCCGGCATTCGCAAACGCATCGTGGGCGACGTGCTGCCGCCCGTCGTCGGCATCCTCACGTTTCTCGGTCTCTGGGCGCTCATCGCACCGACGATCAACACGCGGGTCGGTTCGCTTCCCGGCCCCGTCGACGTGTTCGGTGCGGGTCAGGACCTCTACGACGAGTGGCTCGCGAGCCGTGATGCCGAGGCGGCGTTCTACGCAGCGCAGGACGCCCGCAACGCTGAGGCCATCGCCAACGGCACGCCCGAACTGGTCCAGGACTTCGACTACAACGGACCAGCGTCGTTTCCCTCGCAGATCTGGACCTCGCTCCAGACGGTTGCCCTCGGCTTCTTCATCGGCACCGTGATCGCGATTCCGCTCGGCTTGGCCAGCGGCCTGTCGCGGACATTCCAGAAGGCGATCAACCCGCTCGTTCAGATCTTCAAGCCGGTCAGCCCGCTGGCATGGCTGCCGATCGTGCAGATCGTGATCGCGGCAACGGCACTCGACCCCGACTCGTACTTCGCCCCGGCGTTCGTGATCTCCGCCCTCGTGGTGACGCTCAACTCACTCTGGCCGACGTTGATCAACACGGCGGTGGGTGCGGCGTCGGTCGATCAGGATCTGCTCAACGTCGGCAAGGTGCTCAAGCTCGGGTGGTTCGCTCGCTTGCGCAAGCTGGTCTTGCCGTCTGCGATGCCGTACATCTTCACCGGGATGCGCCTCTCGCTGGGTGTCGGCTGGATGGTGCTGATCGCGGCCGAGATGCTCGCACAGAACCCGGGCCTCGGGAAGTTCGTGTGGGACGAGTTCCAGAACGGAAACTCGCAGTCGCTGGCTCGGATCATGTTCGCCGTCTTTGTCATCGGCCTCATCGGCTTCTTGCTCGACCGGCTCATGAGCATGCTCGAGAAGTACGTGAGCCGGAACCACGCGCAATGAACCGCACCATCGAGAGGCAGGACGCGATGACCGTCACCGATCCAGTTCCTGCGACGGCGGACGTGTCGCTCGACGCCCCGATGCTGTCGCTCCGCAACGTCACCAAGTCGTACACCGACCCATCGGGTGTCACGACATCGGTGCTCGACGGACTCGACCTCGACGTTCGCGACGGTGAGTTCGTCGCCATCCTCGGCTTCTCAGGCTCGGGGAAGACGACGCTCGTTTCGGCCATTGCGGGCCTCATCGAGCTCGATGCCGGCGAAGTCCGGGTGAAGGGTGAGGTGACGACCGAACCGGGCCCCGAGCGCGGTGTCGTGTTCCAGAACTACTCGTTGCTGCCCTGGCTGTCGGTCGAGGGGAACGTTCGTCTCGCCGTGGACTCGATCCACGGATCGCTGTCGTCCGCGCAGCGCGACGAACTGGTCAACTCGACCATCGACCTGGTCGGTCTGTCGCATGCGAAGGACCGGAAGTTCAGGCAGCTGTCAGGCGGGATGCGCCAACGCGTCGCGGTCGCTCGGGCGCTTGCGATGCGTCCGGAGATCCTGTTGCTCGACGAGCCGCTGTCGGCGCTCGATGCGCTGACGCGAGCGAAGCTCCAAGACGAGATCGAACGTATTCGAAGCCAGGAGAAGCGAACGATCGTGCTGGTCACGAACGACGTCGACGAGGCGTTGCTGCTCGCCGACCGGGTCGCGGTCCTCGAACAGGGGCCGGGCGCGAAGATCAGCCGGACCTTCGACGTCTCCATCGAGCGGCCGCGCATCCGACAGGACCTCAACGACGACATCGGATACACGTTGTTGCGCGCTGAGATCGTCTCGTATCTCGATGAACTCAACCGGGCCAAGCCGACGGTCGTCCCCGAGTCGGCGCTGCATCGGCCCGATCTCGATCCCGTCGATCTCGATCCGCCTCCGAAGGCCTACCTCGACGCGGCGGAGACCCGCGTCGAACGGCGCTTCGTCGAGATGTCGAAGCTGACGAAGGTCTACCCCACGCCCGATGGGCCACTCACCGTCGTCGACGAGATCGACTTCCGGATGGACAAGGGCGAGTTCATCTCGCTGATCGGTCACTCGGGGTGTGGCAAGTCGACCGTGTTGACGATGGCCGCAGGTCTCAACGAGATCACCGACGGCTGGATCGCGCTCGATGGCCGCGAGGTACATCATGCGGGTCCGGACAAGGCGGTGGTGTTCCAAGCGCCGTCGCTCATGCCGTGGTTGTCAGCACGGGAGAACGTCTCGCTCGGCGTCGACCAGGTGTATCCCAACGCGTCGAGAGCGGAGCGTCGTGAGATCGTCGAGTACTACCTGTCCCGCGTCGGTTTGGCCGACTCGATGGACAAGAAGGCGGCAGCGATGTCGAACGGCATGCGCCAGCGCGTCGGTCTGGCTCGCGCCTTCGCCCTGAGTCCGAAGCTCCTGCTGCTCGATGAGCCGTTCGGCATGCTCGACAGCCTCACTCGTTGGGACCTCCAGGACGTGCTCGTCGAGGTGTGGAACCGAACACAGGTCACGACGATCTGCGTCACCCATGACGTCGACGAGGCGATCCTCCTCGCCGATCGCGTCGTCATGATGACCAACGGGCCCGAGGCGAAGATCGGCAAGGTGCTCGAGGTCGATCTCCCTCGGCCGCGCGATCGAAAGCAACTCCTCGAGGACCCGAAGTTCTACGAATACCGCCAGCAAGTGCTGGCGTTTCTCGAGCAGTACGAGCACGGCGCCCACGGCGAGGAGGCGTGATGTCCGAGCGGCGTCACGTCGTCGTCGCCGGCAACGGGATGGTCGGCCAGCGGTTCGTGGAACGCCTGGTCGCCAACGATGTCGACCAGGCGTTCCGCATCACCGTGATCGGTGAAGAGCCGCGGCTCGCCTACGACCGGGTCGCGCTGTCGAGTTGGTTCGAAGGCCGTAGCGAGGATGATCTCTGTCTCGTCGACCCAGAGTTCACCGATGCTGGTCGCGTCGACTATCGCCTCGGGCGGCGCGTCGACCACCTCGACGTCGAACGCCGGTCGGTGGGTCTCGATGACGGGAGCGAGCTGGCCTACGACGAGCTCGTCCTCGCGACCGGTTCGTACCCGTTCGTTCCGCCGATCGAGGGTCACGAGCTCGACGGCGCGTTCGTGTATCGCACGCTCGACGACCTGACCGACATCAAGGGTTGGGTCGAGACGAAGGCCTGCCGTTCGGGGCTCGTGATCGGCGGAGGGCTGCTCGGTCTGGAAGCAGCCAACGCCCTTCGAGCGATCGGGCTCGACGAAGTGCACGTCGTCGAGATGGCGCCGTATCCGATGCCCGCGCAGCTCGGCGAGGGTGGCGGCCGAATGCTCGCCCGCTGGGTCGACTCACTCGGCGTGGCGCTGCACTGCGGAGTCCCGCCGGAACGCTTCGTCGCCAACGCCGATGGCGCGGTTGCTTCGATCTCGATGTCCGATGGTTCGGAGTTCCCGTGTGACCTCGTCGTGTTCTCTGCTGGGGTCCGCCCGCGAGACGAACTCGCCCGGGGCGCTGGCTTGGAGCTCGGGGAGCGTGGTGGCGTGATCGTCGACGACACACTCGCGACCTCGGCGCCCGGTGTGTGGGCGATCGGGGAGGTCGCGGCGCACCGCCAACGTGTCTACGGCCTGGTCGCGCCTGGCTACGAGATGGCCGCCGCGCTTGCCGACCGTCTGGTCGGCGACGCCCGCGACTACGACGGCAGCGACATGTCCACCAAGCTCAAGTTGCTGGGCGTCGACGTCGCGTGTTTCGGCCAGAGCAACGTGACCGGCGAGGGTGTCGACGACATCGTCTACGACGATCCGGTCAACCGCATCTACCGGCGTCTGGCTCTCGATGCGGCGACCGGGCGGTTGCTCGGCGGCGCGCTGGTCGGTGACGTGTCCGGCTACGAGCTGCTCACGGCGGTCACGCTCGGGCAGGCCACGCAACCCGACGACCTTCCCGCGTATGTGCTCCCGTCCTCGGTTCGGCCGCCGGACGAAGGTGCGCTGCCGGACGCTGCCCTGCTGTGCAGCTGCAACGCAGTGAGCGTCGGCACGATTCGCCAAGCGGTAGCAGACGGCTGCACGAGCGTCGGTGACATCAAGGCGTGTACGAACGCGGGGACGAGTTGCGGCGGGTGTGTCCCGGGCGTCGCGACCGTCGTCAAGGAGGAGATGGCAGGCTTGGGCCTGACCGTGTCCAACGCGCTGTGCGAGCACTTCGAGCAGTCCCGTCAGGAGCTCTTCGCACTGACACGATTCCACCGGTATCGCACCTGGGCGGAGGTACTCGATGCTCACGGAACCGGCATCGGCTGCGAGATCTGTCGGCCCACGGTCGCATCGATCCTCGCCTCGCTGTCGAACGGCTACGTCCTCGATGGTGACCAGGCCGCGGTCCAGGACACCAATGACCATCATCTCGCCAACATGCAGCGGAACGGCACCTACTCGGTGGTCCCGCGTGTACCAGGTGGCGAGATCACACCGGACCAGCTGATCGCACTCGGACAGATCGCCAAGGATTTCGATCTGTACACCAAGATCACGGGCGGGCAGCGCATCGACCTGTTCGGTGCCCAGCTGCACGATCTGCCGGCGATCTGGCGGCGCGTGATCGACGCTGGTATGGAGTCGGGACACGCGTACGGCAAGGCGCTGAGGACGGTGAAGTCGTGCGTGGGGACAACATGGTGTCGATACGGAGTCCAGGACGCCGTGACGATGGCGATCGACCTGGAGAACCGGTACCGGGGCCTACGGTCGCCGCACAAGTTGAAGATGGGTGTGTCCGGGTGCACTCGCGAGTGCGCCGAGGCGCAGAGCAAGGACGTCGGCGTCATCGCCACCGAGACCGGCTGGAACCTGTACGTGGCGGGGAACGGCGGACGCAGCCCACGCCACGCCGATCTGTTCGCCACCGACCTCGACGATGAGACGCTGGTTCGCACCATCGACCGATTCCTCATGTATTACGTGCGCACGGCCGACCGTCTCCAGCGGACCTCGGTCTGGCTCGAGTCGCTCGACGGTGGCCTCGCGCATCTCCGAGACGTGATCGTTGACGATGCGCTCGGCATCTGCGCCGAACTCGACGAAGACATGGCGCGGCACGTCGACACCTACGAGTGCGAGTGGAAGGCGACGCTCGACGACCCCGATCGGCTCGCGCACTTCGTCGAGTTCGTGAACGCTCCCGAGACGAACTCCCAGCCGGTGTTCGTCGAAGTGCGCGGCCAGCGGGTGCCAGCGTGAGAGGGGTTGCCGTCGCACCATTCGAGGCGCTCCCGGTCGATCGAGGGGTTGCAGCGATCGTCGGTGACGCTTACGTCGCCGTGTTCCGTCTGTCCTCGGGCGAGGTGGCCGCGATCGATCATGTCGACCCGGCCTCAGGCGTTCCCGTGCTCGCCCGCGGCCTGATCGGCTCGGTCGCCGATGTTGTCTACGTGGCGTCGCCCCTCCACAAGCAGCGCTTCGATCTCCGCACCGGACGATGCCTCGACGATCCGGACCTTGCCGTGCGTGTCTGGCCGACCGACATCGTCGACGGCCTCGTCTGCGTCGGTGTTCCGTGCCCGAATTCCGATCCCCGAGAGCAACCCACAGCAACAGGAGCAACACCGTGTTGACCGACAAGCAGATCGAACTCGTCCAAACCAGCTACGCGCAAGTCGAACCGATCGCCGAGCAGGCGGCCGCACTGTTCTACGGACGGCTCTTCGACATCGCACCCGAGGTCCGGTCGATGTTCGGCGACGACATGGACGAGCAGGGACGCAAGCTGATGGCGACGCTCGGCCTCGTCGTTCGAGGGTTGAACGACCTCGACTCGATCGTGCCCGCAGCGAAGCGCCTCGGTGAGCGCCACGTCGACTACGGAGTCACCGACGATCAGTATCCGATCGTCGGCGAGGCGCTGCTCTGGACGCTCGCCGCCGGTCTTGGTGACGCCTTCACCGACGAGGTCGCTGCAGCCTGGGCGGGGGCGTACGGGTTGTTGTCGGGAGTGATGACTTCTGCCACGGAGAATGCCTGAACACTGCGGTTGCGGGAACCACGAACGTTCGCCCGGTGAAACACCGCGGAAACGCGACGATCCGACACTGACATCTTGAGGGTCCTACCGCTCGAAGGGTTCACGATCGCCGTCACCGCAGACCGTCGCGCCGACGAACAGATCAAACTGCTGGAGGGCCGCGGTGCCGAGTGCATCCATGGGCCGGTCATCAAGACGCACGCGTTGGGTTCCGAAGACGAGCTCCGATCGGCCACCGAGGAGGTGCTGACCGGTCCGCTCGACCTGGTGGTACTCACCACGGGCGTCGGCGTGCGGGGGTGGCTCGAGGCGGCCGACGCGATCCAACTCGGTGACGAACTCCACCGTCGCTTCGAGCGCGTCGATCTGTACGCACGTGGACCGAAGGCAAAAGGGGCGCTGACGACTGCAGGACTCACCGTCACCTGGACGGCGCCGAACGCTCGCTACGAAGACATTGTCGACGCACTCACCGAGCGCGACATCACCGGCGCACGGATTGCCGTGCAACTCGATGGCGCGGGTGCCGTCGCGCTGTGCGACCAGCTCGAGTCGATCGGCGCGGACGTCGTTCGGGTCCCCGTGTATCGGTGGTCGATGCCGGCTGACACCACACCGGCTGAACGGCTCATCCGAGCAGTGGTCGAGCGGCGAGTCGATGGCGTGACGTTCACCGCGAAGCCCGCGGTCGAGAACTTCCTCGAGATCGGCGACTTCCTCGGTGTCGGCGCTGAGCTCGTCGAAGCGCTCGCCCATGACGTGGTCCCATTCTGCGTCGGACCGGTGTGTGCCACCGGCCTCACCGACGATGATCTCGCGACGCCTGTGGTCCCCGACAAGCACCGCCTCGGAGCGATGGTCCAGCAGATCGCCGGATACTTCTCCGCGCACGCGAGCGAGGCGCAGCTCGGTGGCTCGAGCGTGCACATCCAGGGTCGCCTGGTCGTCTTCGAAAGCGGCGAACGAGCGATCCTCACCGACCGGGAGCACGCTGTGTTGTCGCTGCTCCTCGAGCGACCGGGTGTGGTGCGGTCGAAGCGTGAACTGCTGGCCGAGTGCTGGAGCGGGAGCGAGAACGACGAGCATCTCGTGGAGGTCACGGTCGGCCGCCTCCGTCAACGACTGGGCCCTGTCGCACCCGCGATCGAGACGGTGATCCGGCGCGGGTACCGCGCCAGCCCGGTCTGAAACCCCTCGAGTAGCCCCGACTTCACAGACTGGGGGAGAGGTTGTGCGAAGTCGCGCACACGGCGTTCACATGCCGGAACACGACAGGCAACGCGACACTGATTGCGTGGAGTCATGTCCACGTCGGTCGGCTGCTCCTCAACGCGGCGTCCATGAGTTCAGCTCGGGTTCCGGAGGGAACCGTCGATGTCACCACATCGCACTGCCCCTACTGCGCATTGAACTGCGGCCTCGGACTCGCCACCGGAGCAGATGGTCGGTTGGTTGGTCAGGTGCGCTGGAAGGAATCACCGCTGACAGGCGGTGCGCTCTGTTCGAAGGGATCGACTGCCTGGGAGCAGGTGCATCACGACGATCGGATCACGATGCCGCTCGTGCGGCGCGACGGCGCGCTCGTCGAGACCGCCTGGGACGAAGCACTCGACATCGCTGCGGAGGGGTTCTTGCGGATCCGCGATCAGCACGGACCTCATGCGAACGCAGTGCTGTCCGGTGGGTCGCTGACCAACGAGAAGGCCTACCTCGTCGGCAAGTTCGCCCGGCTGGCACTCGGCACGCGCCACGTCGACTACAACGGTCGCTTCTGCATGGTGTCGGCCGGTGCGGCACACCTCAAGGCGTTCGGTCGTGACCGGGCGATGACGCCGCTCTCCGAGGTCGAACGCGCTGATGTGGTCGTCGTGGTGGGCGCGAATCTGTCGGACTCGTACCCGGTCATGCTGCCGAAGGCGATCGCCACGGCCCGTCGCAACGGTGCGCGGATCGTTCCGATCGATCCGCGATTCGGCCGCTGGGTCGACGATGGCGACCTGCGTCTCGCCATCAGGCCAGCCACTGACGGGGTGTTGTTCAACGGACTCCTCGCCGAGATCGAGCGGCAGGGCCTCCTCGACGTCGGCTACATCGCGAAGCGAACGGTCGGCTTCGAGGAAGCGATCGCCGCGGCCCGGGCCTGGTCGCTCGACGACGTCGAGCGAGCCACCGACATTCCCGCCGCGGACGTGCGCGAACTCGCCCGCCTCGTCGGCACTGCCGAGCGCTGCATGATCCTGCATGCTCGTGGCCCCGAGCAACAGACGATGGGCACCGACAACGTGCTCGCGATGATCAACGTGGCCCTCGCGTGTGGTCTGCCCGGTCGGCCGGGATCAGGCATCGACATGCTCACCGGGCAGCGCAACGGGCAGGGTGGCCGCGAATGGGGCCAGCGGTGCAACCAGTTGCCCGCTGGCCGCTCGATCGCCGATGCCGACGATCGGCACGTGGTTGCCCGACGCTGGGGGGTTGTCCCGTCCGAACTTCCCGGCGTCGGTGCGACCTACACCGAGATCCTCCAGATGGCAGGGCGCGGGGAGGTCCGCGGGTTGCTGTCGATCTCGAACAACATGAGCGTTTCTGCGCCCGACCTGCACCGTGTCGAGGAGCAGATGAACGCGCTCGAGCACGTCGTGATCATCGACCCCTTCCTGTCCGAGGCGACGCAGCACGCGAGCGTGGTGCTCCCCGGAACCACGTTCGCCGAGGAAGAGGGGACCGTCACCACGATCGAAGGCCGCGTGATCCGCTGCGATCAGGCGGTGCCGCCAGTAGCGGCTCGCTCGGACATCGACGTCTTCCGCAACCTCGCGGGCCGTCTCGGCGTTCGCCGCCAATTCGACTTCGTGCGCGGGCGAGAGGTCTTCGAGGAGATGCGAGCTGTGTCGGCCGGCGGACCGAACGACTATGCCGGCATCACCTGGGAGCGGGCTCGGCAAGGAGTGTTCTGGCCGTGTCCCGATGAGGATCACCCCGGAACCCCTCAGCTCTTCACGGAACGATTCGAGCATCCCGATGGTCGTGCGCGGTTCCACGCAGTCGTCCCTGTCCGTCCGGCGACTGCTGTGAGCGACGACTTCCCGTTCGTTCTGACGACCGGACGGCATCTGGCCCAGTACCTCTCACGGAACCAGACCAAGCGGATCCCGGCGCAGCAGCGTCTTGCTCCCGGACCGTACGTGGAACTTCATCCCGCGACGGCGGCAGCGCTCGACCTCAGCGAGGCAGATCGCGTCGTGATCGCAAGTCGGCAGGGTCGCTCGACGGTCCCGTGGAGACCGAACGACCGTCTCCGACCCGACACGGTCTTCATGCCCTACCACTGGCGAGAGTGCAACGTCCTCGTCGCGGCGGACCTCGATCCCGTCAGCAAGATCCCGGGCTTCAAGTACACGCCGGTCGCGCTCGCTCGCCTGCGTGCTTCAGCCGTACCGAGTCTCGAACCCGACCACATCGAGTCGATCGGAGCACCGACATGACCGATCTCCAGTTTCGCCGCACCACTCGTTCGGGTACTTCGACGCCGGTCGGTACCGTGACGCTGGTTGGCGCAGGGCCCGGCGGGTCAGATCTCATCACGGTGCGCGGCGCTGTCGCCATCGCGACCGCCGACGTGATCGTGCACGACCGCCTCGCCGATACCGAGCTTCTGGACCTGGCGCCCGAAGGAGCGGTCTTGATTCCCGTCGGTAAATCGAAGGGTGCCGGTGTCGGCCAGGATGAGATCAACACGGCGCTCGTGGACCACGCGCTCGCCGGCTCGAATGTGGTTCGGCTCAAGGGCGGCGATCCGTTCGTGTTCGGTCGCGGTACGGAGGAGATCGACGCCCTCTCGGCAGCGGGCCTCGACTGCGAGGTCGTGCCCGGTGTGAGCTCCGCGCTGGCGGCGCCGGCGCTGGCAGGGATCGCTCTCACCGAACGCGGCGGTGCGGCATCGTTCACCGTGCTGACGGGCCACCGGGCCACCGATGCCGATCACGACTGGCAGGCGCTGGCACGCTCGTCGTCGACGCTCGTGGTCCTGATGGGCGCCTCGACCTCGACGGAGATCGCTCGCGCCCTGCGGGACGCTGGTCGCCCCGTCACCGAGCCGGTCGCGGTCATCCACGCCGCTGGCACGCCGCGCATGCGAACGGCCCTGATCGATCTCGAGCATCTCGCCGACTCCGGGTGTCCGTTCCCTGCTCCCTGTGTGATCGTCATCGGCGATGTCGCACGCCGCGTTCGTCTCGACTGATCGGCGCACGTGAGATCTGCCGTGCTGAGGCCGGACGGATCGTCGACGGATCTCGGTGGTGTCGCCCTGCCGGGTGCTCTTCGACCAACATGGCGCGATGATCACGATCGTCAACGGCGGAAGTCAGGGACTCGGCGAGGCGGTCGCACGTCGGCTCGTCGAAGATGGTTCGACCGGACTCCTGCTGACCGGTCGCTCGACCGAGCGCGGCGATGCCCTCGCCGAAGAACTCTCCCAACTCGGGACACCGACGAGTTTCGTGACGGCCGACGTCGCCGACCCTGACGCGCCGGGAAGGGTGATCGCTGCCTGCGAGGAGGCGTTCGGTCGGGTCGACAATCTGGTCAACGTCGCTGCGCTCACCACACGGTCGAGCGTGTTGGACGAATCTGTCGACCACTTCGACGCGATGATGGCGGTGAACGTCCGTGCGCCGTACTTCCTGTCGCAAGCCGTCGCCCGGTCGATCGTCGAACGCGGCGGATCGGGCGGCATCGTCAACGTCGGCTCCACGAGTGGCTACGGCGGTCAGCCGCGGCTGGCCTCGTACTCGATGTCGAAAGCCGCACTGGCCGTCATGACGAAGAACCTCGCCTATTCACTCATGCGACATCGCATTCGGGTGAACCAGGTGAATCCTGGCTGGATGGATACGGAGTCCGAGCATCGCATCCAGATGTCCGAGGAGGGCGCACCCGAGGACTGGTTGGTCCACGCCGAAGCTGTGCAACCCGTCGGCCGACTGGTGAAGCCGTGGGAGGTCGCGAATCTGATCGCATTCTGCCTCTCGGACGCATCGGGCCTGCTCACAGGCAACGTCATCGACGTCGACCAAACCGTTCTCGGCGCGGGCGGACCGCCTCGGCCCACCGCCGAGGAGACGCCGACGCTCCCGCCCGGCTGACCCCTCGGTGGGCGCGACGTGGCAACGGACCGCCAAGTGTTCACGGAGTTGAAACCGGGGCCTCACATCGGCGACCTCGTCCGGGCGTACGTTCGCGTCATGACGACGAACCGGCAACGTCGCTTCTGGCAGCGGGAACCCGACAAGGGCGTGGTCACGCTCGTGGGGGCCGGCCCCGGAGGAGCCGACCTGATCACGGTCCGCGGTGCCCGGGCACTCGCCGCAGCCGACGTCATCGTGTACGACACCCCGATCGATCGCGACCTGCTCGGTCTCGCTGATGTCGGGACCGAGCGGATTGGTGTCGGCACGCGACCCGACCTCGCCGCGGCATCGATCAATGCGGTGGTGATCGAACACGCCCTTGCCGGGCGTCACGTCGTGCGCCTGATGATCGGTGACCCGTTCATGTGCGGCAGCGGGATCGACGAGGCAGCGGAGTTGAGAGCTCGGGGCATCGATGTCGACGTCGTGCCGGGCGTGCCGACGCAACACGCAACGCCGTGGCTCGCGGCGGCGCCGCTGGCCGGTCGCCCGCACGGTGCGGCGACCTTCGTCGCCTGATCAGCCGACCGAGAACTCGATCCCGAGCAGCTTTTCGCGTGCGGCCGGATCATTGGCCATCGAGTTCGGCCACGGCGGACGAGCCGCTGCGCTGTTGGGACGACTCCGGGACGACGGCGGTCGTGTTCACGTCTGCGAGGACGTCACTGCGAGGACGTCACCACGAGGACGTCACCGGGAAGCCGTCGACGTCTCCCGGTCGGCCGTCGGGTCCTCGGCGAGTCGGTCGAACACGGTCGACAGTTGCAGCGAGCGAGGCCGGTCCGACAGGAGGAACCCGCCGGACCGGCCGAAGTGATGTCAATGCCGTCGCTCGCGGCTGCGGAAACGGTGTCGCCCACGCGCGGCGCGGAAGGCACGAGACCGCTCGGCGTCGGCGCGGATGCGAGCATGTCGCTCACGGATCTCTGCCAACTGGTATTCGGGGTGGATGGAAGTGTCGAACATCGGTCGATGTCCTTTCTGCCTCGAGGATCGAGACGTTGTTGGGTTGTTTGGGGTGAGGCGCGCGACGAGAGGCATCGACCGGGGAGGATCGAGCGCGGATGTCAGCGCGTCAGATGCTCGGACGGCTCACGCCGCGAGCGGGCACACATCGCGGAGTGCACCGCCGGGAATCGTCTGGTTTGAGTCGAACATCGACATGTGGTGCACCTCCTCTCGTGTGGTGATGACACTGTCCTCGATCGGGCCCATGCCGATCAAGTGAGTTTCGCGACACGCGGAGATTTTCTCGCGCGGTGGTTCGCAGCCGGCGTCAGGCGGCGACTGCCGCTCGGCGTTCGATGGCCGGGAGGCGCAGCGTGAGCAGCCAGGTGAGCGCGATGAACGCGGTGGCACCCCACAGCGCCACGGCGAGCCCGCCCCACAGGTACAAGAGGCCTGACAGCAGCGTTCCGACGAAGCGCCCCAACGCATTGGCCGAGTAGTAGAACCCGACGTCGAGACTCACGTCGTCATCGTCGGCGTACGCGAGGATCAGGAAGGAGTGCAGTGACGAGTTGAGCGCAAACACGACGCCGAAGACCAACAGGCCGCCGACGATCGCGAGCGTCACTGCGATGTCCGCCGTCACCAGGACGGCAATGGTCGCGGCGACGATGCCGAGTGCGAACGACCACTGTCGTGCTGCGACGACCTCGTCGGTTCCTCGAAGAAAGCGAGGTGCTACCGACTGCACGATCCCATATCCGATGACCCAGGTCGCGAGGAAGCCACCAACACCCCAGAACGACCAGCCGAGCTCGTCGTGCAGAAACACGGGCAGCGCGACCACGAACCAGATGTCACGCGAAGCGAACAGGAAGAACCTGGCGACGGCCAGGCGGTTGATCGCATCCGACTTCGACAGGACCTGACGCAACGGAGTCTTCTTCGACGACTTGCCGATGTCTTCGTTGAGGAGCCAGCTCACCGCCAGCAGCGTGATGGTGATGCCGCCCGCCATGATCCACAACGACGCGTCGTAGCCGAAGAGCTCGAGCAGGGCTGCCCCCATGAAGAACCCGACGCCCTTCAACGCGTTCTTCGATCCGGTCAGCAGTGCGACAAGTCTGAACAGTGCGCCGTCGGCATCGCCCGCCACGAACTTCACCGCGCTCTTCGAACTCATCTTCGTGAGGTCCTTGGCGACACCGGAGAGTGCCTGTGCGGCCATCACGAAGATGACGGTGCCGACCGCGGGCCAGCTCGGTTGCTGGAACGTGAGTGTCACGAGCGCGATCACCTGGAGCGCGAGTCCGGCGATCAGCGTCTTGTTCAGCCCGGTCCGCGATCCGACCCAGCCGCCGAGCAGGTTCGTGACGATCCCCATGAACTCGTACGCGAGGAACAAGAACGCGAGCGACACCGGTGAGTATCCGAGCTCGTTGAAGTAGAGCAGGACGAGCATCCGCAACGCACCGTCGGTGAGCGTGAACGCCCAGTACCCGGCAGTGACGAGGGCGTAGTTCCGAGTCTGCATGAGCCGGTCAGGCGAGCGAGTCTGCGACCTTGGCGGCGAGATCGGCCATCCGGAACGCATAGCCGTATTCGTTGTCGTACCAGACGAGTAGCTTCACGAGTCGATCGTCGACCACCATCGTCGAGGGGCCGTCGACGATGCCCGAGCGCGTGTCGTTGGTGTAGTCGGCCGAGACCAGCGGTCGATCTTCGAACCCCAGGATTCCCGCGAGTTCCCCGCCGGCGGCCTCTCGGAGGAGACCGTTCACTTCGTCGACCGTGACTTTGCGGTCCATGTGGAACACGCAATCGGTGAGCGAGGCGTTGAGGAGCGGGACGCGTACGGCGGTGCCGTTCAACTTGCCGGTGAGCTCGGGGTAGATCATGGTGATCGCCGTTGCCGAGCCCGTCGTGGTCGGAATCAGCGAGTTGAGTGCCGAGCGGGCGCGTCGCAGGTCCTTGTGCGGCGCGTCGACGATCACCTGGGTGTTGGTCACGTCGTGGATCGTGGTGATCGCGCCGCGCTTGATCCCGATCTGCTCGTGGAGCACCTTGACCACGGGAGCGATGCAGTTCGTGGTGCACGACGCCGCGGTGACGACGTGGTCGAACGTCGGGTCGTACTTGTCGTCATTGCAGCCCATGACGATGTTCAACACGCCTTCGGACTTGACGGGCGCAGCGACGATCACCTTGCGTACGCCGTGTTCGAAGTGCGGTCGCAGCGTCTCGGTGGTCGTGAAGACACCGCTGCATTCGAGCACCAGGTCGACGCCACTCGCTTGCCACGGGATCGAGCCGGGCATCGGCTCTGACGTGAAGGTGACGGTCGCGCCATCGACGTGGATGTCGCCACCGTCGGTCTCCACCGAACCCGGGTAGCGGCCGTGGACCGTGTCGAACTCGAGCAGGTGCGCTGCAGCGGGAGCGTCCGCGTGCGGTTCGTTCACGTGGACGAGCTCGATGTCGTCGCCGAGCGCTTGACGGTGCGCAAGCCCGCGCACCACCAGGCGTCCGATTCGTCCGAAGCCGTTGATGCCCACGCGCACGGTCACGTCGCCACGCTACGAAGCCACATGCAGCCGCGAGGTGAACCGCTGGTGAACACCTGGCCCCGGTCCCCCGAACGGCGGCGATCGCCTGGCTCGACGGCGTCGTCAGATCTGCGAGCGGGCCGCCGGGACGACGTCGACCAGGTACGCCTCGAGTGCGTCGCCGTCGACCGGGAGCCGGAGTGCCACGTTGACCAGGTCGGCGCCGGCATCGTGGAATGCGGCCAGCTGTTCCAGCGCCTCGCCGGGCGTGCCGGTGAGCGCCCCAGCCGTGACACGTTCGGCGTCGTCACCCCATTGCTCGCGGATCCGGCGCCGCTCGTCAGCGGCGGCTTCGGGGGTGGCCCCGACGTGAAACGCGAGGTTCACCGATCGCTCGAGCGATGCGGGGTCGCGGCCGATGCTCTCGCATGCGGCATCGAGCCGCTCGTTCAGTCGCCGATACTCGTCCGGGCCCACGTACGGAACGTTCCACCCCGAGCAGTATCGAGCGGCGACAGCGGGCGTCCGGGTGGGGCCGCGCCCGCCGGTCCAGAGTGGGATCGACTCGTCGAACGGACCCGGGACGCACGTCACCGACTCGACCGAGAAGTGATCACCGGTGAATGTCGTCGAATCATCCGGGCCGAGCATCCCCGAGATGATGTCGAGGCCTTCTTCCAGTTGGTCGAACCTGGTCGCGATTTCCTCGAAGTCGTAGCCGTGCGCGAGGAATTCGGGTCGGTGCCATCCAGCCCCGAAGCCCGGCTCGAAACGGCCCGCCGAAATGTGATCGATCGCCACGATCGACTTCGCGAGAAGGGCTGGGTTCCGGTACGGCACGCAGAACACGAGGCACCCGAGGCGGGCGTTCCTGGTGACCGATGCGAGGGCACTCAGCGTCGCGACAGCCTCGAAGTGCGGCGTCGTGCCGCCGGCCGGTGGGGCCTCATAGAGGTGATCCCACACCGAAATCCAGTCGACGACCTCATCGAGACGCTGCCACAGCGCGATGAGGTCGGACATCGAGGCGTTCTGTTGGCCGACGTGCACGCCGAGCTGAAGGCTCGCTCGATCGGTCACGCTTCATGCTCGCATGTCGATGCGGGCGAGTGAGACCTGAGCGTCACGTCACCGGGTCGATCGGCGAGGTCGGTTCCCGGGCGGCCTCGATCTGGGCAGCGATGGAGAGACAGCGGAGATCGGTGAAGCGATCACCGATGACCTGCACGCCGACCGGCAGTCCGTCAGCCGTGCCAAAGGGCACCACCGCTGCCGGTAGCCCGAGCAGGTTGATCGGTGTGACGGGACGCAACGTGTCGCGGATCAAGTCGGTCGTGTCGCCCAGGTCGGCTCCGTGCTCGAAGGCGGGGAGCGCCCAGGTGGGGGAGAGCATCACCGGATGCTCGGCGAAGAACTCAGACCAGGCCGTCATCGCGGCCGAACGCCCGGCTTGGACCATGTAGACGAACTCGGCGGTGATCTCGGGCGAGATGTCGAGCAGTCCTTCGATGATGGCCGTGGCATCGGGGCCCATCAGGCCCCCGAGGGCGGGGTATTCGACCGCCAGGTCTTGTGCGAGCAACCCGGACCACAGATCAATGGTCTCTTCGTACATCGGCGGCGTCGCCTCGACGACCTCGTGGCCTGCGTCTGCGAGGACATCGCCGGCGGCACGGATCGCGGCGGCGATCTCTGGATCCGTCTTCCCGCCCGGCGGTTCGGCGAGCACCGCGACGCGGAGGCTCTCGCCGCCGGCCAGGTCGGTGAGTTGCGCCGGCACGCACGAATGATCACGAGGGTCGGGCCCGACGATCAGTTCGAACGAAGCCCGGACGTCGGCGACGGTGCGCGCCATGGTCGCCTCGACGGCCATCTGTTGCACCGACAGCGACTTCACGATCGGGGGAAGCGTCGACGCGTGTGGCACCACGCCCACCGACGGCTTGATCGACGCGATACCGCAGCAGTGTGCGGGGTTGCGCAGCGACCCGCCGATGTCATTGCCGATCCCGAACGGGCTCATTCCCGATGCGATCGCGGATGCCTCACCGCCGCTCGACCCGCCCGCGGTTCGAGCGGGGTGGTGGGGGTTGCGCGTGAGTCCGTGCAGCGACGAGTCGGTCGAGACGCGCAACCCGAAGTCGGGCAGGTTCGTTCGGCCGATCGGGATCGCTCCGGCTGCCTTCAGTCGCTCGACCGCAGGTGCGTCGGCCGTCGCGATCGCGTCAGCCAGTGCCGGGACCCCCTGTGTCGTCGGGAAGCCAGCGAGGTCGACGTTCTCCTTCACGGTCATCGGTACGCCGTGGAACGGCCCGAGGGCATCACCGCGATCGGCCGCGGCGTCAGCGGCGTCGGCTGCGGCCAACGCCTCATCGTCGAGTCGGCGGACGATCGCATTGAGATGCCCGTTGACGGCGTCGATACGAGCGAGGTGCGCCTCCACGACTGCGCGACTGGTCACCTCGCGTTCGCGGATCTTCGCCGCCAATTCGAGTGCGGAGTGTTCCCAGAGTTCGGCCATCGGAGGAGTCTCGCGACTCCGGCCGGCAGCGAGCGAGTCGTCAGAGTGCGACGCTGTCGCGCAGCTCGCGCTTCAGGATCTTTCCGCTCGCGTTACGCGGCAACTGCTCGTTGACCACGGTGACGACGCTCGGCACCTTGAACGCCGCGAGGCGCTCGCCGACGAACCTCTGGAGTTCGCCGACGTCGAGGTCCATGCCGTCCTTGACCATGACGTGGCAGGCCAGCTCTTCGCCGAGGCGCTCGTCGGGAATGCCGTACACCGCCGCTTCGTACACGGCCGGATGTTCGTAGATCGCGGCTTCGACCTCGGCGCAGTAGATGTTCTCACCGCCACGCAAGATCATGTCTTTCGCGCGGTCACTCACGTAGACGAAGCCCTCCTCGTCGAGGTGGCCGATGTCGCCGCTGCGCAACCAGCCATCGACGATGGTCTCGGCAGTCGCATCGGGGCGGTTCCAGTAGCCGCGAATGAGCGAGGGGCTCCGAAACCAGATCTCGCCGGTCTCACCGACGCTCAGCGGAGTACCGGTGGGGTCGGTGACGCGGACGTCCATGATCGGAACCGGGCGCCCGGTCGACTTCGGGTTGTTCACGAAGTCGTCGCCCGTGTTCTGTGGGCCGTAGGCGTTGGTCTCGGTCATGCCGTAGCCGAGGCCCGGGCGACCGCGTTGGAAGTTGTCGTCGATGCGCTTCACCAACTCTGGCGGCATCGGGGCGCCGCCGCCACCGACCGAACGCAGTGAGGAGGTGTCGCGTTGCGCGAACGTGTCGGCTTCGAGGAGGTCCCACGCCATCGTGGGAACACCGACGAAGTTCGTCACCCGTTCGGCTTCGATCAGTTCGAGCGCCCGGTCGGGTTCCCACTTGTAGGTCATGACCAGCTTGGCGCCGCTCACGAACGAGCCGAGCATCACCGGGACGAGCCCGGTCACGTGGAACAACGGAACGCAGAGCATGAACGAGGTCTGCGGAGCGCCGCCCTCCTCCACGGTGTCGGGATCTTCTGGCTCGCGGAGAGCAGCGACCGCGGCGCGTGCGGCGAACGCGAGGAGCGCACTCAGAACCGCCCGGTGGGTCGACACTGCTCCCTTGGGGCGGCCGGTCGTGCCGGACGTGTAGAGGATGGTCATGTCGTCGTCGGGGTCGATGTCCGCGCCCGGCATGGTCGCGCCGTCGGTGAGCGACGCATCGAGGTCGAGCACACCTTCGGGCAGCGGTGCTCCGCCGGCGCGTGCGATCACCACGGTGGCGTCGATGGCCCCTTCATCGGCGTCGTTCATCCGGCCGAGTCGCTCCGCATCCGCGATGACGACCTTCGAACCGGAGTCGGCGATGGCGAAGACGAGCTCGTCGGTGACCCACCAAGCGTTCATGGGAACCACGACAGCGCCCACCGATGTGATCGCCGTGAACGCAGCGATCCACTCGGGGTAGTTGCGCATCGCGATGGCGACGCGATCGCCCTTGGCGACGCCGAGGTCGTTGACGAGGAGGTGGCCGATCTTGCCGGCGAGTTCCAACACTTGTGGCATGGTCCAACGTTCGTCCTCGAAGACGATGAACTCGTCGTCGCGCAGCGCCGCGAGCTCGAACAGTGAGCGGATGCTCGGTGGCGTTCCGGCGAACACCTTCGTGGGCACGCCGAGCACGTCGGTCTCTTGGATCTCGAACATGGAGCCCGGGGCACACACGGCCGCGCACGCTTCCTGGAAGGTCATCGTCATCGGGGGATCGCTCTCGCTCGTTGTTGAAAGGGCTGGTTCAGGATCTGCCATCGGGTCGGTGACCCGGGTGCGTCGCTCGCTCAGTTGCGCGGGACGTCTTTCCACGCCTGCGACTTGTCGACGCGCGGCTCACCGGGCAGGCCGAGCACCTGCTCGCCGAGGATGTTCCGCATGATCTCCGACGTGCCGCCCTCGATCGAGTTGGCCCGCACGCGAAGGAATGCGTAGCGCAGCCCGTGTGCGGTGCCCGAGGCATCGAGGTCTTCGGGACGGCGGAAGGTGTAGTCGTACTCGATCAAGGCGTCGGCACCGAGCAGGTTCATGCAGAACTCGTACAGACCCTTGTTGAGCTCGGAGAAGGCGAGCTTGGCGATCGACATCTCAGGGCCGGGGTTGCCGGACTTGGCATTCTGCGCAGCGCGCATGTTGGTGAGGCGGCCGACCTCGGCCTCGACCCAGAACTTCATCAGCGTGTCTTTGTCGGCGGCGGTCTGCTTCGACGGATCCATCGCCTGCCAGACCTCGACGGCGTCGTTCGCTGCAGCACCACGCCGCGGCTTGCCGCCGCCGGCGCTGCCACCGCCGATCGCGTTGCGCTCGTTCATCAACGTGGTCAGCGAGGCGCGCCAGCCCTCGCCGACGGCGCCGACCCGATAGGCGTCGGGCACACGCACGTCGGTCATGTAGACCTCGTTGAACTCGGCCTCGCCGGTGATCTGGCGCAGCGGGCGCACTTCGACGCCCTCGGCCCTCATGTCGAGCGCGAAGTAGGTCATGCCCTTGTGCTTCGGTGCATCGGGGTCGGTTCGCGTGACGAGCATGCCGAAGTCGGCGAGATGCGCAAGCGTGTTCCAGACCTTCTGGCCGTTCACGATCCACTCGTCGCCGTCGCGCTCTGCTTTCGTGCCGAGTCCGGCGAAGTCAGAGCCGGCACCGGGCTCGGAGAACAACTGGCACCACTTCTCCTCGCCGGTGAACATCGGACGGAGGAAGCGCTCCTTCACCTGGTCGTCGCCGTGCGTGGCGATGGTCGGCCCGGCCAGGTGCATGAAGAAGGTGCTCGGATCGGTGGGCTTCGCGCCGGCCGCGCGGAGGCGCTGCTCGACCACCTTGTTGAGGTCGGGACGCGCGCCGAGGCCGCCGTCGCCCTCGGCGAAGTGCACCCACGCGAGGCCGGCGTCGAACCGGGCCCCACGGAACGCAATGTCGTCGGTGGTCGTCGGATCGTGCTCGGCCAACAGCGCGTCGAGGGCGTCGTTCACGCGCTGGGCGTCGGCGTCGAGGGAGACAGAGGTGTCGTCGATGACGGTCATTTCGTGATCATCGCGCACAGAATCCCCGTCGGCGCAGTCCGCCGTCGATCGAGCAGCGCGCTGTCAGGCGAGGCGGCGGGTCGTCGACTCGACGTCTTCCCGGTTCACGTACCCACCGGCGATGAGGCGGCGGCCGCTGAACGCTCGTCGTCCGTGAAGGACGCGCCAGTTGTCGAAGATCACCATGTCGCCTGGTCGCATCGCCAGCTCGAACTGCAGGTCTGGATCGTTGGCGAGCGCGTCGAACTCGCCGAGCGCGTCGTAGAGCGCGCTCATCTGCGGCTCCGGCAGCAGGAACGGCGCACGATCGTGGTGGTTGTAACTGACCTGCACGAGTCGGTTCGCTTCGTGACGCAGCGCCGGCCGTCTGGCGACGAGGTGCGCTCCGTCGCCGATGTACTGGCCGGGGATGTCGACCGTCGACAGGATCTCCCTCGCAGCGGGCGTGAGGCGCGGGGCGAGCGCGTGGGCATCGACGAACACGTTCTCGCCGCCGGTCGCGTCGTATTCGTGACAGTGCAGACCGAGCAGGCCGGGCGCATCGTGGCTGTACGTGCCGTCGGTGTGCGGTGTGATCTCGCGCGGTGTCGACGCGGTGTCGTCGAACCCGCCATCGGACGAGAACTCCCACATCTCCCCGAAGATCGTGCGCCGCACGTAGCCGAAGCGTTCGAGGACGGCTCGGGTGACGGCGTGGTCGACGGGCGCGTCGCTGAGTGTGATCACTCCGGACTTCCAGAGCTCGTTGAGTGCGACGCGGAGTCCGTCATCGTCGTCGATCACCGCACGGTGATCGAAGGCTGACGAGCGGCCGACCATGTCGGCGCCGACCCAGGGGTCGGGCTCGATGTCGATCCGCTGCGTGACGCCCGGCGCGGTCAACGTGCGCAGGAAGTCGGTTGCGAACTCTGCGGTGGTGCCGTCCGGCCAGCGTGCGGTGAAACCGCCAGGAGAACGTTCGACGGTGGCGCGGCCGGCCGCCGCGACGACCGTCGGGGTGACTAGCCGCTGTTGTGCAGAAGCGAGGAACGATGTCTCGTCGCGGGCGTGGTCGCGGAGCCACCCCCACGAGAGTCGGAGCGGCTTCCCGTCGAGCCGGAGGCCGATCCCGGACTCCTCGCAGTTGAGTTCGTCGATCACCGTGTCAGTCAATCGGCCCAGCGCGCCAGGCGACAGCGGGCCGCGACAGGCGCGACGCCGGTGTCACTCGTCGAGATAGTCGAGTGGGAGGGCCGTGGTCCGTTTCATCTCCTCCATCACGAACACGGTGCGCACGTCGTAGAGGTCGACGGCGTCGATCAGCCGCTTGTAGAAGCGGTCGTACGCCGCGATGCTCGGCACCATCACCTTCACCACGTAGTCGGTGTCGCCGCTCGTGCGGAAGGCATCGACGATCTCGGGGAAGCGGTCGAGCGCCGCCTGGAACGTGTCGACCCACGCCGAGCTGTGATCGTTGGTGCGGATGTTGACCAGCGCGGTGACGTCGAGGTTGACCGCGGCCGGGTCGACGAGGGCCACTCGGCCAGTGATCACACCGGATTCCTCCAGCGCCCGCACGCGGCGCCAACACGGTGTGGGAGTGAGCCCGACGAGGTCCCCGAGCTCTCGTGCGCTCAGCGATCCATCCTCCTGTAGGAAACGCACAATATCTTGATCGACTTGGTCCACAATCGATGATTCTTGCAGATTGTGATCTTGAATCAGAAGATCGTTGCGCAATAGTGCCGAGTCGGCAGAAAGAACGCAACACCCGTCTCCGGCGAATTCCGTACCGTCGTGGCATGGGTATCCGAGCGCACTTCACCGAGCATCCCGATTCGGTCGGCGAGACCTACGGCGAGCACTTCCGAGTCGCCAGCGGCTTCGCAGGCTCGCTTGCGGTCGCCGCGCTCGCGGCTGCCGTGCACGCCGTGATTCCGTCGCGATGTGAGAAGACCGCGAGCACGCGAATCCTCGCGATGCACGAGAAGATGACGACGGGCGCCCGGGGCTCGAATCTCCAAGCCGTCGACGCTGCAGCCTGACGCCCGCCCAGCCGCGGTGTGGCGCCCTCGCCCCGAGCGTCAGAACGGCGTCAATCGGCGGGCGATGCGGTCACTCGCTCGGTGAAGCCGGCGATCAGCGACGCCACCTCGACCGCGTGGGTGTTCTCGTGCATCGAGTGACCGCCGCCCTCGAGTACTTCGAGTCGAGCGTCGGACATCTTGCGTTCCAAGTACTGGCCCGCGCCGGCGTACTCGGGTCGATCATCGCCGCCTGCGAGCACGAGTGTCGGCGTGGCCATCTCGGCGACGCGATCCATCACCACGGAATCCTCTTGGAGGTTCAGCGCGGCGACGCGCTCGGGTACGCCGAAGCGATGCGCGTTGCGCCGCGAGCGCTCGTTCCAGCCCTCTCGCTTCTCCGGATCTCGAAAGCCCGGGCCGGTGTTCAGCACGACGATGCCGGTGGTGGCATCGGGTCGAGTGGCCGCGTGCGCGAGTGCCAGGTACCCCCCGAGCGAGTGACCCACGAGCACCGGTGGTGTGTCGAGCGAGTCGATCACTTCGTCGAGGTCAGCGAGAGCGGCGTCACGGGTGAAGGCGTCGGGGTCCTCCGGACAGGGTGACTCGCCATGGCCGGGCAGGTCCACCGCGACGACGTGGTATCGATCGGCGAGCGCGTCCATGCATGCACCCCAGGTGGTGGCGGTCATCCCGAGGCCGTGGACGAACACGATCGGGAATCCGGAGCCTTGGCGAACGGTGTTGAGTTGCACGCTTCGACCGTACTGAACCGTGCCCGCTCCGGCCGATCCGCCGATCGTGGCCAACTCGGACGGTTCGAGTGCGGCTCGGCGTACGGCCGGTCGCTGGCTGAGATCGCCCGTCAGCCGGCCCAGGTCGGCGGCAGTTCGGCATGGTCGGTGACCGCGCAGTCGTCGCCGAACACCACGTAGCGATCGAAGTTTCGCAAGAACCAGCGGTCGTGGGTGACGGCCACGACGGTCCCGTTGAACGCAGCGAGGCCGTGCTCGAGTGCTTCCGCCGACACCAGATCGAGGTTGTCGGTCGGCTCGTCGAGGAGCAGAAGCGTTGCCCCGGAGATCTCGAGGAGCAAGATCTGGAAGCGAGCCTGCTGTCCGCCCGACAGCGTCTCGAACGGTTGACGGGCGTTCGTCTGCAGCTCGTAGCGCCGCAGCATGCCCATCGCCGGGCCGAGCATCACGTCGAGATCGTGGAGGATGTCGACCGGGTGTCGTCCGATCCACTCCGGGTGCTCGTGGGTCTGATGGAACAGCCCGGGGATCACCCCTGCGCCGAGTCTCGCGACGCCGTGGTGCTCGACCGCGCCATCCCCGTCGGTCGGCGCGCCCTCGGCCCCCGCTGACGCGAGCAGCCGCAGGAAGTGGCTCTTGCCCACGCCGTTTCCACCGAGCACGGCGACCCGCTCGCCGTACCAAAGTTCGAGATCGAACGGATCGGTGAGCCCAGCGATCTCGAGTTGCTCACAGATGACCGCGCGCTTGCCGGTCCGGGCGCCACGAAGGCGAACGTCGATCTTCTGCACCGCGATGTCGGGTGGGCGCTCGTTCTTCTCGACGAAGTGACGGAGCTTCGTCTCGGCGGCCTTCAGCTTGGGTGCGAACACCTCGCTGATCGACGCCCGCTGACGCATCAGCTTCACGTAGTCCTCGAGGCGCTGCTTCTCGTCGTCGTACAGCGCCTGATCGCTCTGACGGATCGCGTCGTGGTGCTCTTTCGCCTCGGCATAGGTGGCGAACGAACCGCCGTGGGTCCACGCGCCCGAGGCGTCCACGGTTACCACCTTCGTCGCAGTGGCAGCGAGCAGCTCCCGGTCATGGCTGATGAACACCACCGTCTTGCGTGTCTCGTTCAGCTGGTGCTCCAGCCATCGCTTCGCGGGAACGTCCAGGAAGTTGTCGGGCTCGTCGAGCACGAGCACGTCGAACTCGCTGCGGAGCAGCGTCTCCAATGCGAGTCGTTTCTGTTCCCCGCCGCTGAAGGTGCGGAGCGGTCGATCGGCGACGTCGTCGAACGTCTCGCCGACTGCGCGAGTCGTGCACTCGTCCCACAGCACCTCCGCGTCGTAGCCGCCGACGTCGGACCACGCAGCGATCGCTTCGGCGTAGGCCATCGGGTCGTCGTTCATGCGAGCGGTTGTCTCGGCGAGCCGCCGCGCGGCCGACCGGATCCGGTCGGGCGCCAGCGAGAGGAGGAGTTCTCGCACCGTGCTCGCGGGGTGGTCGCCGGTGCCGACGAGCTGGGCCATCACACCAAGCGAGCCGTCGTGGCGAATCGTCCCCGAACTCGGCGTCTCCTCGCCGCTGATCATCCGGAACAGCGTCGTCTCGCCGACGCCGTTCGCCCCCACGAGCGCGACGCTATCGCCGCTGCC